>JAEKLZ010000155.1 GCA_019508225.1 Inquilinus limosus | reverse complement strand
ACCTCGGACATGAAGGCGTCGCGGAGCTCCGCCTCGAGCTTCATCGTGAAAACGGCTTCTTTCGGCATGGCGATCATCCCGCATCCGAAGATACTGAGGAAGTATATACGACCTCATCACCAAACGCCAAATCGGGCGAGTTTCTAGATGCCGGCTGCTTCAGCCCAGGCCTCGGATCGCCGCAACCGCCGTCTGCGCGTCGGTCCAGCCCTCCGCCGCCACACGCCGGAAGTCAGCCTCCGGCAACGCCGCGACGCAGGGCACTTCCATCATCTCGGTCCACCACGACACGATCTCGGCATCGGCGTCGAAGCCGATGAAGTCGGCGCCGGCCTCGCCGGCCTCCATCGCCTCATGCCGGCTGGTGCCGACCATGACGCCGACGATCGCCTGGGCGCCGACGGCCTTGCGCGCGGCGGCATAGGTGCCGGGGCCGACGACGACGCCGTCACAGGCCGACCGGGCGGCCAGCGCCCCGTCGTCGCGCAGCAGGAAGGCGACGCCGCGCTCCTGCGCGAGGTCGCGCAGCCGCTCGACCGCGGCCTTGGCCGCGGCCGGATCGGCCGGCACCGCCATCTCGACGCAGGCGACGTCGCCGGCGCCGAGGGCGGCCGCGAGCACCGCCGGATCGAGGTCCGGCGGGATCGCGATGTAGATGCGGGAGTCGGTCAGGGTCTATTCCTTGCCCTGGAAGATGCGGACCAGGGTGTCCAAAAGTTGCAGCGCCTCTTCCCGCGGCCGGCGGAAGCAGTTGCGGCCGATGATCGAGCCGTTGCCGCCACCATCGCGGATGGCGCGGGCGTCGGCCAGCACCGAATCCGTGTCCTTGGCGGCGCCGCCGGAGAACACGACGATGCGGCGGCCGGCGAAGCAGGAGCGCATGACCTCGGCGACGCGTTCGGCCTGGGTGCCGATCGCGATCCTGGCGCCGTCGAACTCCTTCTTCGCTTCCTTCTGCTCGATGAAGTCGGTCGGCAGCTTGACCTTGATGACATGGGCGCCGAGTTGGCTGGCCAGATGCGCGGCATAGGCCACAACGTCGACCGCGGTCTCGCCGTCCTTGGTGATGGCGCCGCCGCGCGGATAGGACCACAGCACGGTCGGCAGGCCGACCGCCTTGGCCTCGCGGATCAGCTCGGCGATCTCCTCCATCTGCTCCAGCCCCTGGTCCGAGCCGGGATAGATGGTGAAGCCGATGGCGGTGCAGCCCAGCCGCAGCGCGTCCTCGACCGAGCCGAAGATCGCCTGGTCGGCGTCTTCCTTCAGGCGGGACAGGCTGTTGGAATGGTTCAGCTTCAGGATGGTCGGAACCTGGCCGTACAGCTTGCCGGTCGAGACCTCGAGCTGGCCGAGCGGTGCTGCATAGGCGTTCAGACCGGCATCGATCGCCAGCTGGTGATGGTAGAACGGGTCGTAGCCGCCGGGGTTGACGGCGAAGCTGCGGGCCGGGCCGTGCTCGATCCCCTGGTCGACCGGCAGGATGATCATCTTGCCGGTGCCGCCGAGGCGGCCGTTCATCAGAAGCTGCGCGAGCTTGGCCTTCACGGCCGGATTTTCGCTGTCGTAGTTCGACAGGATCTTGTGCACGCGCGGGCTGATTCTCATCGTCCGTCTTCCTCGAGGCGGTGGGGCGGTCGGCTGCAATCCCTAGCCGACTGGGTCGGCTTGTTCAACGCCGCCGGCGCACAAATGTTTCGTGATAAATGTAGGACGAATCCGTGGGCGTCAGGCAGCCTCGGTCCGCGTCCGGATCGAGGACAGCATCAGGCTGGTCTCGGTCTGCGAGATGCCCTGGACCTGCCGGATCCGGCGCAGCGTCTGGTCGAAGGCCTCCAGCGTCCCGGTCTCGATCTCGGCCACGATGTCCCAGCGGCCATTGGTCGAGTGCAGCGCCCGCACCTCGGGGAAGCCGCGCAGCCGCTGCATCACCCGGTCGGCGGCCTGGCCCTCGACCTCGATCATGGTGATGGCGCGGATCGGGTTCGGCTGGCTGCCGGCCTTGACCACGATGGTGAAGCCCTGGATCACGCCGGTGTCGACCAGCCGGTCGATCCGCGCCCGCACCGTGGCGCGGGAGACGCCGAGCGCCGGGGCGAGGGTGGAGACCGGGGTGCGGGCATCGGCCCGCAGCAGCGACAGCAGCTTGTGGTCGAGATCGTCCATTCTGATCAACGCGCCTTGTCAATTTGCTCGATCCATTGAGCAAAATAGCCAAGATGCCGGCTTTATGTCACCCCCTGGCGGGCGGATAATCGAGTTTCAATTCCCCGCCAACAGGGATGGCAGGACATGGACGGAACCGATCGCACGCAGCAGCGGCCCTCGCGCATCGCCCTGGTGGGCGCGCCGGTCGAAGTCGGGGCCGGCCATCGCGGCGCCGTGATGGGCCCGGCCGGGCTGCGCACCGCCGGCCTGCTGCCCAGCCTTCGCGGCCTCGGCTTCGAGGTCGAGGACCTGGGCGACCTAGCGCCGGCCCAGCCGCTGCCGGCCGTGGTCGAGACGCCGCAGATGCGCTTCCTGCCGGAGATCGCGGGCTGGTCCCGTATCCTCAGCGACCGCGCCTACGCGCTGATGAACCAGGGCGTGCTGCCGATCTTCCTCGGCGGCGACCACAGCCTGTCGATGGGCTCGGTCAACGGCGTGCTGCGCCATTGCCGCGAGGCCGGGCGCGAGCTGTTCGTGCTGTGGCTCGATGCCCACACCGACTTCAACACCCCGGCGACCACGCCGTCCGGCAACATGCACGGCATGTCGGCGGCCCTGCTGTGCGGCGAGCCCGGGCTGGACGACGTGTTCGGCACCGAGCCGCGCGAGCGCCTGGACCCGCAGAACCTGACCATCCTCGGCGCCCGCTCGATCGACCGCGAGGAGCGGGCGCTGCTGCGCCGCCGCGGCGTCGAGGTGTTCGACATGCGCCTGGTCGACGAATACGGCGTCTCGGTGCTGATGCGCCGGATCCTCGACAAGGTCGCGGCGCGGAACGGCCTGCTGCATGTCAGCCTCGACGTCGACTTCCTCGACCCGTCGATCGCGCCGGGCGTCGGCACCACCGTGCCGGGCGGGGCGACCTACCGTGAGGCGCATCTGATCATGGAGATGTTGTACGACAGCGGCCTGGTCGGGTCGCTCGACGTGGTCGAGCTGAACCCCTTCCTGGACGACCGCGGCAAGAGCGCCCTGCTGCTGGTCGATCTGGTCTCCAGCCTGTTCGGGCGGCAGATCATGGACCGGGTCGGGGCGGTCGAGCGCGCGGCCTCGGGCGCGCTGTAGGACGGGAACAGGAGCAGGACCATGGCCACCACGGCGACCACCCTCATCGAGACCGAAGCCCGCCTCGGCGCCCACAACTACAAGCCGCTCGACGTCGTGCTGTCGCGCGGCGAAGGCGTCTGGGTCTGGGATGTCGACGGCAACCGCTACCTCGACTGCCTGTCGGCCTATTCGGCGGTCAACCAGGGCCATTGCCACCCGAAGATCCTGGCGGCGATGGTCGAGCAGGCGCAGAAGCTGACCCTGACCTCGCGCGCCTTCCGCAACGACCAGCTGGCGCTGTTCTACGACGAGATCGCGGCGCTCACCGGCTCGCACAAGGTGCTGCCGATGAACAGCGGCGCCGAGGCGGTGGAATCCGCGGTCAAGGCGGTCCGGAAATGGGGCTACGAGGTCAAGGGCGTGCCCCAGGGCCAGGCCGAGATCATCGTTTGCGAGAACAACTTCCACGGCCGCACGCTCGGCATCGTCGGCTTCTCGACCGACCCGGATGCGCGCGGCAATTTCGGGCCCTTCGCACCCGGCTTCAAGGTCGTGCCCTTCGGCGACGCCGCCGCCTTCGAGGCGGCGATCACCCCGAACACCGTCGCCTTCCTGGTCGAGCCGATCCAGGGCGAGGCCGGCGTGATGATTCCGCCCACGGGCTACTTCAAGACGGTGCGCGAGCTGTGCACCCGGCACAACGTCACCCTGATCCTGGACGAGATCCAGACCGGCTTGGGCCGCACCGGCAAGCTGCTGGCCGAGGCGCATGAGGGCATCGAGGCCGACGTCACCCTGGTCGGCAAGGCGCTGTCCGGCGGCTTCTACCCGGTCTCGGCCGTGCTCTCGAACTCCGAGGTGCTGGGCGTGCTCAAGCCCGGCCAGCACGGCAGCACCTTCGGCGGCAACCCGCTGGCCTGCGCCGTCGCCCGCATGGCGCTGAAGGTGCTGGTCGAGGAGGAGATGATCGAGAATGCCGAGCGCCAGGGCGACTATTTCCAGGCCGAGCTGGCCGGGCTGCGCAGCAACCTGATCCGGGAGGTGCGAGGCCGCGGCCTGATGCTGGCGGTCGAGCTGCATCCCGAGGCCGGCGGCGCCCGCCGCTACTGCGAGGCGCTGCAGAAGCGCGGCGTGCTGGCCAAGGACACCCATGGCGATACGATCCGCATCGCGCCGCCGCTGGTCATCACCCGCGACCAGGTCGATTGGGCGCTGGAGCAGTTCGCGGCGGTGATGACCGGCACCGCCTGAGGCCCTGCCTTCCGGCGGCTACTGCTGGTTCGAGACGATGACCGCGACGCGCCGGTTCTCCCGCCGGCCGGCGGAGGAGCGGTTGTCCTCGACCGGCGCACTCTTGCCCATGCCGACCACCTGCAGGTCCCGGGCCGGGATGCCGGCCGCGGCGAGCGCGTCGGCGACGGCTTGCGCCCGGCGTTCCGACAGCGCCTGGTTGTACGCCGCGGTGCCGTAGTCGTCGGTGTGGCCCTCGACCTGCAGCCGGTGGATGCCGACCGACAGCAGGGCCCGCGCCAGCTGGGCAATGGAGTCGCGCTGGCCGGGGGCGAGCGTCGCCTCGTTGGTGCCGAACAGCAGCTTGTCCGACAGGCCGAACTCCCAGCCATCGTCGGTCAGCTCGAAGCCCTGCCGCTTCAGCAGCGCGATCTGGGCCGGGGTCAGCCCGGACCGGCAGCCGGCCAGGACCGGGGCGGCAAGGCCGGCGAGGGCCAGGGACAGGGCGATACGCCTAGTGACGAGATGCAATGTGGATCCCCCGTTCGTCGAATGACTCCGGCCCGGCGGCGAGCTCCCGGCCGCCGGGCCGCAGGCGTTTGGCGAGATACATGGCGGCGTCGGCCCGATGCAGCAGCGTCGCCCCGTCCCGGGCATGGTCGGGGAAGACGGCGACGCCGATGCTGAGCGAGGCGGCGGCGGTGCCGCCGCCGGGCAGCCGGACCGGCTGATGCAGGCTGGCCAGGATGTCGTCGGCGACATGCAGCGCGTCGGCGATCTCGGTGACCGGGGCCAGCAGCACCGCGAATTCGTCGCCGCCCAGCCGCGCCACCAGGTCGGTCTTGCGCAGCTGGTCCCGCACCCGGGCGGCGATGGCGGCGAGCACAGCGTCGCCGGCGGCATGGCCCAGATCGTCGTTGGTCTGCTTGAAGTTGTCGGTGTCGAGGAACAGCACGGCGACCCGGTCCCGCGCCGCCTGGGCCTCCTGCAGCGCGCCGGCCAGCCGGACCTCGAAGGCGGCGCGGTTCGGCAGGCCGGTCAGGCTGTCATGGCTGGCCTGATGGGCCAGGGACTCGTTCTCGCGCTGCAGCCGGGCCTGCCACGCCTCCAGCTCCCCCAGCAGGGCGTTGAAGTCGCCGGCCAGCTCGTTCAGCTCGGCGATCCCCGCCGGCGGCACGCGCCGGTCGAACGCCCGCTGGGTCCGGACCCGATGGGCCACCGTGGTCAGCGTCTGCAGCGGGCCGACGATGCCGGCCACCAGGTAGCGCGACAGCAGCAGCGCGCTGAGCGCGCTCAGCGCCATGCAGACCAGCACCACCACCAGGCCGATCGCCAGGAAGCGCAGCAGCCCCGTGGCATCGCCGTGCAGCTCGATCCGCCCGATCTCCCCGCCGCCCGCCACGGTGATCGGCTGGCGCACCGGCGAGATGAAGATCATGTCGGCCAGGCGGTGCCCCAACCCGAACAGCGGGGCCGTCCCGGGCCGTTGCCAATGGGCGAACAGCACGCCGTCGGGGCCGAAGACATTGGCCTCGGCGACGCCGCCTTCGGCCGACGCGATCAGGCCCAGCGCTTCCTCGGCCGCGGCGCGGTCCTTGAACACCAGCGCGGCCTCGACCGTGTAGCTCATCGAGGTGGCGATCAGCTGCAGGTTGCTGCCGGCATAGGCGCGCAGGGCGGCGAAGCCGGCCACGGTCAGGGTCAGCCCCGCCAGCGTCACCGCCACCAGGGCGACGCCGAGATGGGCCCGCCGCAGCACGCGCCGCAGCGTCGGCCGGTCCGGCGGGGCGCCGCGGCGGCTCATGGCGGCGTCTCCTTGCGCCGGCCGAGCTGCAGCACCTTCGGGCTGACCCGGACGCCGCTGCGCGCCACGGAATCGAGGTTGATCTGGAACGTGACCTCGGTTCCACGCACCTGCAGGCAGAACATGGCGCCGACGGTGCAGCGGTCGTCCTGCTCGCTGATGCTCAGCACGGGGTGGCCGGCCAACTGCGCGAAGACCTGCCGCCGCTCGGCCTCGCCGATCCGGCCGAGATAGATGACGTTGCAGTCCCGGCCGAGCGATCCATCGGGACCGATGCGGCCTCCCAGGACCGGCCGCCCGGAAGGCTGCGTGGCGCCGGCCAGAAGATCGCCGGCAAAGTCGGCCGGGCCGATCACGCAGAGTCGGAGCTCCGGCGGCTCAACCGGCCAGCGGGTGTAGCCGATGATCCCCATCACCGCCTGCTGGACCGCGGCTGCGCTGTCTCGCGGCTGATCCTGTGCCCCGCCCGGCCCCGCCAGGGCCAGAAGCGCGATGCCGGCCGTCGCTGCCCGAAGGATGGCGCGCCGCAGCGACGGCAGCCTTGGACGGCTTCTGGCAACGGGCGCGCCCCGGTCAGGCCCGCGCGGCGGTCCGGCGATGGCCGGGAGAGGCGGGGGCCGGCCGATCGGGACCTGGGGCGGTGGGGCGAAAGAGGGGCGATCGGCGCGGCATCGGACCAACAGGATCTCGGGACAATCTGGGACTTCGGCAATGATCGTGCGTCCGCTCCCCTGCGCAAGGCTGCGCGGACACACCGAAAGATAACATCGTTGCGCTGGAGGAGCATCCCGGAGACGGTTCCAAAGTTGAGACGATCCGGGCCGGCCGGCATTTCAGGGCGGCGCGGTCCTGGTGTAAGAGGAGCCATGGACGCCCTGACCGACCTCGCCATCCAGGTGCTGGAGACCGCAGACCCGCTGCGGAAGATTGAGTTGAGCCATCAGGCCGCCGCGGCCTGGCGGCAGCGCGCGGTCCCGGTGCTCGGCACCCGCCGGCCGCCGCCGCGGCCGGCCCGCCCGGCGCTGCCCGAGCTGCGGCGACCCGGCGACATGCCGCGGCGGCGCCTGGGCGGGGAGGCGGGGCGGATCGCCCTGCTGCACGCCTTGGCGCATATCGAGCTGAATGCGATCGACCTGAGCTGGGATCTGATCGCCCGCTTCGCCACGGCGGAGACGCCGGACGGGTTCTTCGACGACTGGGTCAAGGTCGCCGATGAGGAAGCGACGCATCACGGGCTGCTGTCGGTGCGGCTGAACGAGCTCGGCTCCGCCTATGGCGCCCTGCCGGCGCATGACGGGCTGTGGCAGGCGGCGGAGGAGACGGCCGAGGACCTGCTCGGCCGGCTCTCGGTGGTGCCGCTGGTGCTGGAAGCGCGCGGACTCGACGTGACGCCGGAGACGGTGGAGCGGCTGGAGCGCGCCGGCGATGCCGGCAGCGCCCGCATCCTGCACCGGATCTACACCGACGAGATCGGCCATGTCGCCGCCGGCCGGCGCTG
>JAEKLZ010000154.1 GCA_019508225.1 Inquilinus limosus | reverse complement strand
CGCGACATCCGCCGTCGACTTCACCACCCGGACACCGCCCTTGCCCTGCGGCTCTTCCTTGAAGTGGCCCTTGCCGCGGCCGCCCGCATGGATCTGCGCCTTGACGACATACACCGCGCCGCCGAGACCCTCCGCCACGCGCACCGCCTCCTCCGGCGTGTACGCCACCCCGCCGCGCGGCACCGGAACGCCATAGCGCCCCAGCAGCCCCTTCGCCTGATATTCGTGGATGTTCATTCCCTGCCCTTCCTGAGGTGCCGGTTCGAGGGTGGCTCCGACGATCGGCGTCCCTCCCCCTCACCCTCCCGGCCCGAGCGGGCCGGGCCCCTCCCTCTCCCCGAGGAGAGGGGAAGGTCACCTCTCCCTGGGGAGAGGGGAAGGTCACCTCTCCCTGGGGAGAGGTCGAAATCGCCACGCGATTTCGGGTGAGGGGGAGCGGTGTCGATGCCTCGAACCGCTCCCTCCAGCTCCTATGCCTGGTTCACAGCAGCCCGGCGCCGCGGGCCCAGCGGTATTTGGCGCCCAGCACCGCGACCGGCGTCTCGGTCGAGTACGGGTAGGCGACGATGCCGTGGTCGTAGAGGTACTGCGCCGCCTCCTCGACCTCGACGTCGCCGGCCAGCGAGGCGACGATCGGCTTGTTGATGCCCTTGGCCCGCATCTCGTCCACCACCTCGGTGATCACCTTCGCGAACACCATCGGCGGGGTGATGATGGTGTGCCAGTAGCCGAGGATCAGCGCGTGGATGCGGTCGTCCTCCAGCCCCAGCTTCACCGTATTGCGGTAGGTGGTCGGCGGCTCGCCGCCGGTGATGTCGACCGGGTTGCCGGCGGCGCCGAAGGGCGGGATGAACTTGCGGAACGCGGCGTCGAGATCCGCCGGCATCGCCATCAGCTGCAGGTCGTTGTCGACGCAGGCGTCGGACAGCAGCACGCCCGAACCGCCGGCGCCGGTGATGATGACGACGTTCTCGCCCTTCGGCGTCGGCAGCACCGGGATGCCGCGGGCGAATTGCAGCAGGTCCTGCAGGCTCTTGGCCCGGATCACGCCGGACTGGCGCAGCACGTCGTCATAGACCTTGTCGTTGCCGGCCAGCGCCCCGGTGTGCGAGCTGGCCGCCCGCGCCCCGAGCGAGGTGCGCCCGGCCTTCAGCACCACCACCGGCTTCTTCCTCGACACCACCTTGGCGACGTCGGCGAAGGCGCGGCCGTCCTTCAGGTCCTCGAGATGCATCGCGATGACGTCGGTGGCGTCGTCCTGCTCGAAGAAGGTCAGCAGGTCGTCCTCGTCGATATCCGACTTGTTGCCGAGGCCGACGATGGCCGAGACGCCCATCTTGGTCGACCGGCTGAAGCCGATGATCGCCATGCCGATGCCGCCGGACTGGGACGACAGGGCCGCCCGGCCTTTCACATCGAAGGGCGTGCAGAAGGTCGCGCACAGATTCTTCGGCGTGTAGTAGAAGCCGTAGATGTTCGGGCCCATCAGCCGGACATCGTATTTGCGGCCGATGGCGATGATCTCCTCCTGCGCCGCATGATCGCCGGTCTCGGCGAAGCCGGACGGGATCAGGATCGCGCCCGAGATCTTCTTCTCGCCGACCTCGGTCAGCGCCTGGGGCACGAACTTGGCCGGGATGGCGAAGACGGCGATGTCGATATTGCCCGGCACGTCCTTGACGCTGGGATAGGCCTTGAGCCCCAGGATCTCGGTGGCCTTCGGGTGGATCGGGTAGATCGTGCCCTTGTAGCCGCCGTTGATCAGGTTCTTCATCACCGAATTGCCGATCTTGCCGTCCTCAGCCGAAGCGCCGATCACGGCGACCGCGTCGGGCCGCATGATCCGGTTCATCTTGGCCAGGATGGCGTCCTTCGACGGCCGCGGCCGCGCCTCCTTCGGCTCGAAATCGACGACGACGCGGACATCGGCGGCGATGGCGCCGTCGGTGCGGGCGAAGACCGGGTTGAGGTCGAGCTCGACGATCTCCGGCACGGCATCGACCAGCCGCGAGACCTTGACGATCAGGTCGGACAGCGCCTCGCGGTCGACCGGCGGCGCGCCGCGCACGCCCTTCAGGATCGCCGCCGCCTGGATGCCGTCCAGCATCGACAGCGCCTCGTCATGGTCGACCGGGGCGAGGCGGAAGGTGATGTCCTTCAGCACCTCGACCAGCACGCCGCCGAGGCCGAAGGCGACCAGCTTGCCGAAGCTGGGGTCGGTGACCGCGCCGACGATCACCTCCTGCCCGCCGACCAGCATCTGCTGGACCTGGACGCCGAGGATCTCGGCCTTCGGGTCGTAGCGGCCGGCGCTCTCGACGATGCGCTTGAAGCCGGCGCGGACGTCGTCGGCCGATTTGACGCCGACCAGCACGCCGCCGGCCTCGGTCTTGTGCAGGATCTGGGGCGACACGATCTTCAGCACCACCGGGAAGCCGATCGCCTCGGCCTGGGCCGCCGCTTGGTCGGCCGTGGTCGCCAGCGCCTCCTTCGGGATCGGGATCTGCCAGGCCTCGCACAGCTCGCGGGCCTCGGGCGCGGTCAGGCTGGTGCGCCCTTCGCGCTTGACGGTGTCTAGGATGCTGCGGGCGGTCGTCCGGGCATCGTCCAGGACGTCGACGTGGCCATTCATGGCGGTCCTCGCTCAGCAAAGGATGTGGGGGAGGACCGGACCCACCTGAGGCTGCCCGGTCGTTAATGCTTTGTCGTCATTCCCGCGAAAGCGGGAATCTCTTTCCGATCAAGGGCTACGAGATCCCCGCTTTCGCGGGGATGACGGTAGAGGGGCCTTCTCCCTCAAATGGCGCCGGCGGTGCGCATCGCGGCGATGGCGTCGGCGTCGTAGCCGACCGAGGCCAGGATCTCCTCGGTGTGCTCGCCCAGCAGCGGCGAGCGGTCGACCGGCACGTCGTTGTCGGAGAGCCGGATCGGCGAGGCGACCTGGATGTAGTGGCCGCGCTCGGGATGCGGCACCTCGACCAGCATGCCGCGGTCGTACATCGAGCGGTCCTCGATCAGGTCCTTCATGCTGAGGATCGGGCCGCAGGGCACGTCGATCTCGTTCAGCGCCTCCATCACCTCGATCTTGCTGCGCCGGCTGGTCCAGGCCTGGATGATGCCGAAACAATCCGGCAGGTGGCTCAGCCGCGCCTCCGGCGTGGCATAGGCCGGGTCCTCGATCAGCTCCTCCCGGCCGACCAGGCGCATCAGCGGCGCCCAGCCCTGCGGCTGGATGATGACATAGGCGTAGTCGTTCTCGCCGCCCGGGGCGCAGACCAGCGCCTGGCCGGGCTGGCCGCCGCCCGAGGCGTTGCCGGAGCGTGGCACGGCCTCGCCGAACTCGGTGTTCGGGTATTCCCGCAGGGGGCCGTGCACCAGGCGCTGCTGGTCGCGCATCTTGACCCGGACGAGGTTCAGCACGCAGTCCTGCATCGCCACCTCGACCCGTTGTCCCTTGCCGGTCTGGGTCCGCTGCAGCAGCGCCGCCAGCACGCCGGCGACCAGATGCATGCCGGTGCCGCTGTCGCCGATCTGGGCGCCGGTCGAGGTCGGCGGGCCGTCATGCCAGCCGGTGGTGCTCATCGACCCGCCCATGGCCTGGGCCACGGTCTCATAGGCCTTGCAGTCGACATAGGGGCCGGGGCCGAAGCCTTTGACCGAGGCGTAGATCACCCGCGGGTTGATCTTCTGGATCTTGTCCCAGGGGAAACCCTGGCGGTCGAGCACGCCGGGGCCGAAATTCTCGATCAGCACGTCGGACTGCTCGAGCAGCTTGATGAAGGCCTCCTGCCCCTGCGGCGACTTCATGTTGATGGTGATGCTGCGCTTGTTGCTGTTCAGCATGGTGAAGTAGAGGCTGTCGACATTCGACTTGTCGCGCAGCTGCGACCGGGTGATGTCGCCGCGGCCCGGCATCTCCACCTTGATCACATCGGCCCCGAACCACGCCAGGATCTGCGTCGCCGAGGGTCCCGACTGCACATGCGTCATGTCGAGGACGCGCACCCCATCCAGGGCCTTACCCATGGTCTCTCTCCCGTTTGTTCCTGCGCTGGGACGGGCGCGGGCGGCCCAATGGCGTAAAGGATCAGCCCGCGCCCGCGGCCCTTACTTGTACATGGTCTGGTTCATGGTCCCCGGGGCGTAGGCGTCGGGGTCGATCCACACATTGATCAGCGACGGCTTGCCGGATTCCCGCGCCCGCTCGAGCGCCGGGCGGATCTGGCTGGCCTCATGGACCTCCTCGCCGTAGCCGCCGAGCATCTGGGCGAATTTCGAGTACTGCACGTCGCCCAGCTTGTTGCCGACATTGCCCTTTTCCGGCCCGTATTTCTGGATCTGGCCGTAGCGGATCTGGTTCATGTGCGAGTTGTTGCCGACCACGCCGATGAACGGCAGGTTGAACCGCACCATGGTCTCGAAGTCCCAGCCGGTCAGGCTGAAGGTGCCGTCGCCGAACAGGCAGAGCACCTCCTTCTCCGGCTGGGCGATCTTCGACGCCATGGCGAAGGGCACGCCGACGCCGAGGGTGCCGAGCGGGCCGGGATCCATCCAGTGGCCCGGGGCCCGCGGCTTGACCACGCCGCCCGAGAAGGTGACGACGTCGCCGCCGTCGCCGATATAGACGGTGTTGTCGGTCAGGAACTCGTTCAGCTCATAGGCCAGGCGCAGCGGGTGGATCGGCGAGGCGTCGGAGCGCAGCTTCGGCAGCCGCGCCGCCTCCATCTTCGCCTCCTCGACCCGCAGCTCCTCGAGCCAGGGCTCGCGGCCCTTGGCGCCGTTGTCGACCCGGCCGGAGACGGCCTGGGTGACGGCGGCGAAGATGGCGCCGCAATCGCCGACCAGGCCGAGCGAGACGTCCCGGTTCTTGCCGACGGTGCGGTAGTCGAGGTCGATCTGCACCACCGTGGCGTTGCGGCCCAGGCGCTTGCCGTAGCCCATGCGGAAGTCGAAGGGCGTGCCGACGATCAGGATCACGTCGGCATTGTCGAAGGCGTAACGCCGGGTCTGCTGGAAGTGGTGCGGGTCGCCCGGCGGCAGCGTGCCGCGGCCGGCGCCGTTCATGAAGGCCGGGATGTTCAGCGCCCGGACGAAGGCGATCGCGTCGTCGGCGGCGCGGCAGGTCCAGACCTGCTGGCCCAGCAGCACGCAGGGCTTCTTGGCATGGACCAGGATGTCGGCCAGCTTCTCGACGTCGCGCGGGTCGCCGATGCTCTTGGTCGACCAGCGGTAGTGGCCGGGCTGCGGCAGCCGGGCCTTCTTCAGCGGCACATGGCCGTCCAGGATGTCGCGGCCGATCTCCAGATAGACCGGGCCGGGGGCGCCGGCGAAGGCCTCGCGGAAGGCCATCGAGCACATGTCGGCGACGCGCTCGGTGGTCACCACATTGGCCGCGAATTTGGTGATCGACTTCATCATGTCGACATGCGGCAGGTCCTGCAGCGACCCCATCTTGTGCTGGTCGAGGGCACCCTGGCCGCCGATCAGCAGGAACGGGCTCTCGGCGCGGAAGGCGTTGGCGACGCCGGTGATGGCGTCGGTCGTGCCCGGGCCGGCGGTGACCACGGCGCAGCCGGGCTTGCCGGTGACGCGGGCATAGCCGTCGGCGGCATGGGCCGCGACCTGCTCGTGCCGGACGTCGATGATGCGGATGCCTTCGTCCAGGCAGCCGTCATAGATGTCGATGATATGGCCGCCGCAGAGGGTGAAGATGGTGTCGATGCCCTCGGCCTTGAGCGCCTTGGCCACGAGGTGACCGCCGGAGATGACCTCCTCCGTCGCGGCCGCTTCCTTCACTGTCGTATCGGGCATGATGCTTCCTCCTCACCTCTTGCTCGGGATGCACGGCACCGCGTGGCGCCGAGCGGTCATTCGAAGCCGGTCCCGTGCCGCTCGACCGACCGCGACAGGTCGAGGGCATGGTTGCGGACCAGCGTCTCGGCGAGATCCCCGTCGCGCCGCGCCAGGGCCTCGACGATGGCGGCGTGGTCCGCCACCGATCGCTCGGCCCGCTCCGGCCGGCCGATCAGGGACCAGCGGATGGCGCGGATGTGCAGGAACAGGGTCTCGGTCATCTCGGTGATCAGGGCGCAGCCGCCGAGGCGGATCAGCGCCTGATGGAAATCGATGTTGGCGGCGGCGAACCGGTCCGAGGATTCCGCCTCCGCCGCCTGGCCGGCGATCATGGCGCGCAGCGCCTCGATCTGAACCGGGGTGGCCTGCGCCGCCGCCAGGCGGGCGGCCATGCCCTCCAGCGCGGCCCAGACCACGATCAGCTCGCGGATCTCATCCCTCGTCTTGCGCACCACGAAGACGCCGCGCCGCGGCATCGACCGCACGAGCCCTTCCTGCTCCAGCAGCGCGATCGCCTCGCGCACCGGGGTCCGGCTGATGCCCAGCGCCTCGCACAGCTGCCGCTCGTCGATCCGGATCGGACGGCTGTGGCCGTAGATGTTCATGCGCACGATCGCGTCGCGCAGGGCCTGATACGCCTTGGCCTTGTAGCTGGCCTTGGCGGCCAGCGGCGCGACATCGAGCGTCACCCCATCCACCAGCATCGGCGTCCCTGCCCCAGATCGTGCGACCGGCTGCGAAAGCTCTTTGGTCGACTGAATTCAGAATTTTGTATACCAGAAGAATCGGTCCGGCAAGCCGGGAAAGTGGATGTCTTCGTCTTTTTTTACTCGCTGCGCGGACAGTTTATGCTGCAGCGCAAAAAAGACGGCCGTGCCACGGCGTGACACGGCCCAGTCGGGAGGAAACTATCAATTTGCCGTAGGTTGGGTTCGCGGCAGCGAACCCAACAGGGAAGGACCGTACAAGTGATGTTGGGTTCGCGTCGCGAACCCAACCTACGAGCGACGAGCCTCTTCTGCTTCAGGCCGCGAGGCTCTTGGCCACGTCTTCGCTGATCTTCTTGGCGTCGCCGAAGAGCATGAGGGTGTTGTCGCGGAAGAACAGCTCGTTCTCGACCCCGGCATAGCCCGACGCCATCGAGCGCTTCACGAACAGCACCGTCTTGGCATTCTCCACATCCAGGATCGGCATGCCGTAGATCGGGCTCGCCGGATCGGATTTGGCGGCGGGGTTGGTGACGTCGTTGGCGCCGATCACGAAGGCCACGTCGGCCTGGGCGAAGTCGCGGTTGATCTCCTCCAGCTCGAACACCTCGTCATAGGGGACGTTGGCCTCGGCCAGCAGCACGTTCATGTGCCCCGGCATGCGGCCCGCCACCGGATGGATGGCGTAGCGCACATCCACCCCTTCCTTCTTCAACAGGTCCGACATCTCTCTGAGCGCGTGCTGCGCCTGCGCCACCGCCATGCCGTAGCCCGGCACGATGATCACCGAGCGGGCGTTCTTCATCACGAAGGCCGCGTCCTCGGCCGACCCCTGCTTCACCGCACGGTCGCCCGCAGATCCACCGGCGGCCGCGGCGCCGGAGTCGCCGCCGAAGCCGCCCAGGATCACGTTGATGATCGACCGGTTCATCCCCTTGCACATGATGTAGCTGAGGATGGCACCCGACGACCCGACCAGCGCGCCGGTCACAATCAAGAGGTTGTTCTGCAGGGTGAAGCCGATGCCCGCCGCCGCCCAGCCGGAATAGCTGTTCAGCATCGACACCACCACCGGCATGTCCGCCCCGCCGATCGGCAGGATCAGCAGGAAGCCGAGCGCCAGCGCCACCAGGATCAAGAGCAGGAACGCCGCCCCCGACTGCCCGGCGCACATCCACACGATCAGCAGCAGGATCAGGAGGCCCAAGCCGGCGTTCAGCGGGTGCTGCAGCGGGAACACCAGCG
>JAEKLZ010000153.1 GCA_019508225.1 Inquilinus limosus | reverse complement strand
GGCTCGCTCGACAGCCTGCGGCCCTTCGGCACCTTCGTCAGCTTCGGCTCGGCATCCGGTCCGATCCCGCCCTTCGACATCACCCTGCTGATGCGGAAAGGCTCGCTCTTCGCCACCTGGCAGCTGCTGTTCGAGCACCTCCGGAAGCGCGAGGACGTGCTGGCGATGAGCCGCGACCTGTTCGACGTGGTCGCCGGCGGCGCGGTGGCGGTGCCGGTCCGTGACCGCCTGCCGCTGGCCGAGGCGGCCGAGGCGCATCGCCGGCTGGAAGCGCGGGAGACGACCGGCGCGACGGTGCTGCTGCCTTAGCGGTGGAATTGCCATGCCCCGTCCTCGAGGGGCATGACGCCTCGGCTTGCGTTCGTTCTCTATATGTTCCATGCTAAGTCAACACTGACAACAAAGGAAGCGGAAGGCGAGCTCACTCCAGGAGGCTGGATATGCAGCACGTCTTCGATTTTCTGGGCCCTCCGACGAACCGGGATCGGCTGTTCTTCTGCGTGATGCCGGACGAGGCGGCCGGCGGCAGGGTCATGCGGCTCGGCGACCACATCTTCCTCCAGCATCGCCTGGACGGATCACGGCTGCGGCGGGACCGCCTGCACATGTCGTTGCACCATGTCGGCGACTATCCGCACCTGCCGAGCAAGGCGGTCTATGCGGCGCGCCTGGCCGCGAGGGCCGTGATGTTGGCGCCGTTCGACATCTGGCTCCGCGCCGTGCACAGCTTCGAGCCCGCGCCGCACAGGCAGAACCGGCGACCGCTGGTTCTGCTCGGCGACGGCGGCGAGGCCCTGATGATGCTGTTCCGCACCCTCGGCGCGGCCATGCTTCGGAACGGCTTGAAGGCGGCGGCCACGATCACGCCGCACGTGACCCTGTCCTATGGCCCGCAACCGGTCCCGACGCAGTTGATCGAGCCGATCCGCTTTCAGGCGAGGGACTTCGTCCTGATCCGCAGCCGGCTCGGCCTCACCCAGTACGAGGTGATCGACCGCTGGCCGCTGGGCACCTGATGCTCCCGCCGCACACCCGGGACCATGGACGGTCCCGGGTCGGCGTCGGTCAGCCCGGCCGGGACTCCAGCACCACCGATCCGGTCTCCAGCAGCGACTTCAGGTTCGACAGGATCAGCGGCCAGCCGCCGGACACCGCCTCGATGAGCTTCGAACCGTCACGCTCCATGCTGTGGGTGACGGTCAGCTTGACCGCCTCGCCGGCCGGTTCGATGTCCATGGTGCAGCGGGACCAGCCCTCTTCCTTCAACTCCGGCAGGAACTCGTTGCGCCAGCGCAGCGCCAGGCGCCTCGGCGGGTTGAACTCCAGGACCTCGCCGGTGTCGGCGACCCGGCCGTCCGGCAAGATCAGCTTCCAGGCGCCACCGGCCCGCCATTCGGCCTCGTGGCGGACACCCAGCCAGTATCGCGGGGTGGCCTCCGGATCGGTCAGCGCCCGCCACAGCGCCGCCGGCGTGGTGCGGATGAAGGTGACGTAGACGAAGGTGCTTCCAGCCATGACGTCGTTCCTTGCTGTTGTCTCGGTGGTTGGGGCGCAGGGGCTAGGTGTCGTCGCCGTGACGTTCGAGCCTCTGCTTGAGCTCCGACAGCGCGTCCAACTGCGGCTGCTCGAACTTGCGGATCCACCGCTCCGCGATCTCGTGGATCGGCACGGGATTGATGAAATGCAGCTTCTCCCGGCCCTGCCGCTTCGAGGAGATCAGGTTGGCCTCCTCCAGGATCGCCAGGTGCTTGGTCACCGCCTGGCGCGTCATTTCCAGCCCGCGGCAGAGTTCGCCCAGCGTCTGGCCGCTCTCCGCGTGCAGCCGGTCCAGCAGCTCCCGGCGGCTGGCATCCGCCAGGGCCCGGAACACGGCATCGTCGTCGCTCTGCATCCTTCAAATATGCAACCTTATGGTTGCTTGTCAAGATCAGGCTGGGGCTCTGTCGGCCGGGGGCTGCGCTCCCGAGCCCGGCCGGGCTATGCTCGGCGGATGCCGCTTCGCCTGCCGCCGCTCGCCGCCCTGCGCTTCTTCGAGGCGGCGGGGCGCCATCTCAGCTTCAAGCTCGCCGCCGCCGAGCTGAACGTGACCCCGAGCGCGGTCAGCCACGGCATCGTCGGGCTGGAGCGGGCGCTGGGCGTCGAGCTGTTCGTGCGCGAGCCGCGCCGGCTGTCGCTGACGGCGGAGGGGGCGGACTACCTGCCCTATGTCGCCGAGGCGCTGTCGCTGATCGCCATCGGCACCCAGCGCCTGCCGCATCACCGCGGGCGCCGGGCCATCACAATCAGCTGCGCCCCGACCTTCGCCTCGCGCTGGCTGCTGCCGCGGCTGCACCGCTTCGGCGAGCGCTGGCCGACCATCGGCGTCACCGTCGACACCTCGCGCCGGCAGGTCGGCTTCCCGGTCGACGGCTTCGACTTCGCCGTCCGGATGAGCCGGGCGGCGGCCGCCGGAGCCGCCTGGACCCGGCTGTTCGGCGAGCGCCTGGTGCCGGTGTGCAGCCCGGCGTATCGCGAGCGGCTGGCGGGTGAGGGCCTCGACCTGCGCCGCGCCGCGCTGATCCATGTGATCCCGGCCAGCGAGGACTGGCAGGCTTGGGCGGAGCGCACGGGCACCGAAGGCGTCGACCTCGGCGGGGGCCTGCGCGTCGACACCATCCAGATGGCCTTCGAGGCCGCCGCCGCCGGGCTCGGCATCGCCCTCGGCCGCCGGCCGCTGGTCGAGCAGGACCTCGCCGCCGGAACCCTGGTCGAAGCCGGGCTGCCGGAGATCGAGGCCGAGACCGCCTATTGGCTGGTCGCCTCCGACGGGGCGGAGCGCCGGCCGGACCTGCTGGGCTTCCAGCGCTGGCTGCTGCACGAGATCGAGGCGCCGGACCGCCCCAGCGCGCCGGAACGGGTGAGGATCCTTCACCCATAGTCGAAACCTTCTCTTTTGCCGGGCCATCCGCCGGTTGCCATTGTGGGCCCCTGGCGAGGAGGGCCGGGACGATGGTGGCGACGGACAGCAGGCATTTCGGATCCCCGACGGTCCGCATCGGCGCCGTGATCCTGGCGGGGGCGCTGATTATGAGCGCCGCCATGGGCTCGCGGCAGACCTTCGGCCTGTTCATCGGGCCGTTCTCCTTCGACCGCGGCGTGCCGGTCACACTCACCGCCTTCGCCATCGCCCTGCACAACCTGGTTTGGGGCTTCACCCAGCCCTTTGCCGGCGCCGCCGCCGACCGCTGGGGCTCGCCGCCGGTGGTGGCGTTCGGGGCGGTGGCCTTCGCCGCCGGGCTGGTGCTGACGGCCGTCGCGTCATCCGGCGTGATGCTGGTGCTCGGCCTCGGCCTGCTGGTCGGCATCGGCATCAGCTGCACCACCTTCGGCGTGGTGCTGACCGCGCTGGGCCGCGCCGCGCCGCCGGAGAAGCGCAGCATGGCGATGGGGCTGGCCAGCGCCGGCGGGTCGCTGGGGCAGGTGGCGCTGGTGCCGCTGGCGCAGTGGCTGACCAATCTCTCGGGGACGGCGACGGCGCTGCTGGTGCTGGCCGGCTGCCTGCTCGCGGTGGCGCCGCTCGGGCTGGTGCTGGACCGGGGCGGCGATGCCGGCGCGCCGGCGCCGGCCGAGCCGGCTATGCCGCTGCGGGCGGCGGTGGCACAGGCGCTGGGCCATCGCGGCTACCGCCTGCTGACCCTCGGCTTCTTCACCTGCGGCTTCCAGCTCGCCTTCATCGGCACGCATCTGCCGAACTACCTGCTGCTGTGCCACATGCCGGTCGGGCTCGGCGCCACGGCGCTGGCGCTGGTCGGGCTGTTCAACATGGCCGGCAGCTGGGCCTGCGGCTGGCTCGGCGGGCGGTACCGCCAGCAGCAGGTGCTGGGTTGGCTGTACCTGATCCGCGGCGCCGCCATCGCCGTGTTCTTCCTGGCGCCGAAGAGCGAGGCGTCGGTCGTGGTCTTCGCCGCAGTGATGGGCCTGACCTGGCTCGGCACCGTGCCGCTGACCAGCGGCCTGGTGGCCAAGGTGTTCGGCACGCGCCATCTCGGCACGCTGTTCGGCGTCTGCTTCCTCAGCCACCAGATCGGCTCGTTCCTCGGCGCCTGGGCCGGCGGCTACGTCTTCGACGTCACCGGCTCCTATTCCCTGGTCTGGATCGCCACCGCGGTCGCCGGGCTGGTCGCGGCGGCGCTGCACTTCCCGATCGATGACAAGCCGGTGGTGGTCGCGGTGCCGGCGCGGCAGGCGGCCTAGAACTCGTCGTCGAACGCCGGCCGCTTTTTCTTCCGCTTCGGCCCGGTCCACACCACGCCGGCGAAGCCTTTCAGCGGGCGCAGCGGCTCGCCCCGATACGTCCATTCCGGCGCCTGCTCGATGGCGATGTGGTACAGCGGCTCGCGGCCGGTGCGGGTCTCGAACAAGGCCCGCGGGATGTTCACCATCTGCGGCGCGTGCGGCCGCTCATACAGCACCGGGGTGCCGCAATGCCGGCAGAAGCTGCGTGTCCGCCCGGTGTCCTCCTCGGTGAAGCGGGCGAGGGCGGCCTCGCCCCTGGTGATCCGGACCCGGCTGCGCCAGCACCCGACATAGGTGGCGTAGGCGGCGCCGTGGGCCAGCCGGCTGTCCTTGGAATGATCGTGCCAGGCCCAGCGCGCCGGGATGCCGATCTCGATCCGCACCCGGCCGCACAGGCACCGGCCCTCCGACGTCTCGTCTGGCGTTTTCCGGACCTTACCGACCGTCTTGCTCATCCTCGGCCTCGTCTGTTGCACCCGAAGAGAATACAGCCCTCACCTGTCACGGAGTGTCAGCTATTCCGGGCCGCCGGACACATCGCATCGGCGTATCCTGGCGGCGTCGGGCTGCGTAACGACGGCATCCACCCTCGAACCCGGATGGCGGCTTCATGGACTTCACCTCGGATCTCGACCGGCTCGGCCTGTTCGACACGCGCTATGCCGCTTTCCTGGAGACGGTGACGGATCTGCGGCCGAGGCTGCACCGGTACTGCGCGCGGATGACCGGCTCGGTGCTCGACGGCGAGGACGTGGCGCAGGAGGCGCTGTTCGACGCGTATCGCCGGCTGGACCGCTATGACGAGAGCCGGCCGCTCGGCCCCTGGCTGTTCCGCATCGCCCACAACCGGTGCATCGACTTCCTGCGCCGCCGCGGGGTGCGGCAGGATGCGGAGGCCGCCGGCGCCGAGCCGGATATCGTGCTGCCCGTCGATCCGCCGGGCCTGGCCGTGGGACGCGCCGTCGAGCGGCTGGTGCTGCATCTCCCGCCGAAGGAGCGGGCCTGCGTGCTGCTGAAGGACGTGTTCGACCATTCGCTCGAGGAGATTGCGGAGCTGGTCGATTCCACCGTCGGCGGGGTGAAGGCGGCGCTCAGCCGCGGCCGGGCCAAGCTTGCGGCCCTGCCGGAGACGCCCGTGGCGCCGCCGCCCGCGGTCCCGGGGATGGCGGAGCTGCTGCGCCTCTATGTCGAGCGGTTCAACCGGCAGGACTGGGACGGGGTTCGCGCCCTGACCAGCGCGGATGCGCGGCTGCGCGTCGCCTCCTGCTTCGCCGGGCGTCTCGCGGATTCGCCTTACTTCGTCGAGTACGAGCGCGGCTCCGTCCCGTGGCGCATGGCGCCGGGCGAGCTGGACGGCGAGCCGGTGGTGATCGTGCTGAATCGGGATGCCGCGGGGGAGTGGGAGCCGGGCTCGGTGGTCCGCATCGGCGCGACGGACGGGCGGATCGACCGCATCGCCGACTATTTCAAATGCCCGTGGCTGCTGCCGGCCGCGGCCTCCGTATCCTGCGGGCCGTGGCGGCCGTAACGGAAGCGCAACCACCGCCGGCCGTGGCCGGCCACAGCGGGAGAGCGCTTCGATGTCCCCTCGGATCGACTTCTATTTCGACCTCCTCAGCCCGTACTCCTATCTCGCCAGCACCGTCCTGCCGCGGCTGGCGGCGGAGCATTCCGCATCGATCCGCTATCGGCCCTTCAGCCTGGTCGAGCTGATGCAGCGGGTCGGCAACCGCCCGACCACGCTCGAATGCCGCAACAAATTCGCCTATGCCATCGCCGATCTGCGGCGCTGGGCCCGCAGCTACGGCGTGGCCTTCGCCCCGACACCTCATTTCGAGAGCATCGATTTCGCCCTGCTGGACCGTGGCGCGCTGGTCGCGATCGACGAGGGCAGGGGCGCCGATTATGTCGAGGCGATCTATGCCGCGATATGGGCCGACGGCATCGATCTCGGCCGACAGTCGGAATTGGTCGCAGTGCTGGACCGGGCCGGCTGGGACGGCGCCCGCCTGCTGGAGCGCGCCGGATCCGAGGATTATGCCGGCAAGCTCGCGGCGAACATCGCCGAGGCGGCCGAGCGTGGCGTCTTCGGCTCGCCCACGATCTTCGTCGGCGACGAGATGTTCTTCGGCAACGACCGCTTCGGCTTCGTCGCCGACGCCTTGCGCGCGGCGGCCTGAGGCGACGGCGACTCCAGGCCGTCGCCCGCAGCGCGGGTGACGGCCGCGTCCGCAGTCCTTATGATCGGCCGACAGGAATCGGCACCACGAGCGGACGCATGGCGAAGGCGGTCACGATCTACGGCATCAAGAATTGCGACACGATGAAGAAGGCGCGGGCCTGGCTCGACGGGCGCGGCATCGCCTATGCCTTCCACGACTACAAGGCGGCCGGGATCGACCGCGCCACGCTGGAAGGCTGGGCGAAGAAGGCCGGCTGGGAGGTGCTGCTGAACCGCTCCGGCACCACCTTCCGCAAGCTGCCGGACGCCGCCCGCGAGGACCTGACCGAGGCCACCGCGATCGGGCTGATGCTCGACCAGCCCTCGATGATCAAGCGGCCGGTGCTCGACATCGGCGGCACGCTGCTGGTGGGCTTCAAGCCGGAGCAGTACGAGGCCGCGTCCGCCTGACGCTCACAGGGTCCGGCCGCCGGCTGGTTTCGACCCGAAGCAGACTCGCCAAAGAATGCTTGGCTGCTCACAATCGGAACAGATGCGGGGGAAGCGGCGATGACTGCCAACGTTCTCAGGGTCGCGCTTTGCGCGGGCGTTTTGTTCGCATGCGCGAGGGTTGAAACAGCACCCAAGGCACAGGCCGAAGTACTCGCCCGTCGATACATAAGCGAGAATTGTCCAAAATTTGACCTGTCGAGAGCCAAGATAAATGGCGGCGAATCGGGCACGGAAATTGATTTGACGTTTGTTGACAAGGATATCGATAAGATATTTGAAGAATATGCAAGGCGGGGACAGTATCTGCTTGATCTTGATATTGCTTTTTTGTTCAGCAAGAACCCTCTTCGAATTACCATGGTGCGGGGTTGCAGGAAGTACAGATAGCCAGAAGTGATCGCTGCCGCAGCGGCGGTTCTGCCTGCTGCTTTCATTCACTCACTCGGCCAGAAGCGTCCGCAATACGCCCCAAGCGGGCGACGGAATTTTTGGTTACCTGCCTGAAAAGCGTCTCGTCATTTAGAGGCGCTCACTCGGCTACAGTCTGCCGAAGCGTTTGCCCGATCATGCCAAAGCGCGCGTGGCAATAGCGGCTCCCGCGACGGTACGGGCCCCAAGTCGGTTTTGCTTGCTTAATTGTTCTGTTTTTGTTCTAATACGATATGGCCAAAGCCACCGCTCCATCCGACACGCCCGCTGCCGCCCCGCCGGCCACGGCCACGCGCGCCGCGGTGATGCTCGACGAGCTGATGGATCTGGGGATGGATCTGGCCCGGGCCTTCAAGGCCAAGGCCGACGCCGCCCTCCAGGCCGACGATCTCGACCGCGCCACGGTCGCGGCGGCCGGCTTCAACCGCACCGCGCTGGGCGTCCGCCGCGCCATCGTGCTGATGGACCGGCTGGACCGGCAGCGGCAGGAGGCGCGGCACAAGGCCGAGTCCCGCCGGCAGCGCCGGCAGGAGGAGGTCGACGGCCGGCGCCGCGCCGTCGCCGAAGGACTGTCCCGCGCCATCGCCGTGGTCAAGCCCGAGGCCCGCGAGCGGCTGACCGCCGATCTGTGGGACCGGCTGACCGAGGGCGACCGCATCGACACCGACCTGGCCGACACCGCCTTGCCGGTCGAGACCCTGATCCAGCGCCTGGGCCGCGCCATCGGCCTGTCGCGCAGCGCCATCGCCTATGGCCTCGACCCGGCCGCGGCCAAGGCCCGG
>JAEKLZ010000183.1 GCA_019508225.1 Inquilinus limosus | reverse complement strand
CCGCCCGCATCGCCCGCCAGCTCGACAGCACGCCCTGGGCATAGGCCATGACGAAATTGGCGGTGTTCGGGTCGGTGCCGTCGACCAGGATCTGGATCTGCGGCGTGCCGCCCGGCCGCGCCGCCTCGGCGGCGAAGGTCGCCGGGATGACGATGATGCCCTTGACCCGGTTGGTCACCAGATCCTCGGCGAACTCCCGCCGGTCGGTGCCGATCCGGGCGTCGAAATAGCGCGAGGCCTGGAAGCTGGCGGCCAGGTCGCGCGCCTCCGGCCCCGGGCTCTCCACCGCCACGCCGACCCGTGTGTGGTCGGCGTCGAGCGACAGGGCGTAGCCGAACAGGAACAGCAGCAGCACCGGCAGCACCACGGCGATCAGCAGGCTGGAGGGGTCGCGCAGGATCTGCCGGCTCTCCTTGCGCAGCAGCGCCCCGAACCGCCGCAGCCGGTCGGCGCGGGAGGTGGCGGGGGCGTCGGTCATGCGGCGCCTCCGAACAGGTGGTCGTCCGTGACGGCCCGGTCACGCTGCGCCCCTTTATTGTCCCCCCTCCCCTTGCGGGAGGGGGGTAGGGGGAGGGGTCTGCGCGCGTCCGCGCGCGAATGCCCTTCGAGAGACCCGGCCGCCCGAGCCGGCTCGCCCAAATCCAGGGGCGGATCGAGCCGAGAGAACCCCCTCCCCCTAGCCCCCTCCCGCGAGGGGAGGGGGGACTCGGTGTGCTTGGGTGGAGGGTATCCCATCAAGCCGCCTCCTGCTTCGCATCCGAAGCCTCGACCAGGGCGATGAAGGCGTCCTCCATGGTCGGGTCGGGGTGCTTGCTGTCCGCCACCTTGGCCTTCAGCTCGTCCGGCGAGCCGAGCGCGATCGAGCGGCCGCGATAGATCAGCGAGATCCGGTCGCAATACTCGGCCTCGTCCATGAAATGGGTGGTGACCAGCACGGTCACGCCCTTCTCGACCAGGCCGTTGATGTGGGTCCAGAACTCGCGCCGGCTGATCGGGTCGACGCCGGAGGTCGGCTCGTCCAGGAACAGCACCTCGGGCTCGTGCATCACGGCGCAGGCCAGGGCCAGGCGCTGCTTGAAGCCGAGCGGCAGGGTGCCGGCCGAGCGCGACCGCACCTCGCCGAGCGCGAAGATCTCGGTCATCAGCCCGATCTGGCGCTGCGCCCGGCGCCGGTCCAGCCCGTAGACGCCGGCGAAGAAATCGAGGTTCTGGCCGACGCTGAGGTCGCCGTAGAGCGAGAATTTCTGCGCCATGTAGCCCAGGCGGTTGCGCGCCTCGGCGGCATCGCGGCGCAGGTCGAAGCCGGCCACCCGCCCCGCCCCCGCCGTCGGCTTCAAGAGGCCGCACAGCATCTTGAAGGTGGTCGACTTGCCGGCGCCGTTGGGGCCGAGCAGGCCGAAGATCTCGCCGCGCGGGATGTGGAAGGTGATGTCGGCCGCGGCGGTGAAGTCGCCGAAGCGCTTGGTCAGGCCGCGCGCCTCGATCACCGGCCCCTCGCGCGGCGGCAGCGCCTCGCGCGTCTCGGCCAGCTTCGACCGGCCGCCGGGGCCGCCGCCGAGGATGTCGACGAAGGCATCCTCGAAACGCGGCGCGGCCGGCTCCACCTTGGCGGCGCTCCCCGCCTCCCGCGGCGGCTCCGGCGGCTGGTCCTTCTCCCGGGTCACCAGCCGGATCGCGGTGCCCTGGATCACGCCGTCGATCACGCCGGGCTGGTCCAGCGCCGCCGCCAGCACCTGGCGCCGGCGGCCCTCGGCCCCGGTCACCCGGAACACCCGGCCCTCGACCCGGCCGGTCAGCCCGTCCGGCTCGCCTTCGTAGAGCAGCTTGCCCTCGTTCAGCAGCAGCACCCGGTCGCATTTCTCGGCCTCGTCGAGATAGGCGGTCGACCAGACCACGCCGATGCCCTCGCGGGTCAGGTCGCGCACCATGCCCCACAGCTCGCGCCGCGAGATCGGGTCGACGCCGACGCCGGGCTCGTCCAGCAGCAGCAGGCGCGGCTTGCGCAGCAGGGCGCAGGCGAGGCCGAGCTTCTGCTTCATGCCGCCGGACAGCTTGCCGGCCAGGCGGCCGGTGAAGCGCTTCAGGTCGGTGAAGCCCAGCAGCTCGTCGAACACCGCCGGCCGCTCGGCCTTCGGCAAGGCGCGGAGATCGGCGTAGAGGTCGAGGTTCTCCTGCACCGTCAGGTCCTCATACAGGCCGAAGCGCTGCGGCATGTAGCCGATCGCGGCCTGGATCGGCGCCGGCTCGGCCCGGCTGTCATGGCCGAGCACGGTCAGCGATCCCTCCTCGGGCCACATCAGCGCGGTCATCAGCCGGATCAGCGTGGTCTTGCCCGCCCCGTCCGGCCCGACCAGCCCGGTGATCCGGCCGCCGCCGATCGCCGCCGTGACGGCGTCCAGCGCCGGCTTGCCCGGCCCGAAGCGCTTGGTCACCCCATCGATCCGGACCAGGTCCGGAGGCGGATCTGAGGTGGGCGTGCTCGTCGGCATGGCCCTATCCCCGAGCTGCCCGTGACATCGGCGCGCGTCGCCTCTCCCGCTTGCGGGAGAGGCCGGGCTCGCGAAGCGAGACCGGGTGAGGGGAAGGCTCGATCTTGCCGAGGGTACGGCCTTGCCACAAGCGAGCGAATGATACGCTCACGAATTCGGAGCATTGGTTCTCATCGGTGCGACCGCAAGCCCTCACCCGGAGCCGCTGGCGCGGCTCCGACCTCTCCCGCAAGCGGGAGAGGCAATCGGCTCGCTCCCGGAAGATGCGCGAATGCGATGACGCCAAGACGAGAGCAGCGCTCATCTCACCCACCCCTCGGCACACGCACGGTCACCGGCATGCCCTGGCGCAGCGCCGGGTCGGGCTGGTCGACGATGATGCGCAGGCGATAGACCAGGTCGGTGCGCAGCTCCGGCGTCTGCACCGTCTTCGGCGTGAACTCGGCGACCGGCGAGACGAAGCCGACCCGGGCGCGATACGGCCGGTCCGGCCTTGTGTCGGTGACGATCTCGACCTCGAGCCCCGGATGGACCCGGCCGAGATCCGGCTCGGCGACATAGGCGCGGATCCAGACCGGCCTGGTCAGCGACAGCACATAGGCGACGCTGCTGGACGCCATGATCGCCCCCGGCTCGGCCACCCGTGACAGGATGATGCCGTCGGCCGGCGCCGTCAGGGTCGCGTCGGCCAGCGAGGTCTCGGCGGTGGCGAGGTCGGCCTGGGCGGCGGCGAGGTTGGCGCGGCCGGCGGCGATGTCCTCGGCCCGGTTGCCCTCCAGCAGCAGGTCCAGCGCCTGGCGCGCCGAATCCAGCCGGGCCTGGGCCATGTCGCGGTCGGCCTGGGTCTGGTCCAGCGTCGATTGCGGCGCGTTGCCGCTCTGGCGCAGCTGCCGGGTGCGATCGAAGGCCAGCCTGGCGTTCTCCAGATCGGCCTCGCGCTCGGCCACCGTGGCCCGGCCCTGGGCGATCTCCGCCGCGCGCGGACCGGCCACCAGCTTGTCGAGATCGGCCTGGCGCGCCCCGACGCTGGCCTTGGCCGCGGCGGCGCTGTCCTGGAACGGCCGGTCGTCCAGCCGGGCCAGCACCTGGCCCGCGGTCACCGCCTCCCCCTCCTCCAGCTTCATCTCGACCAGCCGGCCGGAGACGCGGAAGCCGAGCTCGGCCTGGCGGATGTCGACATTGCCGTACAGGGTCAGCGTGTCGCCCTGGTCCTGGCGCCAGCCCAGCCGGCCGGGCAGGTCGAACCACCAGCCGGCGGCGACGGCGGCCAGGACGATTGCGACGATGGCGATGCGGATCTTCATGGCCGTTTCTCCGCCCTCAGGCCGCGCAGATAGATGTCGAGATGCCGGTCGATGAAGGTGCCGAGCTCGAAGCTCTCATCCTGGCGCACGAAGGTGGTGCCCCAGATCACCGCCATCAGCAGCGGCGCGATCATCAGCCGGGCGGCGTCCGCCGGGTCGACCGGCCGGACCTCGCCGGCGGCGATGCCGCGTTCGATCAGGCCGGAGACGACGCCCAGCATCCGGTCGATCACGGTCTCGCGCCAGAATTGCGCCAGCTCCGGAAACTGCGGGGATTCGGCGATGATCAGTCGCGGGAAGTGCTGCAGCGAGGACCCGGCGACGGTGTGCGTGATGGCGCGCAGCAGCCGCGGCAGGATCTCCAGCACCGGGGTGTCGGGCCGCGCCGTCTCGCCGATCAGCCGCTCGACATTGGGCAGCACCGACTGGCGCACCAGCGCCTCGAACACCGCCTGCTTGCTGGGGAAATAGAGATAGACCGTGCCCTTGCTGACGCCGGCGCGGGCGGCGATGTCGTCGATCCGCGTCGCCGCGAAGCCCCGCTCCACGAACAGGGCGAAGGCCGCATCCAGCAGCTCCGCCGGCCGCGCCTCCTTCCGCCGTCTCCGCACCGCCTGGGCCATGCCGGTCCGCTCGCCTTCGTTAATGACTGACCAGTCAGTTATTAACGAAGTGACGACGAGAGTCAAGAGCGGCGGCCGCACCTCACCCGCATCGGGTCACAGCCGCGGGGAAGGGGCGCATTGCCAGGTCGACTGCGCTGGAAATAAGTATCTATTGACAGAATAGGCTTAAGAGCCACACAATTGTAATTGTTTCCAGCATACAATTCCTTCGTTATTTACGTGCAATTACGGGATTCTGCACGTCTGATTCCGTGTATTGGTCGTTCGGGCGAATTTTACTGAAATCAGATCGACTATAGCCAAAGGCACGTCAGACGGCTCGTTCCCGCACCCTGCAATCCAAATGCAATTGGTGGAGGACATTCATGACAGCCGATGCCAAAGATCAATTCATCGAGATCGATTATGAGGCAGGTCTTCAGAAAGGCCGACTGAACCTGTGCTATCGGGACGAGGGCGATCCATCGCGCCCACCCGTGCTGATGATCATGGGCCTGAACTCCCAGCTGATCTATTGGCCGCAGCCGCTCGTCGACAAGATTGTGGCCGCGGGCTATCGGGTCGTCCGCTTCGACAATCGCGACAGCGGCCGGACGGAGTGGCTGGGAAACCCACCCATCGCCTACAGCCTGGGAAACATGGCCAAGGACGCCACCCGGTTGCTGGGTCACCTCGATATCGACAAGGCCCATGTCATCGGGGCCTCGATGGGGGGCATGATCTCGCAGCGGTTGGCGATCGATCATCCCGCGCGGGTGCGCAGCCTGTGCTCGATCATGAGCACCACCGGCAATCCGGAGGTCGGCGGCGCGGACGAGGGCGTGTACGAGGCGCTCGCCGAGGAGATACCACCCGACCGGGAGGAGGCGATCGATCACGTCGTTGCGCTGTTCACCCTGATCGGCTCGAAGACATATGCTGCCGAAGAGAAGCCGAACCGCCGGGCGCTCGCCACGGCGGGGTATGACCGTTCGCTCGGCCACCCCGGAGGCGGCGTACGTCAGGTCGCCGCGATCGCCCTCGCACTCGACCGCACGGCAGCGCTCCGGAACCTGACCGTCCCGGCTCTCGTGATCCATGGCAACGAGGACTCGCTCATCAACATCTCCGGCGGCCACGCCACTCAGCAGGCGATCCCGGGGGCCGTGTGGTATGGGCATCCGGAGAACGGTGCCGAAGGCATGGGGCATGACCTGCCGCTGCCCCTCCTCGACCGGATCGCCGCCGGGATCCTCGCCCATCTCGAACGGGCATAGAGAGAGGCGGGAGATACGGGCTGCGTCGACCCGACGGCCCGAACCATGGACCCGTCATGGCGGCCGCGGCGCTCCCCGCGTCTCGCCATGACGGGTGTTCCACCGGCGTGGCTCGCAAGCGAAATAAGGCAATAGCAGTATCGGCGGCTTCTGTTCATGATAGGTTCCATGGACAAGGCGCAGACCGATCCGATGTCGGAAGCCCCGGCCACTCCCCAGGAGGAGCGGACGGCGCGGCATCTGCGCATGCTCGCCCGGGCCGCCGAGATCCATATGGAGGTGATGGAGGCCACCCGCACCGAGGCGGTCGAGGCGCCGCAGCCCGGCATCGACTATGGCCAGCGGATCGCCGTCGTCACCAAGTCGCTGCGGCTGACCCTGCTGCTGGAGGACAAGTTCGCCAATCATCGCGACGAGCGGCGCAAGGCCGCGGCGAAGCGGGAGTCGGCGCAGGCGGACTGGCACGATCTGCGGGTCAAGCTGGCAATGCTGGCGGCCGCCTATGAGGTGTCGGAGGACGATGAGGAGGTCGACCGCCGCGTCGCCGAGGTCTGCGAGCGGGTCGAGCGGCCGGAGGTGTCGGAGTTCATCGAGGCCAGCCGGCCGGAGGTCGCGGTGGCCGCCCTGTGCCGGCGCTGGAACCTCCCGGTGGAGGTGGAGCGCTGGCTGGAGATGGCCGACGAGGCCATGGAGCATTACGGCTTCATCCCGCCGCAGGATGGCGAGGACGACGAGGACGATCCGAAGGATCCGCCCACGCCTCGCTCGGCCGGCGTCGCCGGCCGCAAGCCGCCGGATACGGGGTGAGCGCGCCGGTCGTTGCGCGAGCTGACCTTGATCGTAGAGAGCCGATTGTTTTGCCTCTCCCGCTTGCGGGAGCGGTCGGAGGCGCTTGCGCCTCCGGGTGAGGGGGTTTTGTCGAGGCCGGGGCCCGCCCTCACCCGGTCTCGCTGCGCGAGCCCGACCTCTCCCGCCAGGCGGGAGAGGTTACGCGAAGAGCACCCGGCTGCCGACCTGGACCGGCCTACTGCCCGATCTCGCCCAGCTCCTTCGGCAGGCTGCCGGACTCCACCGCCCATTTCGTGCCGTCGAGGCGGACCACCGCGGTCTCGCGGCGCTTGCGGCCCTTGGTGCTGACGTCGAAGGTCAGCGTGATCCGGCCGGACGTCGGCGTGTCGAGATCGGCGCGGCCGTCGACCTGGACGATGTCCTTCTCGTCCTCCATCGCCCCGCCATTGCCGCCGCCGAGCCGCAGCGGATCGGCCACGACGATCCGGTCCTGGTCGAACAGGAACAAGTCGAGGTCGTCGAAGGAGTAGCCCTGGTTGACCGAGACGCTGCGGGCGGTGAAGCCGTCGCGGCCGCCGAACGTCACCGCCGCCAGGTCGCCCGGGTTGCCGAAGGTGCCGACCTCGGCGAAGTCCGGGACGGGGGTGACCAGGCCGGGCCCGTCGAGCGCGGGGCGCGACGGGTCGGCCCGCATGATGTAGGCCGACAGCCGCGCCGGCTCGCCCGCGCCCATGCCGCCGACCCGGCCCCGGGCCGTGACCAGGAGGTCGAAGCCGTCATAGCTCAGCCGCTGGACCGGCCACACGCAATCGGCCCCGTCATCGCTGTCCTTGGCGATGCTGTAGTTCGAGTCGAACGCCGCCTCGACCATGACGCCGAGCAGCGTATCGTCCTGCATCATCTTGTAGGCTTCCGGGCACAGCACCGCCTTGGTCTCCGCCCGGACCGGCGACGACAGCGGGCCGGCCAGCGCCGCGGCGGCCAAGGCGGCGATCAGCATCTTCATCGAGGAATTCCCCTTCGGTTCCGCCCCATTTGAATCAAGGAATCGCGGCGGCAACGAGGCAAAATCTCCTAGACACTCATGCGCAGACGCGCCGCCGGCTCGTCCCGCCTCTCCTCCACCGCATGGCAGGCGACCAGGGCGTCGCCGGCCATCAGCGGCCGCGGCACCTCCTGCCGGCAGCGGTCGTTCGCCAGCGGGCAGCGCGGATGGAAGGCGCAGCCCGGCGGCGGGGCGATCGGGCTGGGGATCTCGCCCTCCACCATGCGGCGCGGCCGGCCGGTCATCTCCAGGTCCGGCAGCGCGTCCAGCAGCATCCGGGTGTAGGGGTGGCGCGGCGCCCGGAACAGCGACCGGGCCGGCGCCAGCTCGACCATCCGGCCGAGATAGACCACGCCGATCCGGCTGGCCATGTGCCGGACCACCGCCAAATTGTGGCTGATGAACAGATAGGTCAGGCCGAACTGGTCCTGCAGATCCTTCATCAGGTTCAGGATCTGGGCCTGGACCGAGACGTCGAGCGCCGAGGTCGGCTCGTCGCAGACGATGAATTCCGGCTCCGACGCCAGCGCCCGGGCGATGCAGATGCGCTGGCGCTGGCCGCCGCTGAACTCGTGCGGGAACTTCCGCCCGTCGCGCGGGTCCAGCCCGACCCGGCGCAGCAGCTCGGCCACCTTCTCCGCCGTCTCGGCCTGGGACGAGGACAGGCGGAAGGCGCGGATCGGCTCGGCCACGATGCGGTCGACCCGCCAGCGCGGGTTCAGGCTGGCAAAGGGATCCTGGAAGATCATCTGGATGCGCCGGCGCAGCTTGGCCAGCTGCGCCTTCTTCGCCGGGTCCGACAGGTCGATGCCGTCGATCAGCACCGCACCGTCGCTGGGCTGCAGCAGCCCCACCGCCAGCCGGGCGATGGTCGACTTGCCGGAGCCGGATTCGCCGACCAGCGCCAGCGTCTCGCCCCGGGTGATGGTGAAGCTGACATCCTGCACCGCCTTCAGGGTCAGCCGCGGCGCCCCGCCCAGCAGCCGCGCCAGCCAGGGCTGGGACAGGTCGAAGCGGCGGCTCAGCCCGACCACCTCGACCACGGCGTTCGTCGTCATGCCCGGCCTCCTTCCACCAGCCAGCAGGCGGCCGCGCCCTGCCCCGCCGCGATCAGGTCCGGCCGGTCGCGCCGGCAGCGGTCGAAGGCGGAGCCGCAGCGCGGGTTGAAGGCGCAGCCGGCCGGGATCGCGTCCAGCCGCGGCATCGCGCCGGGGATCTGCGCCAGCCGCGCGTCGTCGCCCGTGACCGTCGGGATCGAGCCCATCAGCCCCACCGTGTAGGGGTGGTGCGGCTGCTTGATCACGGTCCGCACCGGGCCGATCTCGGCGATCCGGCCGGCATACATCACCGCCACCCGGTCGGCGGTCTCGGCGATCACGCCCATGTCGTGGGTGATCAGCATCACCGCCGTGCCGCGCTCCCGGCACAGCCGCTTCAGCACCGCGATCACCTGGGCCTGGACCGAGACGTCGAGCGCCGTGGTCGGCTCGTCGGCGATCACCAGCTCCGGCTCCGCCGCCAAAGCGAGCGCGATGACCACGCGCTGGCGCATGCCGCCGGAGAATTCGTGCGGGTAGCTGTCGATCCGCTCCGCCGCCGCCGGGATGCCGACCTCCTCCAGCAGGTCGATGGCGCGGCGGCGGGCGCCGTCGCGGCCCAGCGGCAGATGGGTGGTGATGGTCTCGGTCAGCTGCTTGCCGACGGTGTAGAGCGGGTTCAGGCTGGTCAGCGGGTCCTGGAAGATCATGCCGATGCGCCGGCCGCGGATCCGCCGCATCGCCTCGGGCTTGAGGGTGTCGATGCGCTCGCCCTTCAGCCGGATCTCGCCGCCGGCGATGCGGCCGGGCGGGTCGATCAGCCCGATCACGGCGGTGCCGGTGATCGACTTGCCGGCGCCGGATTCGCCGACCACGCCCAGCACCTCGCCGGGCGCGATGTCGAAGGACACGCCGTCGATCGCGGTCAACAGGCCGCGCCGGCTGCTGAACTGGACCTTGAGGTCGCGGACGCTGAGGGTGTTCGCCGTTTCAGGACTTGGCATGGCCCTCACCGCAGCTTCGGGTTGAGGGCGTCGCGCAGCCAGTCGCCCAGCAGGTTGACCGACAGCGCCAGCACCGCCAGCGCCAGGCCCGGGAAGATCGTGATCCACCACTCGCCGGAGAACAGGAAGCGGTTGCCGATGTTGATCAGCGTGCCCAGCGAGGGCGAGGTCGACGGCACGCCGACGCCGAGGAAGGACAGCGTCGCCTCGGTGATGATCGCCAGCGCCAGGTTGATGGTGGCGATCACCAGCACCGGCCCCATCACGTTCGGCAGCACGTGGCGGAACATGATGGTCCAGTCCGACAGGCCGATCAGCCGGGCCGCCTGGACGTATTCCTTGCGCGATTCGACCAGGGTCGAGCCGCGCACGGTGCGGGCGTACTTCACCCAATCGGACAGGCCGATGGCGACGATGATCACCCCGATCTGGGTGACGGCGCTGCTGTCGCGGCCGATCAGGGCCGTCGCGATGCCGTTGATCAGGAGGGCGATCAGGATCGTGGGAAAGGTCAGTTGCACGTCGGCGACCCGCATGATCACGGCGCTGGCCCAGCCGCCGCGATAGCCCGCGACGACGCCGAGGGTGACGCCGATCAGCATCGCCAGGATCACGCTGGAAAACCCGACCAGCAGCGAGATCCGCATGCCGTAGAGGATGGCCGAGAACAGGTCGCGACCCTGGTCGTCGGTGCCGAGCGGGAATTGCGGATCGCCGTCCGCCTCGAAGGCCGGCGGGATCAGCGAGTTCATCAGGTCGAGGCTGGCCGGGTCGAACGGATCCTGCGGCGCGATCAGCGGCGCCAGCACCGCCCCCGCGAGCATCAGCAGGGTGGCCAGGAGCGCGATGATGGCGACCGGCGAGCGGCGGAAGCGCCAGGAGATGTCGCTGTCGAGAAGGGCTCGCATCGGCTCAGGCCCCGATCCGGATGCGCGGGTCGACCGCGGCATAGAGGATGTCGACCATCAGGTTGATAGCGACGAAGATGAAGGCGCTGAGCAGCAGGTAGGCGGCCATGATCGGGATGTCGACATTGGCCACGGCCTGGATGAACAGCAGGCCCATGCCCGGCCACTGGAACACCTGCTCGGTGATGATGGCGAAGGCGATGATCGAGCCGAGCTGCAGCCCGGTGATGGTGATGACCGGGATCAGCGTGTTCTTCAGCGCATGGCCGAAATGGATCGCCCGGTCCGGCAGGCCGCGGGCCCGGGCGAAGCGGATGAAGTCGGTGCGCATCACCTCCAGCATCTCGCCACGCACCAGCCGCATGATCAGGGTCATCTGGAACAGGCCGAGCGTGATCGCCGGCAGGATCAGCGAGCGCAGGCCGGACATGGTCAGGAACCCGGTGCTCCACCAGCCCAGCCGCACCACGTCGCCGCGGCCGAAGGAGGGCAGCCAGCCGAGCTCCACCGAGAAGATGAAGATCAGCAGGATGCCGATCAGAAAGGTCGGCAGCGACACCCCGACCAGCGACCCGCCGAGGAACAGGCGCGACAGCCAGCGCCGGGGATAGAGGCCGGTGAACACCCCCATCGGCACGCCGATCAGCAGCGCCAGCAGGGCCGAGGTCAGCGACAGCTCCAGCGTCGCCGGCGCGCGGTCGCCGATCAGGCCCGAGACCGGCTGCTTGAACTGGTAGGAGTTGCCGAAGTCGAACCGCACCACGTTGCCGGCATAGCGGATGAACTGCACCACCACCGGGTCGTTCAGCCCCAGGCTCTCGCGCAGCGCCTCGCGCTCCGCCTCGGTGGTCTCCTGCCCGACCATCTGGTTGATCGGGTCTCCGACGAAGCGGAACATGGTGAAGGCCAGCAGCGCCACCACCAGCATCACCAGGATCGCCTGCGCCATGCGCGTCAGGATGAAGGCCAGCATCACACCCCGCTGTCGTTGAGGAAGACGGGGCGACGGCTGAGGGCCGCCGCCCGGCGGGTTCTCAGTTCTTCTTGATCCAGTCGAAGATCAGCCAGTTGTCCGGCCGCTGGACCACGGCGAACTTCTTCGACACGCCCCAGGACAGCGCCTGCTGGTGCAGCGGCAGGTAGCCGACATCCTGGTTCAGCAGGATGTCGTAGGCCTGGGCGATCAGCTCGTCGCGCTTGGCCTTGTCGCCCTCGACCGAGAAGGCGTCGACCAGCGCGTCGACCTTCGGGTTGCAGTAGCCGCCGTCGTTCGAGACGGAGACGCCCGGCGCCCGGCAGCGCACCAGGTTGTTGAAGACGCTGAGCGAATCATAGCCGTCCGGCGTCCAGCCCAGCAGGTAGAAGCTGGTGCTGTGGCCGCCGGCCTCGCCGATCTGGGTGAAATGCTTGGCGCGGGGCTGGGCGTTCAGCGTCACCTTGACCCCGACCCGGGCCAGCATCGACACCACCGCCTGGCAGATCGCCTCGTCATTGACGTAGCGGTCGTTCGGGCAGTCCAGCGTGACCTCGAACCCGTCCGGATAGCCGGCCTCGGCCAGCAGCTTCTTCGACGCCTCTGGGTCGTAGGGGTGGCGCTTGAAGTCGCCGGCCCGCTCGAACAGCGCCGGCGAGATCATCAGGGCGCTCGGCGTCGCCTGATCGCGCATGATGCGCTTGGCGATCGCATCCTCGTTGATCGCCTGGTAGAAGGCCAGCCGCACCTTCTGGTCCTTGAACGGGTTCTTGCCCTTGATGTTGGAGTACAGGAGCTCGTCGCGGTCCTGGTCCAGGCCGAGGAAGATGGTGCGCAGCTCCGGCGCCGCCAGCAGCGTGGTGTCGGCGTTGTTGGTGACGCGATCCTGGTCCTGGACCGGCACCGGATCGACCCAGTCGACCTGGCCGGAGAGGAGCGCGGCGACGCGGGTGGCCGAGGATGCGATCGGCGTGAACTCGATCCGGTCGATGTTGCCCTCGGGCTTGCCCCACCAGTTCGGGTTGCGCACGAACACCGTCTTCACCCCGATCTCATGGCTTTCGACCATGAATGGCCCGGTGCCGTTGGCGTGCAGCACGGCATAGCCGGGGTTCTTGTCGGCGGTGGAGGACGGCGCCACGGCGTTGTTCGCCTCCGACCACTCCTTGTCGAAGATCGGCCAGGAATCCCAGGTCCCGTTCAAGAGCGGGTTGGGCTTGGTCAGGACGAAGTCGACCGTGACGTCGTCGACCTTCACCGCCTTCATGTCACTGGGCACGCGGCCCTTGATATCCGAGCCCGGGGCCCGCAGCCGGTCGAGAGAGTAGAGCACGTCGTCGGCGGTGAACGGGTTGCCATTGGCGAACTTCACCCCCGGACGCAGATGGACGCGCCATTTCAGCCCGTCATCGGTCACCTCCCAGCTCGTGGCCAGGGCGGGGATGATCTTCATCTCCTGGTCGCGCTTGGTGAGCCCCTCATAGACGTTGCTCATCGTCGCGGTCGTGAAGGTCTCGTTGTACTGGTAGCTGTCGAGCGTGTTCAGGTTGCCCTGGAAGGCGAAGCGGAACACGTTTTCCGCCCGCGCCGAGGCCGAAGCCGCCAGGATCGCCGCGCCGACCAGAAGCCCGGCCGCGGCCCACCGCAGCGGCCCCTGCGCCGCCAGGGCTGAAATTCGGTGTCTGCCTCGCTGTCTCACATCCGCCATCGCTGCCTCGCTGGTTCTTGGTTGCTGGACGCCGGGCGGACGGTGCCGCCCCGGTCGGGTCCAAAAGAGTCGAAGGCGCGGCCTGTCGCGGCCACGATCTGGAACGCCGGTCGGCGTGACTGGATACCTCCCCGGTGCCGATGATTGCCCGACTTTTGCTCCGGGTCGAGCCGGATCGGGAATCGGTGCCCAATTCCCGGGCAATCCATGCCCGTCCCCGACGGCAGATCCGCCCCGCCATCCCCCCATTTCGCCGTCCGTCCCCTTCCGTCCCGGCAAGCCCCAGCAACTGCCGTGCCAAAAGCGCCGGACAGGGCCGCAGCCGGCCGGCTTGCGCCGATTCCGCCTTCGCCCTAGGGTACGCCGCTTCTGTCCTGGAGAATGTTGCGGTGCGCTATATCAGCACCCGGGGCCACGCCCCCGCGCTTGCTTTCGACGACGTGCTTCTGGCCGGCCTGGCCCGCGATGGCGGGCTGTACCTGCCCGAGACCTGGCCGACCCGCTCGGCCGATGAATGGCGGCGGCTGCGCGGCCTGCCCTATGCCGAGCTGGCGACCGAGGTGATGCTGCCCTTCGTCGAGGGGTCGCTGACCCGGGCGGAGCTGGCGGCGCTGGCGGCAGAGACCTATGCCGGCTTCGGCCACCCTGCCGTGGCGCCGCTGGTCCAGATCGACCACGACCTGTGGCTGATGGAGCTGTTCCACGGCCCGACCATCGCCTTCAAGGACTATGCCCTGCAACTGCTGGGCCGCCTGTTCGACCATGTGCTGACCAAGCGCGGCGAGCGGGTGATGATCGTCGGCGCCACCTCGGGCGACACCGGCTCCGCCGCGATCGAGGCCTGCCGCGACCGCGCCGCCATCGACATCGTCATCCTGCACCCGGAAGGCCGCACCTCCGAGGTGCAGCGCCGGCAGATGACGACGGTGCTGTCGTCCAATGTCCGCAACGTCGCGCTGAAGGGCAGCTTCGACGACTGCCAGGACATGGTGAAGGCGATGTTCGCCGACGCCCCGTTCCGCGACGAGGTCCATCTCTCGGCGGTGAACTCGATCAACTGGGCCCGGATCATGGCCCAGACCGTCTACTACGTGTCGGCGGCCCTGGCGCTGGGCGCGCCCGACCGGCCGGTGGCTTTCGCCGTGCCGACCGGGAATTTCGGCAACGTCTTCGCCGCCTATGCCGCCCGCAAGATGGGCCTGCCGATCGCCAAGCTGGTGGTCGGTTCGAACCGCAACGACATCCTCGATCGCTTCTTCAAATCGGGCGAGATGAAGATGGACGGTGTGGTGCCGACGCTGAGCCCGTCGATGGACATCCAGATCTCCTCCAACTTCGAGCGGCTGCTGTTCGAGCTGTGCGACCGCGACGCCGACCGGCTGAGCTCGCTGATGGCGGAGTTCCGCGGCACCGGCCGGTTCAGCGTGACACCGGCGATGCATCAGGCCGCGACCGCGCTGTTCGCCAGCCACCGCCTGGACGACGAGGCCACGCTGGCGCTGATCGCCGAGACCCGCGCCGCGACCGGCCAGACCCTGGACCCGCACACCGCCTGCGGCCTGGCCGCGGCCCGCGCCCATCCAGCCGGCCCCGGCATCCCGATGGTGGTGGCCGCCACCGCTCACCCCGCCAAGTTCCCGGACGCGGTCGAGCGCGCCACCGGCTGGCGCCCGCCGCTGCCGCCGCATCTGGCCGACCTGTTCGAGCGCGAGGAGCGGCTGACCGTGCTGCCGAACGAGATCGGCGCGGTCGAAGCCTTCGTCCGCCGGGCCCGCACCAATGGAGAGCCGGCCTGATGCCGACCCGTGAGAGCACACTGTCGAACGGCCTGCGCGTCGTCACCGACCCGATCGGCACCGTCGAGAGCGCCTGCGTCGGGCTGTGGGTCGGCGCCGGCACCCGGCACGAGACCGCCGAGGTCAACGGCGTCGCCCATCTCCTGGAGCACATGGCGTTCAAGGGCACGCGCCGGCGCAGCGCCCAGGACATCGCCCAGGAGATCGAGGCGGTGGGCGGGCACCTGAACGCCTATACCAGCCGCGAGAACACGGCCTATTACGCACGCATACTGAAAGAGGACGCGCCGCTGGCGCTCGATATCCTCGGCGACATCCTGCAGCACTCGGTGTTCGACGAGACCGAGCTGGGGCGCGAGCGCGCCGTGGTGCTGCAGGAGATCGGCCAGGCGATCGACACGCCGGACGACATCATCTTCGACCAGTTCCAGGAAGCGGCCTATCCGGACCAGCCGATCGGCTGGCCGGTGCTGGGCACGGCCGACATCGTCGGTTCCCTGCCGCGCGAGGCGATCGCCGGCTATATCGGCCGCAACTACGGCGCCGACACCATGGTGCTGGTCGCCTCCGGCAACATCGACCACGACCGGCTGGCGGCCCAGGCCGAGCAGCTGTTCACCGGCCTGCCGGCCAAGGCCGAGGCGCGCACCGCCCCGGCCGCCTATCGCGGCGGCGAGCACCGTGAGGAGCGCGACCTCGAGCAGCTGCACCTGGTGCTGGGCTTCCCTGGCCTGTCCTACACCGACCCGGATTTCTACGCCGCCTCGGTGCTGTCGACCCTGCTGGGCGGCGGCATGTCCTCGCGGCTGTTCCAGGAGATCCGCGAGAAGCGCGGCCTGGTCTATTCGATCTACTCCTTCACCAGCGCCTATCAGGATGGCGGGCTGTTCGGCATCTATGCCGGCACCGGCGAGGGCGAGGTGCGCGAGCTGGTGCCGGTGCTGTGCGGCGAGATCGGCCGGGTGGTCGGCGACGCGGCGGAGGACGAGGTCGCCCGCGCCCGGGCCCAGATCAAGGCCGGCCTGCTGATGAGTCTGGAATCGACCATGGCGCGGGCCGAGCAGTTGGGCCAGCAGATGCTGATCTTCGGCCGCCCGGTGCCGCCGGAAGAGGTGGTGGCGAAGATCGACGCGATCGACGCCGCCGCGGTGCGCCGGGTCGCCGGCCGCCTGTTCCACACCGCCCCCACCCTGGCGGCGCTCGGACCGGTCGGTCAGCTCGAGAGCTACGACGCGATCCGCGCCCGGATCGGCTGACGGCGTTGAGCGGGGCGGCGGTGATCGGCTTCTTCCGAACGGGGCTCGGCACCCTTCCGCCGGTCCGGATCGAGGGTCGGCGGACCTTTCTGCGGCCGCCGCGACTGCGCGACTGGCGCCCCTGGGTGGCGCTGCGCGGCGACAGCCGCAGCTTCCTGACGCCGTGGGAGCCGACCTGGCCGGAGGACGCGCTGAGCCGCGCCGCCTATCTGCGCCGGCTGCGCCGCCAGATCTATGAATGGCGGCAGGACGAGGGCTACGGCTTCCTGATCTTCGAGCGCGACAGCCGGCAGCTGGTCGGGGGCATCGGCTTCTCCAACGTCCGCCGCGGCGTCGCCCAGTCGGCCTCGATCGGCTACTGGGTTGGCGAGCGCTTCGCCCGGCAGGGGCTGATGACCGACGCGACCGCGGCCGCCGTAGCCTTCGGCTTCAACCAGCTCGGCCTGCACCGAATCGAAGCGGCTTGCCTGCCGCACAACGAGGCCAGCCAGAAGCTGCTGCTACGCCTCGGATTCACTCATGAGGGCCAGGCCCGCGCCTACCTCAAGATCGACGGGGATTGGCGGGATCACTTGCTGTTCGGGCTGGTCGACACCGAGTTTCATCCGGCGCCCTGACCATGCGGCTTGATGAGGTTGTTCTGCGCGCCTAGGGTCAGGCAAAATCATGGCGGAACGCGGCACGTGGCATTGGACTGGGACACCCTCTCGCGCACCCTGCGCCCCGAGAACAGCCCTGGCTTCCTGCTGTGGCAGGTCGCCAATCAATGGCAGCGGCTGCAGCGGTCGACGCTGGAGCCGCTCGGCCTGACCCATGTGCAGTTCGTGCTGCTCGCCGGCCTGGCCTGGCTGAGCCGCAAGGAGAACGACGTCACTCAGGCCCGGCTGGCCGCCTTCTGCAAGACCGATGCGATGATGACCAGCCAGGTGGTGCGGTCGCTGGAGGCCGGCGGCTTCATTGCCCGGGCGCCGCACCCGACCGACAGCCGGGCCCGCCAGCTGCGGGTCACCGCCAAGGGGGCGGAGGTGCTGAACGCCGCCATGCCGCGGGTGCGCGAGGCCGATGCCCAGTTCTTCGGCGCGCTGCAGGAAAGCCAGGGCTTCGTCGAGCAGCTGCGCCGGCTGTGGGCCAGCGGCGCCAAGCGGGAACCCTAAGAGATCGTTTGGAAATGCGCTGGCGTGAGTCGGCTGGCGGTGGTTTCGAGAACCGGCGCGCAGCGGACGTTTGAGTCCGTGAGCACCGGAAGCGCAGAAGCCGCCGTCAGACGGCCACGCCAGTAGCATTTACAGACGGTCTCTAGTTCAGAAGCCAGGCCGGGACCAGGAAGACCAGCGGCACGAACAGCGCGATCCGCATGCGTGGCAGCCGCACGCCGTGGCGCCACAGCAGCGCCAGCTGCGCGTGCAGCGCCAGGAACAGGGTGCCGGCGAAGACCAGGGCCGCGACGGGCAGGGTCAGCAGGCCGAGCGCATGCAGCGCCGACATGACGGCCAGCATCAGCGCGGCGCAGGCCAGCAGCCACATCGTCGCTTGGCGCGAGATCAGCGCCCGGTTGATCCGCATCTCGACCTGGGCCAGCGACACCCACCAGATCGTCTGCATGCAGACGATGGGCAGCAACCGCGACATCTCCGGGAAATAGGCCGTCCAGCCCGGCAGCAGCCGGTCGCCGAACATCTCGAAGCCGGCCAGGATCACCGCGGCGCCGGCCATGGTGATCGCCAGCAGCTTCAGATAGTAGCGGTCGAACCAGTCGGCCGAAGCCTCGTACAGCGTCTTGAAATAGGCGGTGGTGATGAGCTGGTGCACCAGGAAGATCGCCCCGGCGACGCGGAGGCAGACGGAGTAGATCGACACCGCCTCGACCGAGAAGAACCAGCCGACCAGGATGCGCGAGCTGCTGACGATGGCGAAATAGACCAGCGAGTTCACCATCATGAAGAAGCCCATCTTCCTGGCATCGACATGGGCCGCCAGGAAACGGGGCCGGATGGTGCGTGCCAGCCCGGCCAGGGCGAACAGGATGAAACCGGCCGCCACGGAACCGCAGCCGAGGATGATGGCCCACAGCGGCACCCGCCCGAGGGCGACGAAGACCAGCCCGCCGACGATCATGAAGACATAGAGCGCCAGGTTGTCGGCGATCAGGATGCCGAAGCGGCGCCCCATCGAGCGGTAGTAGACGCTGGCGGCGACCTGCGCCCCGGCGCCGGCGACGGCGATGCCGGCGAAGACGTACAGCAGCGGACCCGACGCCGCATAGACGATGGCAGCGAAGCCGAGACCGATCAGGCCGATCGAGGCGGTGACGAAGAACAGCAGGTCGAGGACATGGCCTTCCTTGCGGATCAGCACCAGCTGCGGGATCGCGCCCGGCACGCCGAGGCTGAGGATCTGCGCCCCGACCACGCCGACGCTGAGCCCGAGCTCGGCCGTGCCGTAGTCCTGGATGCTCATGATCTGCGACAGCAGCAGCGGCCCGAAGAAGGCCGAGCCCTTGCCCAGCGCGAAGGCGAGCAGGAACAGCGCCGCCTGGCCGCCGACCGCCCTCACCCGGGCCAGGTTCATGGTGAACGCCACAGCGGATCTCGTGGAGAGCGGCTCATTCCGGTTCCGAGACTGTCATCGCCGCGCCCGCCCCTCCGGGGCCCGCCATGACGATGCGGGTACAGCCGGCTCAGGCCCGAAGATAGACGCGGTTGATGTGCGGGTCGAGCGTCAGCCCCTGGGCGACGCGGCCGGCCTCGACGATCGGGCGCAGCGGGCCGTACAGGATCGGACCCTGGCAATAGACCACCTGGAAGATCAGCCGCGCCGACGTCCGTGCCGGCTGGCCGCGGTGGAAGCCGAAAGTGTTCTCCAGGAAACTGGTGCCGGCCGGCCCCTGGAACTGGACGAAGCGTTCGCGGCCGAAGGCGCCCTCGACCTCGGCGTCGGAATAGCGGCGGATCGGCATCAGCCGGTCCTCGCGGTGCGAGCCGCGGACATAGATATGCGGCCCGGCCCCCGCATCGACCTCGGTCAGATAGACGAACAGCTTGATGAAACGCCAGTCGTCATAGTCGCGGTGGAACAGCTCGGCGTGCTGCCCCTCCTCGTCCCCGGCAATCGACCACCAGGAGGCCATGTAGCTGATCGTCGGCTTGCAGCCGAGCGCGGCCTGCACCGCCTCCAGCACCGCCGGGTCGTTGGCGATGGCCAGGGCGTGCGGCGCGTTCAGCACCACATCCGGCCGGAAATGGGCGACATGGGTGCCCTTCGGCGCCCCCTCCGGCGCCTGGAAGGTGCCGTGCTCGGGCTTGTAGGGGTTGAAGGACGAATGGCCGGCGAAGTAGCGCCGCATGTCGGCGACCCGCTCCGGCGTCATCAGCCAGGGCGTCATGGCGAAGCCGTCCGATGCGAGGCCGGCGGCGGCCGCGGTGGCTTCGGGCGACCCCGCGACCGGGCCGCGCCCGACCCGGCTGGCGATCCGGTCCGCCACCCAGTCCCGCCAGGCGACGCGCCGGAACCGGCGCTGCAGCAGAAACCGGGTCATCAGCCCGGCCTTGGCCGCATGTTCGGAAAGGGCCGCCATCGAAATCTCCTCGCGCCGAGCGCCGTCACGCCGTCGACGACGGTCCGGGGCGAAGCGATTCCGCCCCGCCCCGGGGCCGTCAGCGGTCAAATTCCGCTGCGAGTCCTATAGCGGGGGTCTCGGCGCGCACCAAGAATCATTTTCATCTCGGGGCGCGCCGAAACCGGAGCCGATCATTCGGCCGCGCGGTAGATCTGGCTGCCGCCGTCGCGGAACCGCGCCGACATCTCCTCCATCCCGGCCTCGGCCGAGGCCCGGATCTCCTGCGTGATCTTCATCGAGCAGAATTTCGGGCCGCACATCGAGCAGAAATGCGCCGTCTTGGCGCCTTCCGCCGGCAGGGTCTGGTCGTGGTAGGCCAACGCCGTGTCCGGATCGAGCGACAGGTGGAACTGGTCGCGCCAGCGGAACTCGAAGCGGGCCCGGGACAGGGCGTCGTCGCGCATCTGCGCCGCCGGGTGCCCCTTGGCCAGGTCGGCGGCATGGGCCGCGATCTTGTAGGTGACCACGCCGGTCTTGACGTCGTCGCGGTCCGGCAGGCCGAGATGCTCCTTCGGCGTGACGTAGCAGAGCATGGCGGTGCCGAACCAGCCGATCATCGCCGCGCCGATGCCCGACGTGATGTGGTCGTAGCCCGGCGCGATGTCGGTGGTCAGGGGCCCGAGCGTGTAGAACGGCGCCTCGCCGCAGACCTCCAACTGCTTGTCCATATTGGCCTTGATCTTGTGCATCGGCACATGGCCGGGGCCTTCGATCATGACCTGGACGTCGTGCTCCCAGGCGATCTTGGTCAGCTCGCCCAGCGTCTCCAGCTCGGCGAACTGGGCCGCGTCGTTGGCGTCGGCGATCGAGCCGGGGCGCAGCCCGTCGCCCAGCGAGAAGGCGACGTCATAGGCCCGCATGATGGCGCAGATCTCGCGGAAATGGGTGTAGAGGAAGCTCTCGCGGTGATGTGCCAGGCACCACTTCGCCATGATCGAGCCGCCACGGCTGACGATGCCGGTCACCCGCTTCGCCGTGAGGGGAATGTAGGGCAGCCGCACCCCGGCATGGATGGTGAAATAGTCGACGCCCTGCTCCGCCTGCTCGATCAACGTGTCGCGGAAGATCTCCCAGGTCAGGTCCTCGGCCACGCCATCGACCTTCTCCAGCGCCTGGTAGATCGGCACGGTGCCGATCGGCACCGGCGAGTTGCGCAGGATCCATTCGCGGGTGGTGTGGATGTTGCGGCCGGTCGACAGGTCCATCACCGTGTCGCCGCCCCAGCGGATCGCCCAGACCATCTTCTCCACCTCCTCCGCGATCGAGGAGGTGACGGCCGAGTTGCCGATATTGGCGTTGATCTTGACCAGGAAGTTGCGGCCGATCGCCATCGGCTCGGATTCCGGGTGGTTGATGTTGGACGGGATGATCGCCCGGCCGCGCGCCACCTCGTCGCGCACGAATTCCGGCGTCACGTAATCCGGGATCGCGGCGCCGAAGCTCTCGCCGTCGCGCGCCGCCGCCTCGGCCAGCTTCTGGCGCCCGAGATTCTCGCGGATCGCGACATACTCCATCTCCGGTGTGACGATGCCGGCCCGGGCATAGGCCATCTGCGTCACCGCGGTGCCGCCGCGGGCCCTCAAGGGCCGGCGGTCGCCGCGCGGGAACTCGAACAGGTTGGCGGCCTCGCCAGGGCGGCGGCCGTCATCCTCCGGCCGGACGGTGCGGCCGTCATAGGCCTCGACGTCGCCTCGGGCGGCGATCCAGCCGGCCCGCAGCGCCGGCAGCCCGGCACCGATGTCGATCAGCGCTGTCGGGTCGGTGTAGGGGCCGGAGGCGTCATAGACCCGGAGCGGCGGCTCGCCGGATTCGGGCGACAGCACGATCTCGCGCATGGCCACGCGCAGCTCGGGGTTGCGCTCGCCCGGCACATGGACCTTGCGCGACGCCGGCAGCGGGCCGGTGGTGACGGTTGTGGGGATGACGTCCTTGGGCATCCACGGCCTCCTCGATCGGACGGATTGAGGGCGTGCCGAAGACGGAAAGCTGGAAAGAAAGCGGCTGAGCGCGCATGTGGTTCCATTCCCTACGCCGGCACGACCCGGATCAGGTTCGAAGGGTTCCCACGTCGCAGATGGTGTGGTGTCTCAGCTCCTTACCGGAGCTCCCCTCGGAACGCCCCGATCAGAGCGCGCCC
>JAEKLZ010000152.1 GCA_019508225.1 Inquilinus limosus | reverse complement strand
TTCGCCGTCTACCATTTCCAGCGCTTCGCGCCGCTGGCGGTGGCCGCCAACCTGATGGCGATCCCGCTGACCTCGATCCTGATCATGCCGGCGGTGCTGCTGGCCTATCCGGCCATGCTGCTCGGCCTCGACGGCTGGGTGCTGCCGCTGCTGGGCTGGGGCAACCAGGCGATGCTGTGGGTCGCCTATACCGTCTCGTCCTGGCCGATGGCCGCCCTGACCGTGCCGGCGATGCCGGCCTGGGGGCTGATCGCCGGATCGGTCGGCGGCCTGTGGCTGTGCCTGGCCTCCGGCCGCATCCGCCTGCTCGGCCTGCTGGCCCTGCCGGTGCTGCTGCTGGCCTCGCAGTCGGCGCCGTCGCCGCAGATCCTGGTCGACACCACCGGCCGGCTGGCGGCGGTGCGCGCGCCGGAGGGCGGCCTGGCCTTCTCCACCCGGCGCAGCGAGCGCTTCATCCGCGAGATCTGGCTGCGGGCCGAGGCGGCGGCGGAGGATGCCGCCTGGCCGCAGCAGGGCATCACGGCGGGCGGCCGGCTGGGCTGCGACCCGCGTGGCTGCCTGTATCGCTTCGGCGACCGGACGGTGGCCTTCACCCGCAGCGGCGAGGCTTTCGACGACGATTGCGCCGCGGCCGACCTAGTGATCACCGATCTGGTGGCGCCGCGCTGGTGCCGGCCGCGCTTCGGCGTCTGGGACCGCTTCGACCTGCGCCGCAGCGGCAGCATCGCCGTCGACCTGTCGGGCCCGGAGCCGAAGGTCGCCACGGTGGCCGAAGCGGTCGGCGACCGCCCCTGGGCGCCGGCGCCGTTCCGGGCCGTGCCGTCCGAGTGAGAGGGCGGCAGCTTGCGGTGCCTCTCTCGCGTGGCGGGATCGTTTCAGAATTCGATCACCCGAACACCTGAACCGACGCGTGCTTTCGACTCTCCCCCTCCCCCTGCGGGAGGGGGAGGGGGTGTTGCAGCCCGAACCGGCGCTGGCCTGCATGTCATCCGCTTGGGCCCACGCCCGATCGCGCGCGGACGCGCGCAGGCCCCTCCCCCAACCCCCTCCCGCAAGGGGAGGGGGAGTGTGGAAGCTGGGCAGGCTGATGCTGATCGGCAGAGGCGGCGGACGGAGCGTGCTCAGCTGCTATCCCGTCCTGGCGGCCTCGGCGGAGGCCGGCTGGGAACGGACGCATCCGCTGGGTGAAACTAGCCTTGCTCGGGCGCGTGTTCGGCGGTCTCCGCCCTGGAGCTGGCGGGAGCCGCTTCCGTTCCGGCGATGGCCGCGGCGATGGCGGCGCGGTCGGGCGGGATGCCGAGGGCACGGCACATGCTGCGGATCAGGTCTTCGATCGGCAGGGCCCTGTCGGCCCGGTCGTAACGGCCGGCATGGTCGCCGGCCAGCCGGTCCCAGAGATCGGCGGTCAACTGTTCGCGCGTCTCGATATCGTCAGGCGTGGCGCCGGAGGTCGCGGCTGCGATGGAACCGGTGACGCCCTCGGCGACGCGGCGGCGGCGGTCGGCCGCCCGGGCCAGCCGGTCGTCCCGGTCCTGATCGGCGGCGCGCCGGGCCTCGTCCTGCTGCTGGCGCAGCTTGGCCTTCAGGGCGACGGCGCGACGGATGCCGAGGGAGAGGCGGCTGAAACGGGTTTCGGCCTTGCAGGCCCGGTCGAGGTCGCCGGCCTGCAGGGCGGCAAGGGCTTCGGCCTGGAACGCCCGGGCCATCGCCATGCTGAGCTCGACCAAGCCGGACAGGATCGCGTCCTCGTCCAGGATCGGCGGGGCGGTGGGTGCAGTCTCGATCCTGGTGTCGGCATCGGCCATGTCAGAACTAGAACATAACAGGAACGTGCGAGTCAAGAAAAAGCGTCTCCGTCATTGCGAGGAGGCGAAGCCGACGAAGCAATCCAGGGGCCGGTGCGTGCTGCCCTGGATTGCTTCCCCCGGCTCAAGGCCGGGGTCGCAATGACGGTGTTGGGAGCGATGCGATGCTGCTCCCGGTGGCCCCTGGATCGCAGGGTCAAGCCCGGCGATGACAGTGGAGGAAGGAGGGGGAGGCACCGCGCAGCCCTTATCACCGCGCCGGCATCGTCGTGCGCCCCTCGGCGTTGCCGGCCTTGGCGGCGTCCAGCACCTCGGGATAGGGGTAGTTCAGCCCCAGCAGCTGGCGCAGGTCGGGGCTGGCCTGCTCGACGAAGGCGCGGGGCAGGGCGGCCGGCATGTCCTCCATCGGCTTCACGAATTTCGGCAGGTACTGGATCAGGATCGCCGACCGGTCCTGCTGCGACCGGTTCGGCATGGCGCAGTGCCAGATCGCGCCGAAGAACACCACGGTGTCGCCCGGCTCGCCCAGCATGCGGCTGCAGCGCTCGTGGAAGCGGTCGCTCTCGGCCGGGTAGCGCAGCGCCTTCTGCGTGCCGGGAACATAGGCGGTGGCGCCGGTCTCCTCGGTGAAGGGATCCAGGAGGATCGTCGCCTGGGCGTTCAGCGGGAAGGCGCCGTTGAGCCGGACCGGATGCGATTCCGGCTTGTGCATGTCCCAGTAGGGATAGTCGATATGCGGCTCCTGGCCCGGGCCGCCGGGCAGGATGCGGTTGGCCGCGATCGACCCCATGATGAACTCGGTGCCCAGGAAGGCCCGCATCACCGCCATCAGCGCCGGATGCGCCGCCATGCGCGAGAACACCTCGCCCTTGGCCAGCAGGTTCCACACCCGGCGCTGCAGGGCGATCTTGCCCTCCTGCTCGGCCGCGCCCTGGAAATGGGTGACCTTGGGCGCCGCGCCCTCGGATTCGCGCATCACCACGGCCCGCGCCTCGGCGATCTCCGCCGGCGTGAACAGGCCGCGCAGCAGCACCGCGCCGGGGCCGTCCAGCAGCTCCGCCACGATCGCGTCCGGGTCCAGCGTGTTCTGGGTAAAGGTCTTCATGCCATCCTCCCTGTCCCGGATCCCAGCCTAGCCGATTTGCAAGCGCTTGCAAACGGGATGGAGGCCGGTAGAGTCGAGGGAACGGACAGGGAGGATCGGGGATGACGGGGACGCTGCGGATCGGGCTGATCGGCGCCGGCTACATGGGCAAGGCGCATTCCATCGGCCTGCAGTTGGCGCGCACGGCGTTCCAGCCGCCGCTGGTCCCGGTCTGCGAGATGATCTGCAGCACCACGGCAGAGGGTGCCGCCGCCCATGCCGAGGCGTGGGGCTGGAACCGGTCGACGGCGGAGTGGCGGGCGCTGGTGGCCGATCCGGCGGTCGACGCCGTGTTCATCGCCACGCCGCCGCGCACCCATCTGGCGATGGCGACCGAGGCGCTGCGCCTGGGCAAGCCGGTGTTCTGCGAGAAGCCGCTGGGCTGCGACCCGGCCGAATCCAAGGCCATGGCCGATGCGGCCGAGGCGGCGGGCGTCGCCACCATGGTCGGCTTCAACTACATCCGCACTCCGGCCAGCCAGCTGGCGAAGCAGATCATCGATGCCGGCGAGATCGGCGAGGTGATCCAGGTCACCGCCGAGCATGTCGAGGACTACCTCCATGATCCGCGGGCGCCGGCCTCCTGGCGCACCCGGATCGCCACCGGCACCGAGGCCGGGGCGCTGGGCGATGTCGCCCCGCACATCGTCAATGCCTGCCTGCGGCTGGTCGGGCCGATCGAGTCGCTGGTCGCCGACCTGGACATCGTCCGGACGACGCGCCCGGGCCCTGTGGGCGAGGAGCGGGTGGAGAATGACGACCAGGGCCAGATGCTGCTGCGCTTCGCCAATGGCGCCAGCGGGTCGCTCAGCTTCAGCCGCGTCGCCGCCGGGCGGAAGATGGGCTATGCCTACCGCATCACCGGCACCAGGGGCGCCCTGGCCTTCGACCAGGAGAACCAGAACGAGCTGTGGCTGTACGACGCGGCGCGGCCGGCGGCGCGCCAGGGCTTCCAGCGGCTGCTGACCGGGCCGGCGCATCCCGACTACCTGGCCTTCAACCAGGGCGTCGGCCACGGCACCGGCTACAACGAGCAGATCGCGATCGAGGCACGCGACTTCCTCGAGGCGGTGGCGACCGGCCGCCCGGTCTGGCCGACCTTCCGCGACGGCTGGGAGGTCGACCGCGTCACCGCCGCCGCCCTGCGCTCGGCCCGCGAGCGCGCCTGGGTGCGGATCGCGGAGATGTAAGCCGAGTAGGTTGGGTTCGCGGCACGCGAACTCAACATTGGCTCGGGCTGCGCGATGTTGGGTTCGCATGCGCGAACCCAACCTACGATCCCAGCCGCGACCGCGCGGTCGGCGACAGCAGCGCGACCTCGGGCGGCCGGGCCAGATGCGGCCTCAGCACCTCGGCAAAGCCGGAGGCGAGGGCGTGGCGTTCATAGGCGGCCCGGTCCGGGAAGCGGGAGAACCAGACGAAGACCCGCGCGTCCGTGCGCACCGGCAGGGCAGGGAAGCCGTTCTCGCCATGCTCGCTGACGAAGCTCGCCAGGATCGGTGTGCCGGTATCGCCCAGCATCGGCGCCAGCACGGTCTCGAAGGTCTCGGGGAAGCGGGCCTCGGCCTCAGGCAGAAGATGCCAAATGGTGGCCGCGATGATGCCATCGCTGCTCGCGGTGGGGCGGCCGGGGCCGAGCCGGAAGCCCGTCCCCGGATGCGCCGGCCGCAGCAGCAGCACGTCATCCGAATCGATCATGGTGGCGTTGGCGGTGCTGCGATGCGCCTGCCACGCCGGCCCGCCATAGAAGGCGCGCAGCGACTCGGTCCGCGCCGCCAGGTCGGTGAAGCCGCGCAGCCAGACGAACTGGTCGGGCGCGTCGAGGTCGCGGAACTGGCCGATGACGTCGATCCCGACCGCCTCCTGCGTCTCGACGAATTCCCGGTCGAACAGCTCGATCAGCACATCGCGCTGCCCGGGGTGCAGCGTGTATCGCCGCAATTCCACGATCGGGCTGAAGGTCCGGACCTCGCTTGCCATCGTCGCCTCCCATTTCAGATCAGACCGGTTGTCCGGTTCTAAAACAGACTGATTGTCCGGTTGAGTCAATCTGCTACTGTCACGCATGAGCGAGACGGCGGGCGAAACCAGGCGGAAGCGCAGCTATGACCCCGAGGGCATGCGCCGGCGCCTGCTGGACGTGGCGGCGGAGGCGTTCCAGTCCCGCAGCTACCAGGCCACGGGCATGCATGAGCTGATGCGCGAGGCCGGGGTGACGGGTGGCGCGCTGTACCATCATTTCCCGACCAAGAAGGCGCTCGGCCTCGCCGTCATCCGCGACCGGGTGGCGGCGGAGGTCGAGGAGACCTGGATCGAGCCGGTCCGGACGGCGCCGGATGTGCTGGAGGGCATCGCCGGCGTGTTCGAGCGGATCGCCGCCGGGCTGCGGCGGCGGGGCGCGGTCTCCGGCTGCCCGCTGAACAACCTGGTGCTGGAGCTGTCCCTGGCCGATCCGGAGTTCCGGGCGGCGATGGAGGCGGTGTTCGGCGCCTGGCGGGCGGCGATTGCCGCGCGGCTGCGCGCCGACCAGGAGGCCGGGCGGCTGGCCCCGGCGGATGCCGACGATCTGGCCGCCTTCGTCGTCGCCGCCTATTCCGGGGCGATGGCCCAGGCCAAGGCGCAGCAGGACGCCGCCCCGCTGGAGGCCTGTGCCCGGCAGCTGATGCTGTGCCTGAAGGGGCTGCGGACCTCCGTCTAGAGGCTGTCCCGCTCTATCAGCGCGATGTCGAACAGCCGGTCCTCGATCGGGTGGCTGGAATCGGCCAGGCGGGCGGCGATCTCGCCGATGGCGTGGCGCACCATCTCGGCCATGGGCTGACGGATGGTGGTCAGGCGGTAGCCGGGCCAGGCGGCCAGGGGCATGTCGTCGAAACCGACGATGCCGATGTCCTGCGGCACGGCCAGCCTGCGCTCGCGGCAGGCGTCGAGCGCACCCAGCGCCAGGATGTCGTCGCCGCAGAACACCGCCTGCGGCCGATGCCGGTCGAGCAGGGCGTGCAGGCCGCTTCGGCCATGCTCATGCGAGTAGTCGCCGGCGAACGCCACCGCCACGGGCTGCAGGCCGGCCGCCGCCAGCCCTGCCGCGAAGCCCGCCGCGCGGTCGATCGACGACGAATCGGTCGCGGCGCCGCCGAGGAAGGCCAGCCGCCGCAGGCCGCGCGCCAGCATCGCCTCGGCGGCCAGGCGCCCGCCGGCGACATTGTCGACCGTCACCGCCGGCACCGCGTCCGGAGAGCCGGCCCGGCCGAAGACATGCACCACCGGCAGCCCGGCGCGGGCGCAGGATCCGGCGAAGCCCTCGGGCGGCGCGGAGGTGGCGATCAGCACCGCGTCGACGCTGTATTGCAGCATCATGTCGAGCGCGGAATCGGCGCCGCCATCCTCCGACAGGTTGGCGATCAGCGGCCGCAGCCCGCGGCGCTGCAGCTCGCGCGTGAACAGGTCGAACACGTCCATGAAGGCGGGGTTGGCGAAATGGCTCGACACCAGCCCGACCAGCTCGGTCCGGCCGGTCATCAGTCCGCGGGCCAGCCGGTTGGGGCGGTAGCCCAGCGCCTCGGCCGCCGCCAGGACGCGGGCCCGCATCCGCGGCGAGACGCTGGCATCCTTGGTGAAGGTGCGGGAGACGGCGGAGATCGACACGCCGGCGGCCTCGGCCACCTGCTGCGCCGTGGCCCGCCCGGCGCCCGGCGGCCGCGGCCCGGCCCGGCCGGTCATCGGCCGCCTTCCTTGACGTCAGGCCTGCTCAAGGCGTCGCGGCCGGCTGGGCGCGGGCCAGGCGCAGCAGCGTCCCGTTGTGGTCCTCGCTGATCAGCAGGCTGCCATCCGCCATCTCGGCCAGGCCGACCGGCGCGCCCTGCGGCCGGATGCCCTTGGCGGCGTCCCAGCCCGAGACGAGCGGCTGCGGCTTGCCCTGCGGCACGCCCCGGTCGTCGATCGCCAGCGCCACGACCCGGTGCCCGGTGTCGCGATAGCCGTGCCAGGTCATCAGCACCCGGCCATCGAGGCCCGGCAGCGCCGATCCGCGATAGACCAGCATGCCGAGCGGCGCGGCATGCGGCGGCAGCAGCAGGGTCGGCACCTCGACCCGGCCGCAGTCGAACTGCGGGTATTCGGGGCTGGGCTTGCGGTCGTCGTAGCAATACGGCCAGCCGTAATCGGCGCCGTCCTTCAGCACCGTGTAGAAGTCGTGCGGCAGCGCCTCGTCCGACAGGGCGGGGTCGGCCTGGTCGATGGCGTCGCGCGCATTCACCAGCGCCAGCGGCGTGCCGTTCGGCAGCACCGCCAGCGCCATGCTGTTGCGCAGCCCGCGGGCGAAGGGGGCGAGGGTGCGGGCATCGGCGGGAATGGCATCGGCGGCAACCCGCAGGACGCTGCCGCGCGGCGGCGCGCCTTGGGTCTCCGGGCAGGGCTTGGCGGGATCCGGGGCCGAATCGTCGGCGCGCTCGCAGTGATCGGTGGCGGAGCCGACATTGACGAACAGCGTGCCGTCCGGCGCCAGCGCCAAAGCGGCGAGGGGGTGGCGGCCGTCATTCGGCAGGTTGGTCACGACATCCCGCAGCGCGGCGGCCGGCGGATCCGCCTTGGGGTCGACCGACACGACCCGGCCGGCCAAGCCGAGCAGCAGCCTGCCGTCCGGCGTCGCCACCAGGCCGTTCGGCCGGTCCAGCTTGGTCAGCAGGCGGAGACGAGGCCAACGCAGAGCCCGTCCGGGGTGCGGAGCGAGACCTTGGGAAAGCCGTCGCAGTCGCCGGAGGTGCGATAGCTGCCGGCCGCCTGGGCCGGGGCGCCGGCGAACAGGCCGATGCAGGGCAGGGCGAAGGCCAGCAGGCGAAGCAGCGATCGATGCAAGGTCATGCGCAGGCGTCCGGGATGTTGCGGGACGCTGCACAGAGGACCGGACAATGCGCCGTTCGGCAAGGTCCGGCATCGGCCTGCCAGCCGCGGCGGTCCCGACGGACGTTCGCTTACTCAGCTTCCACTAACGATGACCTCGGCCTCATGGTCATGGCGAGCCCCGAAGGGGCACGGCCATCCAGGGGCCTGCGCCGGCTGCCGAACTGGATGGCCACACTTCGCTCGCCATGACGGTGAGGGCAGGAAACGTGACCTCTCGATCGTGGCCGGCTTTACGAATAGGTCCGCAGCAGCCCGATCAGGCGGCCCTGGATGCGGACGCGGTCGGTGGGCAGGTAGCGGGTCTCATAGGCCGGGTTGGCGGCCTCCAGCCCGATCGCGGCGCCCTTCTTGCGCAGCCGCTTCAGCGTCACCTCGTTGTCGTCGACCAGGGCGACGACGATGACGCCGGGATCGGCCGCGTCGCAGCGCTTGATGATGACGGTGTCGCCGTCGAGGATCCCGGCCTCGACCATGCTGTCGCCGGCGACCTCCAGGGCGTAGTGCTCGCCCGGGCCGAGCAGCGAGGCCGGCACCTCGGCGTAGTTGGAATGGTCGCGCAGCGCCTCGATCGGCATGCCGGCGGCGATCCGGCCGTAGAGCGGCAGACGAACGCCGAGCTCGGGGTTGCTGAGATCGGCGCGCTCCAGCTTGCGGCCGGTCAGGGCGGTGTCGGAGCGCACGGGCCGGAAGGGAACGACGTTGTCATCCTCGGCCGGTGCCGCCGACCCGTCGGCCTTCAGGCACTCCGGAAGCTTGAGCACTTCCAGCGCCCGGGCCCGGTGCGGCAGCCGCCGAATAAAACCGCGCTCCTCGAGGCCGGTGATCAGTCGATGGATGCCCGACTTCGACTTCAGGCTCAGGGCATCCTTCATCTCGTCGAAGGATGGACTGACGCCATCCGCCTCCAGACGGCGATGGACGAACAACAACAACTCCTGTTGCTTTCGCGTCAGCAAGGCATCCTCCGTTCGCAGAGGCCGCGGCGCGGCCGAATCCCTGAGAGAACATTAGGAGGAACAAAACAAAAACACAAGCGGCTAACTGTGCCGCCTACAGTTCTTTACTTCCTTGTAACGATCGCCGGGTCAGATCCCGTCGCCGAACAGCACCGCCTCAACCGGCTCGCCGCGCGCCGCGGCCGGCGCGTGCGGCGGGCGGATCACCAGCCCGTCGGCCGCGGCCAGCAGCGACAGCATCGAGCTGTCCTGGGCCGGGAACGGAGTGGCGACATAACCGGAATCCGTCCGTTCGATCCGCGCCCGCAGATAGTCCTCGCGTCGATCATTGGCCGGCAGGTCGCGGCCCAGCGTCGCGGTGATGCGGTTCTCCGGCGCCTCGGCCCCCTGCAGGGCCCAGACCGCCGGGCGCAGGAACAGCCAACCGCAGACCATGGTCGAGACCGGATTGCCGGGCAGGCCGAGCAGCGGCGTGTCGCCGAGCCGGCCGAACATCAGCGGCTTGCCCGGCCGCATGGCGATGGTCCAGAAGTCGAGCGCCAGGCCGCGCTCGCCCAGCACCGAGCGGATCAGGTCGTGCTCGCCGACCGAGGCGCCGCCGGTGGTGACGATCAGGTCGGCGCCGCGGGCGCCGGCGGCCAGGGCGGCGAGGGACTCGGCGTTGTCGCGGGCGATGCCCAGATCCACCGGCTCGCCGCCGCAGCTGCGGATCAGCGCGGCCAGGGCATGGGAGTTGGAGCTGACGATCTGGCTCGGCCCCAGCGCTTCGCCCGGCAGCACGATCTCGTCGCCGGTCGCCAGCACCGCGACGCGCGGCCGGCGGCGAACATGCAGCCAAGGATGGTTGGTGCACCGTGACCCGGTCGCCCTCGGCGTCGGTGTCCTCCTGCAGCACCATGGCATCGGCGCCGTCCGGCAGCGGCGCGCCGGTGAAGATGCGGACGCATTGCCCGGGGCCGACATTGCCCTCGAAGCGGCCGCCGGCCGGGACCTCGCCGATCCGCCGCAGCGTCGCCGGCACGGAAGCGACATCGGCCGCCCGCACGGCCCAGCCATCCATGGCCGAGACGTCGAGCGGCGGCTGGGTCAGCCGCGCCGCCACTGGTTCGGCCAGGATCCGGCCCAGCCCGGCGGGCAGGGGCACGGTCTCGGCCGGCAGGGCGGCGAAGGCGGCGAGGATGCGGGCGCGGGCCTCGGCGACCGAGATCATGGGGCGGCCTCATAGGTGCCGGACCGCCCGCCGGATTTGTGCAGCAACCGGAGGTCGGTCACCACCATGCCGCGGTCCACCGCCTTGCACATGTCGTAGACGGTCAGCGCGGCGACCGAGGCGGCGGTCAGCGCCTCCATCTCAACCCCGGTGCGATGCGTGACCTTGACCGTGGCCTCGATCTCGACCCGGCTGTGCTCGGCGTCGCAGCGCAGCGCCAGCTCGACGCTGGACAGCGGCAGCGGGTGGCACAGCGGGATCAGGTCGGCGGTGCGCTTGGCCGCCATGATGCCGGCGATGCGGGCGATGCCCAGCACGTCGCCCTTGGCATGGCCGCCGGCGGCGATCAGCGCCAGCGTCTCCGGCTTCATCTCGACCCGGCAGCCGGCCCGCGCCACCCGCACCGTCGCGTCCTTGCCGGAGACGTCGACCATGCGCGCCTGGCCGGCCGAATCGAAATGGGTCAGCTCGCCGGTCACGAAGCCCACCCCGCTCCACGCGTTGCCTCTCCCGCTTGCGGGAGAGGTCGGAGACGCGAAGCGGCTCCGGGTGAGGGTCCTTTGTCGAGGCCCGTGCCAGCCCTCACCGGGACATCCTGACGGATGTCCGACCTCTCCCGCCACGCGGGAGAGGTAACGCAAAGGGACAGGTCCGTTCGATCCGGAGAGGATTGCTGACCGATCATGCGGCGCTCGACCTTTCCTCTCGGGCCAGCAGCGCCCGGGTGGCGGCGGCGACGTCGTCGTGGCGCATCAGGCTCTCGCCGATCAGGAAGGTGGTGGCGCCGGCGCGGGCCATCCGGGCCAGATCGGCCGGGGCGGACAGCCCGCTCTCGGAGACCAGCAGCCGGTCGCCCGGCACCTGCGCCGCCAGCGCCTCGGTGGTGGCGAGGTCGACCTGCAGGGTCTTGAGGTTGCGGTTGTTGATGCCGAGCAGCGGCGACCGAAGCGTCAGCGCCCGGTCCAGCTCGGCCGCGTCATGGACCTCGACCAGCACGTCCATGCCATTGTCGATCGCCGCCTGCTCCAGCTCGCGCGCGGTGGCGTCGTCCAGCGCCGCCATGACGGGCCTCGAGGACCTGGTAGGGATCGACCATGAAGTCCTTGCGCAGCACCGGCAGCTCGACGGCGTTGCGGGCGGCGGTCAGGTATTCGTCGGCGCCCTGGAAGTACGGCATGTCGGTCAGCACCGACAGGCAGGCGGCGCCGCCGTCGCGATAGGCGCGGGCGAGGGCGGGCGGGTCGAAATCGGGGCGGATCAGCCCCTTCGACGGCGAGGCCTTCTTGATCTCGGCGATCAGGCCGTAGCGCCCCTCGGCCTGCGCCCGGCGCAGCGCCGCGACGAAGCCGCGCGGCGGCGCGGCGCGGTCGGCGAGGTCCGCCAGCCGGCCAATCTCCGCCGGCGGCACCGCCGCCTTGCGGGCCTCGATGTGCCGGCGCTTGTCGGCGACGATGCGAGTGAGGGTGTCGCTCATATTGCGTCCCGGGCCATTCCCTGGCTGGTGATGCGGGCCAGCCGCTCGAGCACGCGGGCGGCCGACCCATCGTCGATGGTGCGGGCCGCGAGGGCGGCGCCGTCCGGCAATGTGGCCACGCGATCGGCGATGATGAAACAGGCTGCGGCGTTAAGCAGCACGATGTCGCGATAGGCGCCATGCGCCCCGCCCAGCACGGCGCGCAGGGCGGCGGCGTTGGTGGCGGGATCGCCGCCCTTGAGGTCTTCCGGGACCGCACGGCGCAGCCCGGCATCCTCCGGCGTCACCGTCAGGCGCCGGACCTGGCCGCCGCGCAGCTCGGCGACGGCGGTCGGGCCGGTGGTGGTCATCTCGTCCAGCCCGTCGCTGCCATGCACCACCCAGGCGGTCTCGCTGCCCAGCTGCTGCAGGGCCTGCGCCACCGGCTCGATCCAGGCCTCGGCGAAGACGCCCAGCAGCTGGCGCTTGACCCCGGCCGGATTGGCCAGGGGGCCGAGCAGGTTGAAGATGGTGCGGGTGCCCAGCTCCTGCCGCGCCGGGCCGACATGGCGCATGGCGCTGTGATACAGCGGCGCGAACAGGAAGCCGATCTGGGTCTCCCACAGCGCCTCGCGCATCACCTCCGGCGGCGCCTCGACATTGACGCCCAGCTCGGCCAGGACATTGGCGGCGCCGGTCAGGCTGGAGGCGGCGCGGTTGCCGTGCTTGGCCACCGGCACGCCGGCGCCGGCCAGGACGAAGGAGACGGCGGTCGAGACGTTGAACGAGCCGGAATTGTCGCCACCGGTGCCGCAGCAATCGATCGCGCCCGCCGGCGCGTCGATGGTCACGGCCTTGTCGCGCATCACCCGGGCGGCCGCGGCGATCTCCTCCGGCGTCTCGCCGCGGACCCGCAGCGCCATCAGGAAGCCGCCGATCTGCGCCGGCGTGGCCTCGCCGGACATGATGATCTCGAAGGCGGCGCGGGCTTCGGCCGCGTCCAGCGGGCGGCCGAGCGCCGCCTTGGCGATGAAGGGTCGCATCTCGGTGGTCATGCCGCGTTCCGCCGCTCGGCGATGGCCAGGAAGTTCTGCAGAATCTTGTGGCCGAACTGCGAGGCGATGCTTTCCGGATGGAACTGCACGCCGTGGATCGGCAAGGTCCTGTGCCGCAGCGCCATGATCACCCCGTCCGCGGTCCAGGCCGTGGCCTCCAGGCTGTCGGGCATGGTCTCGGGCGCGATGGTCAGCGAGTGATAGCGGGTGGCCTCGAAATTGTCCGGCAGCCCGGCCAGCACGCCGCCGCCATGATGGTGCACCGGGCTGATCTTGCCGTGCATCGGCTCCGGCGCGCGGACGATCCTGCCGCCGAAGACCTGGCCGATCGCCTGGTGGCCGAGGCAGACGCCGAACACCGGCACCTTTCCGGCCGCGGCCTGGATCAGGTCCATGCAGATGCCGGCCTTGTCCGGGTCGCACGGGCCGGGCGAGATGACGATGCCGTCGGGCCGTAGCACCAGCGCCTCGTCGACCGTCAGCGCGTCGTTGCGGCGGACCTCGGTGTCGGCCCCGAGCTCGCCGAGGTAATGCACCAGGTTGTAGGTGAAGCTGTCGTAGTTATCGATCAGCAGAAGCATGGGAGTCGCCCCTTCGAGGCAAGGGAAATGGAGAGGGTCGGCGGGAATCCGGCCGGCCTCACCATCGGTGCAGCAGGGGGCGATGCTGCTGCTGCGAAAGGATGCGATCTCTACACATGACCCATGGGCCGGTTGCCGTTGCGCGGCCGGTTGGCGAAGCGTACCGCATCTTCGGCGGCGCGCACCAGCGCCCGCGCCTTGTTGCGGGTCTCCTGGTACTCCCCCTCCGGGCTGCTGTCGGCGACGACGCCGCCGCCGGCCTGGATGTACAGGGTCTCGTCCTTCACCACCGCGGTGCGCAGGGCGATGCAGGTGTCCATGTCGCCATTGGCGCCGAAATAGCCCATCGCCCCGGCATAGATGCCGCGCCGCGCCACCTCCAGCTCCTCGATGATCTCCATCGCCCGCACCTTCGGCGCGCCGCTGGTGGTGCCGGCCGGGAAGCCGGCGGCCAGCGCCGCCACCGCATCCTTGTCCGGAGTGATCCGGCCGACGACGTTGGAGACGATGTGCATGACGTGGGAGTAGCGCTCGACGATGAAGCGGTCGGTCACCTTGACGGTGCCGATCTGCGACACCCGGCCGACATCGTTGCGGCCGAGGTCCAGCAGCATCAGATGCTCGGCCCGCTCCTTCGGGTCGGCCAGCAGGTCCTGCTCCAGCGCCACATCCTCCTCCGGCGTGGCGCCGCGCGGCCGGGTGCCGGCGATCGGCCGGATGGTGACCTCGCCGTCGCGCAGCCGGACCAGGATCTCCGGGCTCGACCCGACGATGGCGAAGTCGCCGAAGTTCTGGAACACCAGGAAGGGCGACGGGTTCAGCCGCCGCAGCGCCCGGTACAGCGCGAAAGGCGGCAGGGTGAAGGGCAGCGAGAAGCGCTGCGACAGCACCACCTGGAAGATGTCGCCGGCGCGGATGTACTCCTTCGCCCGCTCGACCGCCGCGTGATACTCCTCCCGCGTCATGTTCGAGCTCGGCTCGGGCAAGGCGGGCAGGGTGCCCTCGGCCGCCGCCTCGCGGTGCGAGACGCTGGATTCGAAGCGGGCGACCACGTCCGACAGCCGCTCGCAGGCCGCCTCATGCGCCTTCTCCGCCGTCACCGCCGGGTCGGGAAACACCGGGGTGACGATGGTGACCACATCGGCGATGGTGTCGAAGACGCAGACGATGGTCGGCCGCATCATGATCGAATCCGGCACGCCCAGCGTGTCCGGGTTGGTATCGGGCAGCGCCTCCATCTGCCGGACCATGTCGTAGCCGAGATAGCCGAACAGCCCGGCGGCCAGCGGCGGGAAGCCGCGCGGCAGGTCGATGCGCGATTCCGCGATCAGCCCGCGCAGGCTGTCGAGCGGCGCCTGCGCCACCGGCTCGAAGGTGCCGAGATCGGCGAGCGCGCGGCGGTTGATCTCGACCGCGTCGCCGCGGCAGCGCCAGATCAGGTCGGGGCGCATCCCGATGGCGCTGTAGCGGCCGCGGATGGCGCCGCCTTCGACCGATTCGAGCAGGAAGGAATACGGCTCGTCCCCGGCCAGCTTGAGCATGGCCGAGACCGGGGTGTCGAGATCGGAGACGAGACGGGTCCAGACGACCTGGGGCTTGCCGGCGCGGTAGGTGTCGGCGAAGGCGTCAAAAGCCGTGGAATCCGGCATGGTGGTGACCTATGATGAGGAGAGCGGGATGGGCGGAGGCGGAACGGTCGCCGCCACGCCATCGCTCCCCGACCTCCCGGGCCGCAACCCCCACGCCCGCCGGCCAGCGCCAGCCCATCGCCTCTCCGCCCATCGCCTCTAAACACGGAGAGGACGGGGCTGCCGGGCCGGGGCCGGCGATGGGGCGCTGCGACGCCGCGAGGGGGGCCATCGACTTCATTCCTGATAGCTCAACCGGGCAAGGACCGCCTGGTCGACAGTGACTCCATAGCGGGCGCGCAGCGCCTGGTCCAGGCCGCCGCCGACATCGACCGCGAGGCCGCGCTGCAGGTCCTGCTTCACCGCGGCCTCCGCCGTGGCATCGGGCTTGGCCGGCTCGACCTTGGTCAGGCGGGCGACGACGCGGCCGCCCGGGGTCTCGGCGGTGGCGGTGCCGCCGACCTTGGCCGCGAACAGGTCGCGCACCAGCGCCGCGGGCACGGCGCCGGCATTGCTGCCGTCGCGCAGCAGCGCCGGGGTCTCGGCATATTGTCCGCCGACCGCCTTGGCGACATCGGCCGCGGCCTCGCCGGCGGCGAGGCGCTTGGCGATGTCGGCGGCCAGCGCCGCGGCCGCATCGGCCTGCTTCTGCTCGGTCCAGGCGGCGGCGACCTCGTCGCGCACCTTGGCCAGCGGCTCGGTCGCCGGCGGGATGATGCTGTCGACCCGGACGATGAAGGAGGTGTTGTCGTCGACCGTGCCCATCGGGCTGACGTCGCCCTGCTGCAGCTGGAAGGCGGCCTGCAGCACCTGCGCTTGGCCGGGCAGGGGCGGCAGCGGCTGGCCGCTCTGGGTCGTGCCGTCCTGGGCCACGGCGGGGACCGGGGTGACGGTGAAGCCGAATTCCTGCGCCGCCTTGTCGACCGGCACGTTGTCGGCCAGCGCGTCCTCGAACTTGTTGGCGGCGTCGTACAGGGCGTCGGCCGCCTTGCTCTGCTTCAGCCGGGCCTCGATCTCGGGCCGCGCCTCCGCGAAGGGCACGGTGCGGGCCGGCTGGGTGCCGGTCAGCACCAGCACGTGCCAGCCGAAGGGCGACTGCACCGGGTCGGTCGCCTGGCCCTGGGCCAGGGCGAAGCCCGGCTCGGCCAGGGCCGGGATCGGCATCGCCGACTTGGCGGTGAAGTCGACCGGGATCAGCTTGACCGCGGCGTTGCCCGATTCGTCCACCGCCTGCTGCACCGGCTTGCCGCCGCGCACCGCCGCGGCGATCTGGTCGGCCAGCTCCTTGGTCGGCGCGATCACCTGGTCGAAACGGCGCATCTCCGGCTTCTGGTAGTCCACCTGGGTCTTGTCATAGGCGGTGCGGGCCTCATCCTCCGACACCGTCACCGACTTGGCGAACTCGTCGGTCTTCAGCAGCACCAGGTTCAGCGTCCTGTACTCGGGCGACTGGAACTTGTCGCCATGCTCCTTGTGATAGGCCTCGAGGTCGGCCTGGGTCGGCTGCGCAACGCCGGCCTGGTCGGCGTTGCGCAGCGTGATGGTGTCGGCGATGCGGGTCTCGCGGCGGTACTTGTAGATCGGGTCGACCAGCGCCTGAGGCGGCTCGGCGCCGCTGAACAGCGCCCGCATCACCTGCTGCTGCTGCATCTGGCCACGCTGGCTGGCGATGAAGCCGGCCTCGTTGGTGCCGTTGGCCTGCAGCAGCTGCAGGAAGCGGTCGCGGCTGAACTGGTTGGTGGCCGGATCCCGGAACACCGGGTTGGTGCGCACGGCGTCGGCGACCGCGTCGTTCGACAGGTTGTAGCCGAGATCGGCGGCGAACTGGTCGTACAGGAAGCCGGAGACCATGCCGTCCAGCACGCGCTGCGGCAGGCCCAGCTGCTGGGCGACGGCCAGCGGGATCCGCTGGCTCTGCGCCACCTGGCGGAACTGGCTGTCGAGCTGCCCCAGGCTGATGGTCACGTCGCCGACCGTGGCCACGGTGTCGGTCTGGCCGCGGTTGCGGAAGATGTCGCCGATCCCCCAGATCGCGAAGCTGAGGATCAGGAGGACGAACAGCACCTTGACGACGACGGAGCCGACCTTGTGGCGGAGAAGCTGCAGCATGACAACCGTGAACAAAGGGCGAGGCCGCGCCGGTCTCCCGGGCGGTTGGGCGGCGCATCATAGGTGCGGCCCTCACGCGCAGCAATGCACAAGGAGCGCTGTGGCGTCATGGCGTCCGGATTGGTACATCAGGGGCGACATCTGAGGACCAGCGGGAGAGAGGCCGATGGCGCGCAAGCTGATCGCGGGCAACTGGAAGATGAACCTGCTGCGCGACGAGGGCACGGCGGTGGCCCGCGACCTCGCCCTGCGGCTGGCCCGCACCGTCGACCCGGCCTTCGACCTGCTGATCTGCCCGCCGGCCACCATCATCGCGCCGATCGCCGATGCGGTGCAGGGCAGCGGGCTGGCGGTCGGCGGCCAGGACTGCCACACCGCGCAGCAGGGCGCCCACACCGGCGACATCTCGGCCCGGATGCTGGCCGATCTCGGCTGCAGCCATGTCATCGTCGGCCATTCCGAGCGGCGCCAGGACCATGGCGAGATCGACCTGGTGGTGGCCGAGAAGGCGGCGGCGGCCCAGGCCGAGGGGCTGGTCGCGATCATCTGCGTCGGCGAGACCGAGGCCGAGCGCGATAACGGCCGGGCGCTGCAGATCTGCAGCCGGCAGATCGCCGGGTCGCTGCCGCGCGGCGCGACGGCGGAGAACACGGTGATCGCCTATGAGCCGGTCTGGGCCATCGGCACCGGCCGCACCCCGACCACGGCCGAGGTCGCCGAGGTGCACGCCCATATCCGCGCCGCGCTGGGCGCCCATGTGCCGTCCGAGGCGGCGGGCATCCGCATCCTCTATGGCGGCTCGGTCAAGCCGGGCAACGCGGCCGAGCTCTTGGCGGTGCCGAATGTCGACGGCGCCCTGGTCGGCGGCGCCAGCCTGAAGGCCGATGATTTCTGGGCCATCGCCCAGGCCAGCGCCGGGTAGGCTGGGGCAGAAAAAACGCATTGCCTCTCCCGCTTGCGGGAGAGGTCGGAGACGCGAAGCGGCTCCGGCTGAGGGCTCTTCGTCGAGGCCCGGGCCAGCCCTCACCCGGACGTCCTGCGGCCGTCCGACCTCTCCCGCCAGGCGGGAGAGGCAACGCCCCAATTCGGTTCGACTGGCATTGCAGGAAAAATCCCGCATGGTCGTTGCATAGGGGCGGGGCGCTGGTTATAGTCCCGCCCGCTTGCCGCCCGGCTCTGTCCGGCGGCCGGCCCCCGGTCGGAGCGTAGCGCAGCCTGGTAGCGCACTTGCATGGGGTGCAAGGGGTCGCGAGTTCGAATCTCGCCGCTCCGACCATTTATCTTCCGGACTCGCATCATGCTCGTCGCCCTCGATTGGGGAACCTCCTCGCTCCGCGCCTGGCTGCTCGACGCCGACGGCGCGATCCGCGACGAGGCCGCGGCCCCGCTCGGCATCCTCAAGGTCCCCGGCGGCGATTTCGATGCCGTGTTCCGTCAGGTCGCGGAGACGTGGATCGCCGCCGGCGCCACCGCCGCCATCGCCTCCGGCATGATCGGCAGCCGCCAGGGCTGGGCCGAGGCGCCCTATGCGAACTGCCCGGCCGACGCGGCGGCGCTGGTCGCCGGCCTGATCGAGGTGCCGACCTCGCTGGGCATCTCCTTGCGAATCGTCCCCGGCGTCAGCCGAATCGACGCCGACGGCATCCCCGATGTAATGCGCGGCGAGGAGGTGCAGATCCTCGGCGACGCGCCCGCGGCCGGCCGCCGCCTCTACGTCCTGCCCGGCACGCACAGCAAATGGGCCCTGGCCGAGGA
>JAEKLZ010000151.1 GCA_019508225.1 Inquilinus limosus | reverse complement strand
CCGCACGCCCTTGCCGCCGTCGAACGCCCCGGTCTACGAAGCGCCGAACTGGCGGACCGCCCAGCGCTGAAACAGGAGAGAGCCATGGCCGAGACGATCGGGCTGCATATCGGCGGACAGGCGGTCGCGGGCAGCGGCACGCCCTTCGACACCATCAACCCGGCGACCGGCCGGGTGATCGGCCGGGTCGCCGCCGCCTCCCCCGCCGATGTCGACCGCGCCGTGGCCGCCGCGAAGGCCGCCTTCGACGGCTGGGCCGGGATGACCGGCACCCAGCGCGGCCGCATCCTGCGCGAGGCGGTGCGCCTGCTGCGCGCCAACCGCGACCGGCTGGCGCGGATGGAGGTCGAGGATACTGGCAAGCCGATCGCCGAGGCGCTGTCGGTCGACATCGATTCCGGCGCCGACGCGATCGAGTACTTCGCCGGGCTGGCGCCGTCGCTGCACGGCACCCATCATGATTTCGGCCGCGCCTTCGCCTATACCCGGCGCGAGCCGCTGGGCGTGGTCGCCGGCATCGGAGCCTGGAACTACCCGCTGCAGATCGCCTGCTGGAAGTCCGGCCCGGCGCTGGCCTGCGGCAACACCATGGTGTTCAAGCCGTCCGAGCTGACCCCGATGACCGCGGTGGCGCTGGCCGAAATCTTCGCCGAGGCCGGCCTGCCGCCCGGCGTGTTCAACGTGGTGCAGGGCAAGGGCGATGTCGGCCAGGCCCTGGTCACCCATCCCGACGTCGCCAAGGTGTCGCTGACCGGGTCGGTGCCGACCGGCCGCAAGGTCGCGGCGGCCGCCGCCGGGGCGATGAAGCACGTCAGCATGGAACTGGGCGGCAAGTCGCCGCTGATCATCTTCGCCGACGCCGATGTCGAGAACGCGGTCAAGGCGGCGATGATGGCCAACTTCTACACCCAGGGCGAGATCTGCTCGAACGGTACAAGGGTGTTCGTCGAGGCGCCGCTGCACAATCGCTTCATGGACCTCCTGCTGGCCCGCACCGAGACGATGCGGATCGGCGACCCGATGGACCCGCAGACCCAGGTCGGCGCCCTGATCTCGGCCGAGCACCGGGCCAAGGTGCTGGGCTATGTCGAGGCCGGGGTGAAGGCCGGCGCCCGTCTGGTCTGCGGCGGCCGCGCCCCGGCCGACCCGGCGCTGGCCGGCGGCTATTTCGTCGAGCCGGCGATCTTCGACGCCTGCCATGACGAGATGTCGATCGTGCGGGAGGAGATCTTCGGCCCGGTGATGACGGTGCTGACCTTCACCGATGAGGACGAGGCGGTGCGCCGCGCCAACGCCACCGAATATGGCCTGGCCGCCGGCGTCTTCACCCGCGACCTGGCCCGCGGCCATCGCGTGGTGGCCCGGCTGCAGGCCGGCACCTGCTGGATCAACAACTACAACATCACCCCGGTCGAGATCCCGTTCGGCGGGTACAAGCAATCCGGCCTCGGCCGCGAGAACGGCCTCGCCGCGCTGGAGCACTACACCCAGCTGAAGAGCGTCTATGTCGAGACGGGGGACGTCGACAGCCCGTATTGAGGGATCGCAGGCCGGCACGTGAGGTCGCAGCCGGCCTGCAATCTTGCCCGTCCAGGCGCTCCGGCGCATAGTCCGGCCGCCGTCACGGCGACGGCGGATTGTCCTGGTTCATGAGCAGCTTCCGGATTCGCGACGACACCCCGCACTACACCCTGCTGACCAAGCTGCAGCTGATGAGCTGGGGCCTGGTGGTGCTGGTCTGCGCCATCGCCGCGGTCGGGGTGATGCTGCTCTACTCCGCCGGCGGCGGGTCCTGGGAGCCCTGGGCCAGCCGGCAGCTCAGCCGCTTCGCCAGCGGCTTCGTCGTCATGCTGGTCTTCGCGCTGATCGACATCCGGATCTGGATGAAGATCGCGTACCCGGTCTACGCCGTCGTCTTCGCCCTGCTGATCGTGGTGCAGGCGATGGGCCATGTCGGCATGGGCGCCGAGCGCTGGATCAATCTCGGGCCGCTGGTGATCCAGCCGTCGGAGCTGATGAAGATCGCGCTGGTCCTCGCCCTCGCCCGCTATTTCCACGGCTTTTCGCTGGTCGAGGTGCGCAACCCGCTGGTGCTGATCGTGCCGCTGCTGCTGATCCTGGCACCGGTCGGCATGGTGCTGATGCAGCCGAATCTCGGCACTGCCATGCTGCTGATCCTGACCGGCGGCGCGGTGCTGTTCGCCACCGGCGTGAGGCTGTGGAAATTCGCCGTGATCATCGCGCTGGGCCTGTCGGCCATCCCGATCGGCTGGGAGTTCCTGCACGATTACCAGAAGAACCGGGTCTACACCTTCCTGGAGCCGGAGCGCGACCCGCTGGGCGCCGGCTACAACATCTCGCAGGCGAAGATCGCGCTCGGCTCCGGCGCCCTGTTCGGCAAGGGCTTCACCGCCGGGACGCAGAGCCAACTGATGTTCCTGCCGGAGAAGCACACCGACTTCATCTTCGTCGTCATGGCCGAGGAGTTCGGCATGGTCGGCGCGCTGATCCTGCTGTTCCTCTACACCATGCTGTTCGTCTACGGGTTGATGATCGCGCTCAGCGCCCGCAGCCATTTCGGCCGCCTGGTCGGCGTCGGCCTGACCACGACCTTCTTCCTCTACGTCTTCGTCAATGTGGCGATGGTCACCGGGCTGATCCCGGTGGTCGGCATTCCCCTGCCCCTGGTGTCCTATGGCGGCACCGCGATGCTGACCCTGCTGATGGGCTGCGGCATCCTGCTCAGCGTCTGGATCCACCGCGAGGTCAAGATCCCGCGCAGCGGCATCACGGATTACTGACCGGTCCGGACGCTTCGATCGGGACCGAAGCGTTCGCGTGGAGCCCCGTCCGGCCCATGGCTGTTTCCCTTGGGAAAGGGAGCAGCCGTCATGCCGTCAGCCGACACCATCGATACTCCCCGGTCGCGGACGCGGCCCGGCCTCGTCCTCCTCGCCATGTGCCTCGGCGTGCTGGTGGCCCAGATCGACACTTCGGTGGTCAATCTCGGCGCCCATGCCATCGGCGCCGCCCTCGGCCTGGGGGTCAGCGCCCTGCAATGGGTGCTGGATGTCTACAACCTGGTCTACGCCACCCTGCTGCTGACCGGCGGGCTGCTCGGCGACCTGTTCGGCCGCCGGCGGATCTTCGTCGCCGGCGTGGCGATGTTCGCCCTCGGCTCGCTGGCCTGCGGCCTGGCGCCGGACGGCACCGTGCTGATCGCGGCCCGGGCGATCACCGGGCTGGGCGCCGCGCTGCTGCTGCCTGCCTCGCTGTCGATCCTGGCCGCGACCTATCCCGATGCCGGGGAGCGTGCCCATGCCATCGGCATCTGGGCCAGCTGCAACGGCCTGGCCTTCGCCATCGGGCCCACGCTCGGCGGCATCCTGGTCACGGCGGCGGGCTGGCGCAGCCTGTTCTTCGTGGTGGTGCCGGTGGCCGCCCTCGCCCTGCTGCTGGCCGTCCGGTCGGTGCCCGAATCCGCGGATCCGGAGGGGCGGCGCCTCGACCTGCCGGGCCAGGGGCTGGCCATGCTGGCGCTCGGCGCCCTGACTCTGGCGGCGATCGAAGGCAACCGCTGGGGCTGGACCTCCGCCGCGACGCTTGCCGGCCTCGCCGTCGGCCTCGTCGCGATCGCGCTGTTCCTGGCGGTCGAGGCCCGCACCGAAGGGGCGCTGGTGCCGCTCGGCCTGTTCCGCAGCCCGGACCTGTCGGGCTCGCTGATCGTGGCGCTGCTGATGACCTTCGGCATGTACGCCATGCTGTTCCTGGTCCCGGTCTATCTGCAGACCGTGCGCGGCGCCACGCCGATCGAGGCGGGGCTGGAACTGCTGCCGATGTCGGTGGTCTTCTTCGCCGTCTCGCAAGTCTCCGGCCGGCTGGCGACCCGGCTGGGGCCGCAGGCGCTGATGACCGCCGGCATGGCGCTGATCGGCGCCGGGCTGCTGCTGCTCGCCTGGATCTCCGCCGGCACCGGCCTGCTCTATGTCGAGACGGCGCTGCTGGTCACCGGCATCGGGCTCGGCCTCAACACCGGCCCGGTGATGGCGGTGACGGTGTCGAGCGTGCCGCAGAGGCGGTCGGGCACGGCGGCCGGGCTGGTGAACACCGCCCGGATGGTCGGCGCGACTCTGGGCGTCGCGATCCTCGGCGCCGTCTTCGCCGCGTATGGCGGCGACGTCGACGCATCGACGGAGCGGTTGATCGGCGGGCTGGGGCCGGCGCTCCTGGTCGGGGGCTTGGGGGAATGTCTCGGGGCGGTCGCGGCCTTGGCTCTGATTAGCCGCGACGCGCTGGAACGGAAGCCCGGCTGAGTGGCCTCAGGCGTCGCCGCGCAGGGCGGCCTGCAGGCGTTTCAGCTCCGCCAGCAGCACGGTCAGCTCGTCGCGCAGCTCGGTCGAGATGCCCTGGGCGCGGCCGGCACCGGCCAGGAGCGAGAGCTGCGCCTCCTCGCGCGGCTTGGCGGCCGGCTTGGCGCGGGTGACCGGAACCGGACGGGCCGGGCCGGACGCGGCCTCGTCGGACGACGCCGCCGGCGCGTCAGCCTCGGCCGATTTGCCTTCCTTCAGCAGGCGCTGCACGCCCTTGATGGTGTAGCCCTCCTCATAAAGGAGACGCTGGATCCGGCGCAGCAGCTGGACGTCCTCGGGGCGATAGTAGCGGCGGCCGCCGCCGCGCTTGAGCGGGCGGACCTGCGAGAACTTGGTCTCCCAGAACCGCAGCACATGCTGCGGCACGGCGAGATCGTCCGACACCTCGCTGATCGTGCGATAGGCCGTCGCCGACTTGCGCAGCGGCGCGGGCTTCGCCTCCGATCCTCCGATTCCGGCCATATGGCTTACTCGTCGTCGTCGGGGGGCGGATTGGTGCCGTTGATCCGCCCCTTCAGCACATGCGAGGCGCGGAACACCAACACGCGGCGCGGCAGGATCGGCACCTCCTGCCCCGTCTTCGGATTGCGGCCGATTCGCTGGCCCTTCTGGCGCACGCCAAAGGTGCCGAAAGACGAGATCTTCACAGTCTCGCCGCGTTCGAGCGCGTCAGAGATTTCTTCAAGCACCGTCTCAACAAGATCGGCGGACTCGTTCCGAGACAAGCCGATTTCCTGATAGAGCGATTCGCTGAGCTGGGCTCGTGTCACCGTTTCCGCCATGCCGCCTCCCCCTGACGGACAATTGCGAAGAAGACCGTCGCAGGACGGTACCCTTCACAAAATAATCCGTCAATTCCAAAGCGTTGGGCGGGTTTCCTAACGAGCCCATCAGGCGAGGCTCGCTAACTGCTTATCGGCAGGCTACCAGCGGACCAGGGCGGCGCCCCAGGTCAGCCCGCCGCCCATGGCCTCGAGCAGCACCAGGTCGCCGGCCTTGATGCGGCCATCGTTGACGGCCTCGGCCAGCGCCAGCGGGATCGAGGCGGCGGAGGTGTTGGCGTGCTTCTGCACCGTCAGCACCACCTTCTCCGCCGGCATGTCGAGCTTGCGGGCGGTGGCGTCGATGATGCGCTTGTTCGCCTGATGCGGCACCAGCCAGTCGATGTCGGACGGCACCAAGCCGTTGGCGGCCAGCGCCTCCTCCACCACCTCGGCCAGGTTGATGACCGCGTGCTTGAACACCTCGCGGCCTTCCATCCGGACATGGCCGACGGTGCCGGTCGAGGACGGCCCGCCATCGACGTAGAGCTTGTCCTCGTGGCGGCCGTCGGAATGCAGATGGGTCGACAGGATGCCGGGGTCGTCGGTGGTGCCGCCACCTTCGACCGCGCGCAGCACCACGGCGCCGGCGCCGTCGCCGAACAGCACGCAAGTGCCGCGGTCGGTCCAGTCGAGCAGGCGGGAGAAGGTCTCGGCCCCGATCACCAGCGCGGTGCGCGCCTGGCCCAGCCGGATCATGTTGTCGGCCATGGCCAGGGCATAGACGAAGCCGGAGCACACGGCCTGGACGTCGAAGGCAGCGCCGCGGGTCATGCCGAGCGCGGCCTGGACCCGCACCGCGGTGGCCGGGAAGGTCTGGTCCGGCGTGGTGGTGGCCAGCACGATCAGGTCGAGGTCGCTGCCCTCGACCTTGGCCATGGCCAGCGCCTTGCGGGCCGCGGCCAAAGCCAGGTCGGAGGTCTTCTCGTCCGGCCCGGCGATGTGGCGGACGCTGATGCCGGTGCGCTGGACGATCCACTCGTCCGAGGTGTCGACCGTCCGGGCCAGCTCGGCGTTGGTGACGACGCGGTCAGGCAGGGCAGAACCGCATCCGATGATGCGCGAGCGGCGGACTGTCATAGAGGGCCGGTCATTGCGGTTGTTCGATCCCGATCGAAGCAGTCGTTGGACCCGTCGAAGCAGCGTCGTCACCGTTCCGGCTGCCTTCGAAACGGCTGAATTCCTGCTTCACCTTATCATTGAAGCCGTGAATCACCAGATCGACGCCGACATCGATGGCATGAGCGAAGCCCTCGCCGTCGGTACCGCCATGGCTCTTCACGCAGATGCCGTTGAGGCCGAGGAACAGCGCGCCGTTGTACTGGCGCGGGTCGGTCCGGTGGCGCAGCTGGCGGAACGCGCCGCGCGCCAGCAGGTAGCCGAGCGAGGCGAGCCATGACGACCGGAAGGTGTGGCGCAGCCAGGTGGCGTAGAGCTTGGCCGTGCCCTCGGCGGTCTTCAGCGCGATGTTGCCGGAGAAGCCGTCGGTCACGACCACATCGACCTTTCCGGCCGGGATGTCATCGCCCTCGACGAAGCCCTCGAACCGGCCGGGGAAGTCCAGCTCGCGCAGCCGCGCGGCGGCATCCCGCACCGCATCCGGGCCCTTCAGCGCCTCGGATCCGACATTCAGCAGGCCGACCGTCGGATCGACCAAGCCCAGCACCGCCTTGGCGAAGACCGAGCCCATGATCGCGAACTGGACCAGATTCTCGGCGTCGCATTCGATGTTGGCGCCGAGGTCGAGCATCACGCTCTCACCGCGCAGCGTCGGGAAAAACGACGCGATCGCCGGCCGGTCAATGCCCGGCAGCGTCTTGAACACGATCTTCGCGGTCGCCATCAGCGCGCCGGTGTTGCCGGCGGAGACGACGCCCTGCGCCTCACCCGCGGCGACGGCGTCGATGGCCAGCCGCATGCTCGAGTTGCGCCCACCGCGCAACGCGGCAGAGGGCTTGTCCTCGTTGGTGATGACGTCGGCGGCATGCCGAATCGTCGACACCGCGGCCAAGGCCGGCCGTTTCGCCAGCAGCGGCGCGATCCGCGCCTCGTCGCCGACGATCAGGAAGTGCACGTCTGGATGGTGCGTGCGGGCGATCTCGGCCCCTTCGAGCACCATCTCCGGCGCCCGATCGCCTCCCATGGCGTCGAGCGCGATCGTCACTGGGCCAGAGGCCGCCGGGTCGGACATTCCCTATGCGGGCGCAGTCGATCAGGCGGTCGCGGTCGTCTCGGTGACAACCTCACGGCCGTGGTAGTGGCCGCAGGAGTCGCAGACATGGTGCGGACGGGCCAGCTCGCCGCAATTCGCGCACTCGACATAGGTGGCGCCGGCCAGAGCGTGGTGCGAACGCCGCATGTCGCGCCGCGACTTCGACGTCTTCTTCTTCGGAACAGCCATTTGCTTGAACTCTCGATACGAAAAGGCGGCACCGGTGGGAGCCGCCTCAGACCGGCGTTACTTAATGGAAAAGGTCCGGCTGGGCAAGGAAAAGCGATCCGCGTCGGGCGAGCGCGGATAGGGATCGAGCGCCAGCGACAGGTGCTGCGCCGCCAGCTCGCCCAGGTCGATGCGGCCGTCGGCCAGCGGCTCGACCTCCGCCGCCAGCGGGTCGACCTCGATTTCCGCTTCGTCCCGCCCCGCCGCGGCGGCGAAGACGGCCTCGATCTCGTCCTCGACCGCGGCGGGCACGGGGTCGAGCGTGACGACACAGCGCTGCACCACGGCGGCGGTCAGCGTGCCGGTCACCACCACCGTGTCGCCGCGCCCCGCCGTCAGGGTGAGTCGGGCCTTGAACGCGTCCAGCGCCAGCAGGCCGAAACGCCGGGCCAACGCCGCGCGCTCGACCTCGTCGGCCTCGATGGCGATGGTCCGGCCGCCGCGCGGCAGGGTGTGGACGCCGACGGGGCGGCTGAATTCGGGGGTCGTCATCAGGCTGCCTCCACCATCTCGG
>JAEKLZ010000150.1 GCA_019508225.1 Inquilinus limosus | reverse complement strand
TCGGCGCCACCGGGCGGCTGCAGCCCGAGGCGATCCAGCGCACCCTGTCGGCGCTGCGCATCTGCGCCGCCAAGATCCGGCGGCAGAACGTGGTGCTGTCGCGCGCGGTGGCGACCGAGGCCTGCCGCCAGGCCGGCAATTTCCCGGCCTTCCGCGACCGGGTCCGGCGCGAGACCGGACTGCAGCTGGAGATGATCCCGGCGGCGGAGGAGGCGCGCCTGGCCGCGGCCGGCTGCGCCCCGCTGCTGGATCCCGCGGTTCCGCACGCGATCATCTTTGACATCGGCGGCGGGTCGACCGAGCTGACCTGGCTGGAGTTCGATGCCGACGGCCAGGCGGTGACGCTCGACGCGCTCAGCATCCCGCTCGGTGTCGTCTCCCTGTCGGAACTGCATGGCGGTCACGAGGTCTCGGCCGGGACCTATGCGGCGATGACCGCCACCACCGCCGCCTCCCTGGCGGAGTTCGAGGCCCGCAACAACCTGCGCGGGCTGATCGAACAGGGGCTGGTGCAGATGATCGGCTCCTCGGGAACCGTGACCACGCTGGCCGGGGTGCATCTCGGCCTGCCGCGCTACATCCGCTCCGAGGTCGACGGCAGCATGCTGACCTTCGAGGAGGCGCGGCGCGCCAGCCATATGCTGCTGGGCCTCGACTACACGGCGCGATCGTCCTATCCCTGCATCGGCCGCGACCGGGCCGACCTGGTGCTGGCCGGCTGCGCCATCCTCGAGGCGATCTGCGACACCTGGCCGGTCGGCAAGCTGCGGGTCGGCGATCGCGGCGTGCGCGAAGGCATCCTGTTCGACCTGCTGGCCGAGGCGCAGAAGCGCCGCGCCTGACCACATCCGGGACCCATGAAGACACCGAAAAAGCCGGGCGCCGCTAGGGCGGGGGGGCCGAGCGGCCGCGGCAGCCGCGGCCTCGCCGTACGCGTGAAGACCGCCAAGCAGCGGACCGCGTCCTCGACCCGGTGGCTGGAGCGCCAGCTCAACGATCCCTATGTCGCCGAGGCCAAGCGCCAAGGCTACCGCTCGCGCGCCGCGTTCAAGCTGCTGCAGCTCGACGACAAGCTGAAGCTGCTGCGCCGCGGCATGCGCGTGGTCGATCTCGGCTGCGCCCCCGGCGGCTGGATCCAGGTGGCGTTGGAGCGGGTCGGGCCGCAGGGCAAGGTGGTCGGCATCGACTATCTCGGCATGGACCCGGTGCCGGGCGCGACCATCCTGGAGATGGACTTCCTCGATCCCGCGGCGCCGGACCGGCTGAAGCAAGCCCTGGCCGGCCCGGCCGATCTCGTGCTCAGCGACATGGCGGCGCCGACAGTCGGGCACCAGATGACGGACCATCTGCGAATCATGGCGCTGGCCGAGACCGCGGTCGAGTTCGCGGTCGATGTGCTGGTGCCGGGCGGCGCCTTCGTCGCCAAGCTGTTCCAGGGCGGGGCCGAGAAAGAGCTGCTCGACATCCTGAAGCGCAACTTCGCCAAGGTCCGCCACGTCAAGCCCGCCGCCAGCCGGCAGGACAGCGCCGAAGTCTATATCGTGGCCACCGACTTCAAGGGTCGAGAGTCACGAGACGCAACGCAGGCCCCCTAGATCTGCGCTTCACAACGGCCCGAGGGGGGTTATATTGCGGCGCTTCCAAGCTCTGGGAGCCCCACATGCAGTTCCGCGACGCCCTGACCTTCGATGACGTCCTGCTGGTCCCGCAGGCCTCGTCGATCCTGCCCGCAGACGCGGACACGCGGACCAGGCTGACCAAGCGCATCGAGCTCGGCATCCCGCTGCTCTCCGCCGCCATGGACACCGTGACCGAGGCGCCCTTGGCGATCGCCATGGCCCAGGCCGGCGGCATTGGCGTGATCCACCGCAATCTTGACATCGACCGGCAGGCCGAGGAGGTCCGCAAGGTCAAGCGCTTCGAGAGCGGCATGGTGGTCAACCCGATCACCATCGGCCCCGATGCCAGCATGGCCGAGGCGCTGGCGCTGATGGACCGGCACGGCATCTCCGGCTTCCCGGTGGTCGAGAAGAGCGGCAAGCTGGTCGGTATCCTGACCAACCGCGACGTCCGCTTCGCCACCAACCCGACCCAGCCGGTGCGCGAGCTGATGACCAAGGACAAGCTGGTCACGGTGCGCGAGGGCGTGGACAAGGACGAAGCCAAGCGCATGCTGCACCAGAACCGGCTCGAAAAGCTGCTGGTGGTCGACCAGGACTACCGCTGCATCGGGCTGGTCACGGTCAAAGACATCCTCAAGGCCCAGCTGCACCCCAACGCCTGCAAGGACGAGCAGGGACGGCTGCGCGTCGCCGCCGCCACCGGCACCGGCGACAAGGGCATCTCCCGCGCCGAGGCGCTGTTCGACGCCGGCGTCGACGTGCTGGTGCTGGACACCGCGCATGGCCATTCCGAGGGCGTGCTGAAGAGCGTCGAGCGGGCGCGCCGCCTGACCAACTCTACCCAGATCGTCGCCGGCAACGTCGCCACCGCCGACGCCGCCAAGGCGCTGATCGATGCCGGGGCGGATGCGGTCAAGGTTGGCATCGGCCCGGGCTCGATCTGCACCACCCGCATGGTCGCCGGCGTCGGCGTGCCGCAGCTGACCGCGGTGCTGGACTGCGTCGAGGTCTGCCGCAAGGCCGGCATCCCGGTGATCTCCGACGGCGGCATCAAGTATTCCGGCGACCTGGCCAAGGCGATCGCCGCCGGCGCCGACGTGGTGATGCTGGGCTCGCTGTTCGCCGGCACCGACGAGGCGCCGGGCGAGGTGATCCTGTACCAGGGCCGGTCCTACAAGAGCTACCGGGGCATGGGATCGCTCGGCGCCATGGCGCGCGGCTCGGCCGACCGCTACTTCCAGCAGGAGGTGTCGGACACGCTGAAGCTGGTGCCGGAGGGCGTCGAGGGCCGGGTGCCGTACAAGGGGCCGGTCGCCAACGTCGTCCACCAGCTGGTGGGCGGGCTGAAGGCGGCGATGGGCTACACCGGCAGCCGCACCATCGCCGACCTGCACCAGCGGGCGGAGTTCGTGCGCATCACCAATGCCGGCCTGCGCGAGAGCCATGTGCACGACATCACCGTGACCCACGAGGCCCCGAACTACCGTCCGGGGCTGTAAGGCGCTCGACGGTGCTGTCCCTGTCTGTCATCGCCGGGCTTGACCCGGCGATCCAGGGGCCACCCGGAGCGGCATCGACTTCTCTGGATGCCCGGGTCAAGTCCGGGCATGACAGTTTTGGGGGTAGGCCCTTTCCGTCGCAGCCCCGCCCGTAGCGCTGGCCCGTTCCGGCGGCCGTCCCTATGCTGGCCGGCCCAAGTTCAACCGGCACGGGCACCATGGACGCTGATCCCTTTCTGTGGCTCGAGGACATCGACGGCGCGACGGCCCTCGACTGGGTCCGGGCGCGCAACGCCGAGAGCACCGGCCGCTTCGCCGAGACGACGGAGTTCGAGCGGATGCGCCGGCAGATGCTCGAGATCCTCGATTCCGAGGCCAAGCTGCCGCACATCGTCCGCCGCGGCGACCGCTGCTACAATTTCTGGCGCGACGCAGCTCATCCGCGCGGGCTGTGGCGGCGCACCACCCTGGCCTCGTTCCGCACTGCCGAGCCGGTGTGGGAGGTGCTGCTGGACCTCGACGCGCTGGCCGAGACCGAGGGCGAGAACTGGGTCTGGCACGGCTCCGACGTACTGGAGCCGGACTACAAGCGCTGCCTGATCGCCCTGTCGCGCGGCGGCGCCGACGCCCATGTGGTTCGCGAATTCGACCTGGAGACGCGCAGCTTCGTCGCCGACGGCTTTTTCCTGCCCGAAGCCAAGAGCCGCTTCGGCTGGAAGGATGCCGATTCGATCTATATCGGCACCAATTTCGGCCCGGGGTCGCTGACCCGCTCCGGCTATCCGCGCATCGCCAAGCTGTGGCGGCGCGGCCAGCCCCTGGAGGCGGCGGCGACGGTCTATGAAGGGCAGGCGGACGACCTCGCCGTCGACGCCGTTCATGACGACTTCCCCGGCTTCGAGCGGGATTTCGTCGCCCGCCGCATCGACTTCTACACCAGCGAGCTGTACCTGCTGCGCGACGATGGCAGCCTGACCCTGATCGATGTGCCGCGCGACGCCGAGGCCGGCACCCACGGCCCCTGGCTGCTGGTGTCGCCTCGGACAGAGTGGACGGTCGGGGGGCGCACCTACGCCGGCGGCGCGCTGCTGGCCGCGCCCTTCGACGACTGGCTCGCCGGCAAGCGCGAGCCCGTCGCCCTGTTTGAGCCGAGCGAGACCACGGCGCTGTCGAGCTACTCCGGCACCCGCAACCATCTGGTCCTGCAGATCCTAGACGACGTGAAGAGCCGGATCGAGGTGCTGACGCCGGGCGAGGCCGGCTGGCGGCGCCAAGCCCTGGAGGGGCTGCCGGAGGCTGCGACCATCGCCTATGTCGGCACCGCCCCGCACCAGGATGACGAGATCCTGGTCCTGGCCTCGGGCTTCCTCGAGCCGGACACGCTGTATCACGGCACGGCGGGCGAATCGGGCTTCGAGACGCTGAAGCAGGCGCCGGCCTTCTTCGATGCCTCGCCCTATGCGGTGGAGCAGCATTTCGTCGCCTCGGCCGACGGCACCCGGGTGCCGTATTTCGTGGTGGCGCGGAAGGACCTGCCGCGCGACGGCACGGCCCCGGTGCTGCTGACCGGCTATGGCGGCTTCGAGGTGCCGCTGCTGCCGCACTACATCCCGGGCGAGGGGCGGCTGTGGCTCGACCGCGGCGGCGTCTACGCCGTCGCCAACATCCGCGGCGGCGGCGAATACGGGCCGCGCTGGCACCAGGCGGCGCTGCGCGAGAACCGGCCGAGGGCCTATGAGGATTTTGCCGCGGTGGCGCGCGACCTGGTGGCCCGCGGCATCACCTCGGTCCCGCATCTCGGCATCGAGGGCGGCAGCAATGGCGGCCTCCTGGTCGGCAACATGCTGACGACCTATCCCGAGCTGTTCGGCGCCATCGTCTGCGCCGTGCCGCTTCTGGACATGAAGCGCTACACCAAGCTCCTGGCCGGCGCCTCCTGGGCCGCGGAATACGGCGACCCGGACAAGCCGGAGGACTGGGCGTTCCTGCAGACCTTCTCGCCCTATCAGAACTTGCGGCAGGATGCGGCGTACCCGCCGGTGCTGTTCCTGACCTCGACCCGCGATGACCGCGTCCATCCCGGCCATGCCCGCAAGATGGCTGCGAAGATGATCGAAATGGGCAAGGACGTCCGCTACTACGAGAACATCGAGGGCGGCCACGGCGCCGCCGCCAACAACGCCCAGACTGCCTTCAACCAGGCGCTGATCCACGCCTTCCTGTGGGAGAAGCTGGGCGGGCGATAGGCCATGCCGGACATCGTCATCGTCGGGGCGGGCGCGGCCGGGCTGGCGGCGGCGCGACGCCTCGGAGGCCTCGGGGTGACGTTCGTCGTGCTGGAGGCGCGTCCGCGGATCGGCGGCCGCGCCTTCACCGACACCGAGACGCTGGGCGCGGCGGTCGATCTTGGCGGCCATTGGCTGCATTCCCCGGCGCTGAACCCCCTGACGCCGCTGGCGGTGCGATACGGCATCCGGGTCGACAGGTCGCCCGATCCGGCCCGGCTGGCGATCGACGGCCGCATGCTATCGGGGGCAGAAGCGGCCGCGGCGGATGCCGGCATCGCTGACGGCTTCGCCCGGATCGCCGCCGCCCGGGACCGCCGCGACGGCGCCGTCTCCGACCTGGTCCCGGAGGACGATCCATCGTCCGGGCTGTTCGAGGCCGCATTCCTGGCCAAGCAGGGCGTGCCGCCGGCCGAATCCTCGATCATCGATTTCGCCCGTTATGTCTGGGAAGGTGACGACTGGCCGGTCCTCGACGGGCTGGGCGCCCTGGTCGCGCGCCACGCCCGGTCGGTGCCGGTGGAGCTGGAGACCCCCGTGACCCGCATCGGCTGGCACGGCCGGGACCATGTCGCGGTCGAGACGCCGCGCGGGGCGATCGAGGCCCGGGCGGTGATCGTCACCGTCCCCGCCGGTGTCCTTGCCGGCGATGCCTTGCGCTTCGACCCGCCGCTGCCGGGCTGGAAACGGCAGGCGATCGCCGATCTGCCGATGGGCAGCTGCAACAAGCTGTCGCTCGGCCTCATGGGCAATCCCTTCGGCGACGTCGCCGGGCCGATCCTGGCCGCGGGATCGGGCGCCGACCGGTCGGTCGAGTTCCTGCTGCGCGAGGACGGCCGCGACACCGTCACCATGATGGTCAACGGGGCCTTCTCCAAGGATCTGGCCGCCGCCGGCGCACCGGCGATGATCGACTACGCGGTCGGCCGGCTGTCGGCGCTGTTCGGCTCCGCCATCCGCTCGGGCCTGACCGGCCGCCATGTCCTGGCCGATTGGGACCACGACCCCTGGGCCGCCGGCTGCTACGCCGTGGCGCGGCCGGGCGCGGCGGATGCGCGCGCAGCCCTGGCCCGGCCGGTCGAGGACCGCCTGTTCTTCGCCGGCGAGGCCGTGCATGACCGCTACATGGGCGACGTGCATGGCGCCCATCTCAGCGGCGAGACGGCGGCCGAGGACGCGGCGCGCGCCATCTTCGGACGAAAAGCAGCCCCTCATTCCTGAATGATGGGCGTTCAGCCCTGTCGGGCTGCCCCGATTGCGCGCTGCCCCGATCATGCCGCCGCACCACTATCTGCGGAGAGGCATCTTGGTTTCAACACCCCTCATGATCCTGGTCGCCGGGCCGTACCGCTCCGGCACCGGCGACGATCCCGGCCGGATCGCGGCCAATATGCGGGCCATGAACGAGGCCGCGCTGCGCCTGTTCCGAGCCGGGCACCTGCCCATCACCGGCGAGGCCCTGGCCCTGCCGCTGGTCGAGACGGCCGGCTCCACCGGCCTCGGCGACACGGTGTTCGACGAGATCTTCCATCCGATCGGCGACCGCGTGGCGCGGCGCTGCGACGCCTGCTTGCGGATCGGCGGCCCCTCCGCCGGCGCCGAGGCGATGGTGGCGATCTTCGAGCAGGCCGGGCGGCCGGTGTATCGCAGCCTGGCCGAGGTGCCGGGATGCGCCTGATGCAGGACCGGATCCGGATCAAAGCCGTCGAGACCCTGTCCGACGACTGGTACGTGCTGAAGAAGACCACCTTCGATTATCAGCGCCAGGATGGCAGCTGGCAGACTGTCAGCCGCGAGACCTATGACCGCGGCAACGGCGCCACGATCCTGCTGTACGATTCGGCGCGCGGCCGGGTGCTGCTGACCCGCCAGTTCCGCTTTCCGGCCTTCGTCAACGGCCATCCGGAGCCGCTGATCGAGGCCTGCGCCGGCCTGCTCGACGATCGCGAGCCCGAGACCGCGATCCGCCAGGAGGCGGAGGAGGAGACCGGCTATCGCGTGGCGGCGCCGCGCCGGGTGTTCGAGGCCTTCATGAGCCCGGGGTCGGTGACCGAGCGGCTGGTGTTCTTCGTTGCCGAATACACCCCGGCGGACCGCGCCTCGGACGGTGGTGGGGTGATGGCCGAGGGCGAGGACATCGAGATCCTGGAGCCGACCCTGGCCGAGGCGCTGGCCATGGTCGGGCGTGGCGAGATCATGGACGGCAAGACCATTCTCCTGCTGCAATACGCCCAGCTGCACCGATTGCTGGGTTGAGGGCAGGGGGCACCGCCGTTTCCTCTTCGTCATGGCGAGCCCCGCCCTTTACGCCTAGCGGGGGCATGGCCATCCAGAGATCGAGCCGCTGGATCGCCACGTCGGCTTCGCCTCCTCGCGATGACGATCGTATGATCCCCACTTAGCGAGGCTGCAGCGAAGAACCAGCGTGACCACGGGCGAGCCGAACTGGGACGACATCCGCATCTTCCTCGCCGTCGCCCGGACCGGCAGCCTGACCGAGGCCGCGCGGCGGCTGGGGCTGAGCCAGCCGACCATCGGCCGCCACCTGCGGTCGCTGGAGGAGCTGGCCGGCGCGCG
>JAEKLZ010000149.1 GCA_019508225.1 Inquilinus limosus | reverse complement strand
ATACAGCAAGTAGAGGGCGAAGGCGGTGACGATCGGCGGGAACATGCGCTGGCTGACGAACCAGAACACGACATCGTCATTGCCCAGCACCGGGCCCGGCAGGCGCAGGGCGTTGAGCGCGATCGACACCGCCAGCGCCGCCACCAGCGCGCCGCCCAGCGCCGGCACCCGCTTCAGCCCCAGCACGTCCTGCAGCAGCAGGAAGCCGCCGATCGCGACCACGGCGAAGGCGACCCCGGCCAGCAGCCGGACCTGGAACGGGAAGCGCACCAGCGCATAGGCGGCCATCGACCCCAGGGCCACCGACAGCGCCGTCGCCGCCAAGCCGATCAGGGTGGAGTTGACGAAGGGGGTGATGAAGTTGCCGCGCACGCCCGACAAGGCGTCGACCCAGGCCTGCAGCGTCGGCTCGAAATCGATCCAGGGCAGGTAGGTCGGCCCGCCGCTGACCGCGGTCGGCGGCTTGAACGAGGTGATCAGCGTCCAGTAGATCGGAAACATCGTCACCACGAACCAACCCAGGCAGAGCAGGAAGATCAGGCCGCGCCGCATCCCGCCACGCTGGAGATCGCCCCGGCTCATCGCTGCTTCTCCAGATGCGGCTTCAGGATGGCGAGATAGATCGTGCCGAACACGACGATCACGATCAGGAACAGGAAGCTGAGCGCCGAGGTGTAGCCGAGGTTGAACTTCTTGAACCCCTCCTGATAGGCGAACAGGGTCAGGGTCTCGGTCGACACGCCGGGGCCGCCGCCGGTCAGGACGAAGACCGTGTCGATGATCTTGAAGCCTTCGATGATGCGGATGAACACGACCGCGGCCGAGATCGGCAGCAGCATCGGGAAGGTGATGCCCCAGAATTGCTGCCAGGCGCTGGCATTCTCCAGCTGCGCCGCCTCGTAGACATCCTGCGGCAGGCTCTGCAGCCCGGCCAGCATCAGCAGGATGACGAAGGGCGTCCACTGCCAGACCTCGACCGCGATGATGGTGCCCAGCGCCCAGGTCGCATTGGTCAGGAACGGCAGGTTCGGCAGGCCGAACTGGGTGAACAGGTCGTTGATCGGACCGACGGTGGAATGGAACAGCATGCGGCCGACCAGCGACACCGCGATCGGTGCCATCAGCATCGGCAGCAGGAAGCCGACGCGGAACAGACGCTCGCCCGGAATTTTGCTATGCAGCGCCAGCGCGATGGCGAAGCCGAGCACGTACTGCACCGCGACCGAGATGAAGACCACGGTCGCGGTCGTCCGCACGGTGGCCCAGAAGCGCGGATTGGCCAGCAGCGAGGCGTAGTTGTCGAGCCCGACGAAGCGCGGCGGCAGCGGCGGCACCAGCCGCATGCTCTGGAAGCTGATCGTCAGCGAGAAGATGAGGGGGAAGATGCCGACCAGCAGCACGACCAGGAAAGCCGGCCAGATGAAGGCGTGCTTGATCGGCTCCCGCAAGTTCCCCCCTCGCCGGCGCTCATTGTCGCGCCGCTTCGTTGACTTGTCGTACGTTATGGTGACTCGCCCCGCCGGCGCAACCGGCGGAACTGGATGGAGAAGGATGTGATGGACGCCGTCGACCCCGTGCGGACTGCCGCCCCTGCCCCCTCGGCCGGCGGCATCTCGGCGGTGATCTTCGATTGCGACGGGGTGCTGGTCGACAGCGAGTTCATCGCCTGCCGGGCGGTGGCGCAGCTGATCGCGCATTACGAGCCGCAGGCGCCGGTCGAGGAGCTGGTGGAGCAGCTGGTCGGCACGCCGGACCTGCACATCATTCGTCAGGTGGCGGCGCGTTTCGGCACGGTATTCCCGGAGGATATCGGCCCGCGCATGGCACAGGTGATCGACGACGCGCTGGCGCTCAGCCTCGATGCGATCCCAGGCGTGCTGCCGGCGCTGGCCGGGCTAGGCCTGCCGATGGCGGTGGCTTCGAACAGCCATCTGGGCCGGGTCCGCCGCTCGCTCGAGATCGCCGGCCTGACCACGCTGTTCGGCGACCATGTCTACACGCCCGAGGCGGTGGCACGACCGAAGCCGGCGCCCGATCTGTACCTGCACGCGGCGGCGCGGCTGGGCTTCGATCCCGCCCGCTGCCTGGTGATCGAGGACAGCGTCCCCGGCACCACCGCCGGCGTCGCCGCCGGCATGACGGTGATCGGCTTCCTCGGCGGCCGCCACATCCGCGACGGCCATGCCGACCGGCTGCGCGCCGCCGGCGCCCGGCTGATCTGCCCGCATATGGACGACCTGGCCGGGCTGGTGGCGGGGTTGCGGGGCTAGCCTGCCGTCAGGCGGCAGCCGGACGCACGGCGGACTCGACCCGCATCACGGTCAGGTTGCGCGGCTTGCCCGAGGGGGTGATCCAGGTGATGGTCTGGCCCTTGCGCAGGCCGATCAGCGCCACGCCGACCGGGGTCAGCACCGACAGCCGGCCGGCCGCGATGTCGGCCTCCTCCGGATACACCAGGGCGACGGTGTGCTCCTCGCCGGTCTCGGCGTCGCGATAGGTGACGGTCGAGTGCATCTGGACCACGCCCTTGGCCGCGGTTGCTTCGATGATCTGGGCCCGGTCGAGCTCGTCCGCCAGGAAATCGGCGACCGCGGGGAAGGCGTCCGCCGCGGCGTCGGCCAGCGCCGCGAGGCGATCGTAATCGCCGGCGGTGACATGGATCTCCGGACGCTTGGGCAGGCTGCTGCGGGACATTGCCGAGTTTTCCTTCTTCTGGTCATCCGCTCCGGATTCACGCCCGGAGGGTTCGGGTGCGGCCCGGCGCCTGAGGGCTGCCGGGATCGCGAAGTCTGGTGAGGCCGGGAAAGCGGGTCGCGGGACGCGACGGAGACGAGAACGGACGACGGGGCGGCTCGACCTGGGGGCATCGCCCCCGCGGTCAGCAGCCCCGGGCGTGAAGCGGCGTTCGATGCGCCGCCAACGGCTTCGTCCACGGTGTTCTCATAAGGATGGAGATAGGCGTCCGGGCCGCGGAAATCAACCGCGACGGCCCGGCTCCGCAGCGGCCCTGAAAAAGGCCGCGCGGCGGGAACGCCGCGCGGCCACAGGGATAAGTCTCTGTGACCGGAAGGCCGGTCAGAGCACGAAGTCGGCCGCCACCAGGGCGACGTGGGTGTCAACCCGGATCTCGAAATCCGCCCGGCCGTCGCCATTGGTGTCGCCGGCCACGATGCCGCCGGCGAAGCGCAGCTCGCCCGCGACATTGTGGAAGGCCTGGGCACCGATGAAGGTGAAGGCCTGGTTGCCGAAAGCGAGGAAGTTGCTGTTCGCGTCGATCGCGGACAGGTCGATCTTGTCGCCCTCGACATGGTTGAAGTCGGTGATCACGTCGCGCCCGTTGCCCACCGCGGAGTCCGGCGAGGCGAGGAAGCGGAACGTGTCGGCCCCGGCCCCACCAGTCAGGGTGTCGGTGCCGGCGCCGCCGATCAGGATGTCGGCACCCAGACCGCCCTTGATGGCATCGTTGCCGGCGCCGCCCTTCAGCAGGTCGCTGCCGGTGCCGCCGGAGAGCTGGTCGTTGCCGGCCCCGCCGTCGAGCTGGTCGTCGCCGAGCCAGCCGTCGATGGTGTCGGCGCCCGAGGTGCCCACCCGGATGTCGTTGACGTCGCGCAGCGCGCCATGCAGGTCGGTCAGCACGCCACCCGCGCTGTCGACGATGCCCTCGAGCACCCCGACCAGCTGGATCAGGGAGTCGAGCTGCGGCACGCCGCCGATCGCCTGCAGGTCGGCGATCACCTCCTTCAGGTCCTGCACCACGTCGGAGGTGTTGGTCAGCGTCATGTCGAGCACGGCCTGCAGGCCGTCCTGTCCGTTGACCCCGCCCACCAGGCTCTCCAGCGCCACGCCGAGCACACCGGTCTCGCCGAAGAACTGGTTGATCACCGCCTCGGGCACCAGCCCGTGCAGCAGGCCGTTGTCCCCGGCCAGCAGGTCGGCCACCGTGCCGGCGATCGCCAGCGGCCCGGCGACCTTGATCACCTCGCCGCCCGCGACCAGCACGCCGACGTCCAGCAGCGTGTTGAACACGTCGCCGACCAGGCCGTCGCCGAGCGATCCGCGCAGGCCGAGCTGGTCGCCGCCGAGGATGCCGAACTCGCCGAACAGGTTGCCGATCAGGCCGCCGTCGCCCTCGAGCAGGCTGCCGCTGAGCACCCCGCCCAGCACGTCGGTCAGCAGCGTGTCGAGCACGCCGGTGGCGCCGCCCAGCACGTTCTGCAGCAGGCCGGCCACGCCGCCGTCGCCGAGCAGGTCGTCGAGCAGCACGTCCGGCGACAGGCTGCCGAGGATGCCGGTCAGCAGGTCGGTCAGGCCAGCTCCGTTCTCGCCCAGCACGCCGCCGAGCAGCCCGCCGAGGATGCCGTCGGTCAGCAGGCTGTCGAGCACATCCAGCCCGGGCAACTGGGCGAAGATCCCGCCGATGATCTCGCCGAGATCGGTGCTGACGCCGATGCCCGCCAGGATGCCGCCGATCAGGCCGTCCGGGTCGAGCAGGTTGCCGATGATGCCGGTGACGGTCAGGTCGTCGAACAGCCCGCCGACATCGCCGAGCACGCCGCCGATCAGGATGGTGACGAGCCCATGTTCGCCCACCAGGCTGTCGGCCAGGCTGCCGACGGTGTCGACCACGCCGCTGAGCAGCCCGTCGGCGCCGAGCAGAGCGCCGATCAGGTCGCCGGAGTTCTGCAGGACATCGACCAGATGCGTCAGCAGCCCGTCCTCGCCCAGCAGGGCGCCGAGCAGGCCGTGCGCGCCGAGCAGCCCGTCATCGGCGAACAGCCCGCCCAGCAGGTCGAGGATCGGCAGGCCGCCGTCCAGGATGTTGCCGATCAGCCCGGTGATGCCGTCGAGCAGATCCGACACGATGCCGCCGATGAGCTCGGGCGTCAGCAGCTCGCCGAGCAGGCCGCCGAGTTCACCGAGCCCGCCCAGGAGATCGCCGAGAGCGCCGCTGAGGACGCCGCCCAGCAGGCCGCCGATCAGCCCGTCCAGGATGCCGTCGAGCAGGCTGCCGACACCGCCGAGCAGGCCGCCGAGCAAGCCCCCGACGCCGGTCAGGACGCCGCCCAGCAGGCCGTCCTCCCCCAGCAATCCGCCGAGCAGATCGCCCAGCCCGCCAAGCACCTCACCCAATAGATCTGTAGAAGCCATCGTCTCCTCCACCAGGGAATGAAACTCCCCAGACGCACCGTTCTCTTGACGGTTTAGAGCCTCTTATTTCAAAGCTATCACGTATTTCGGAAGAGAATAAGAATTTATGCAGACATGCAGGAATCATTACTGTTCAATTGCTATGAGATTTCTCGGATATTTCGATCTCATTTTGCATAAAATAATAATCAACATGAGAAAGGCTACGCCGCCGGCGAAAGCAGCCGGCGGACCAGACGCATGGTCGTGATGTCAGGGCTGACGGAGCAGCGCCTCGACCTCGTCGCGCCGCGGCATCGACGGCGCCGTGCCGGGACGGGTCACCGAGATGCCGGCGACGGCGCAGCCGAAGCGCACCGCTTCGGCCACCGGCCGGCCCTCGGCCAGGGCCAGGGCGAAGCCGCCATTGAAGGCGTCGCCTGCCCCGGCGGTCTCGACCACCGGCCCGGCCGAGAAGGCCGGGACGTGCACGGTCTCCGACCGGCTCCTCAGCAGCGCGCCCTTGGCCCCGAGGGTGACGATCACCGTGCCGACGCCCTTGTCCAGCAGCACCTGCGCCGCCCGCGCCGCCTGCTGGCCGCTGTCGACCGCGAAATCGACCAGGCTTTCGGCCTCGGTCTCGTTCGGGGTCAGGTAGTCGATCAAGGGGTACAAATCGTCCGGCAAGGTCGCGGCCGGAGCCGGGTTCAGGATCGTGGTCACGCCGTGCCGCCGGGCGATCTCCAGCCCCCGCCGCACCACCGGCAGCGGCAGCTCGAGCTGGGCGACGAAGACCCGCGCGGCGGCGATGGCCGGCGCCGCCGCCTCCATCTCCGCCTCGGTCAGCGCCGCCGCTGCCCCCGGCTCGATGATGATGGCGTTCTCGCCGGTCTTGCCGTCGACGAAGATGAAGGCGGCGCCGGTCGGCCGCTCCGGATCGGCCAGCACATGGCCGGCATCGATCCCCTCCTCGGCATAGAGGCCACGCGCCATCTGGCCGAACGGGTCGGTGCCCAGCTTGGTGATGAAGGCGACATCGGCGCCGGCGCGCGCGGCGGCAACCGACTGGTTCGAGCCCTTGCCGCCCGGGCCGAGCTTGAAGCCGTTGGACAGCAGGGTCTCGCCCATCACCGGCAGCCGGGCGGCGCGGAAGGCGAGGTCGGCGACGAACACGCCCTGGACGGCGATCTTCGGCGAGGTCATGGCGCGGGTCCTACTTCGGCGGGATCACGCCCATCTTCAGCAGGAAGCAGCCGTAGAACCGCCCCTCCCCGGCCCGGACCACGGCATAGGCCTTCTTGGCGTCCTCGTAGAAGGCGAAGCGCTCGACCGAGCCCATCGGCCAGGACCGGCCCTCGGCCCGGTCGATCTCGGCCTGGACCTCGCGCTGCACCTCCGGAATCTCGTCCGGCTGACCCACCACCTCCATCCGCCGCGCCGGATGGTCGACGAAGGTGTCGAGCGGCATCAGCGACAGGATCGCCCGCACCGCCCGCGCGGCGCTGACATTGGGCAGCTCGATCGGCGCCTTGACCATGGTGTGCTGCGCCACCGACCGCGACGGGAAGTTGGTGTCGCAGATCACCAGATCGTCACCATGCCCCATGCTGGCCAGGACGGTGAGCAGATCCGGGGTGATGATCGGATCGATATTCTTCAGCATTGTCGGAAGCTTCCCTGGGTTTCCTCGGATGGCATGGAGAGGCCGGCGTGTCCCCGCCCCCGCGCCTTGATTTGTCGTGCTTTTCGGCACGCGGCATTCTGGATCACCGCCGCGACGCTTGGCAACATTGGCCGTCGCGCCACGGCTCGTGTATATCCTGCCGCCATGTCGCTCCTCAGCCGCTACATGTTCCGTCAGATCGCGGTCGCAACGGTGCTTGCCACCGTGATCCTCGTCTTCGCGATCATGCTCACCACCTCGATGCGGCTGATCCAGATGATCGTCGACGGCGGCGTCGGGGTCGGGCTGTTCCTCGAGCTGGTCTTCCTGTCGATGCCGGAGTTCCTGATCGCGGTGCTGCCGGTCGGCGTCGTGGCCGCCTGCCTGATCGTCTACAACCGGATGCTGTCGGACGGCGAGCTGCTGGTCATGCGCGGCGCCGGCATCGGCCAGCTGCGGCTGGCCCTGCCCGGCCTGGTGATGGGCGTGCTGATCACCGGCCTCAGCTACACCATGACCCTGTATTTCTGGCCGGTGGCCAACCGCGAGTTCCGCGACCTGACGGCGATGGCCCAGTCCGACGTCTCGGCCGCCTTCCTGCAGACCGGCGAGTTCAACGCGATCGGCGACAACAAGACCGTGTTCGTGCGCGACCGCAACCCGGTGACCGGCGACCTCAGCGGTATCCTGGTGCACAGCACCGACAACGCGGACCAGCCGATCACCATCATCGCCGATCGAGGCTATGTCGAGGACAGCGAGGACGGGCCGCGGATCGTGGCCCTGAAGGGCGTGATCCAGCAGCTCGACCGCAAGACCGGCAAGGTCGACCCGGTCGCCTTCGACAGCTACACCGTGCCGCTGAACACCCCCGGCGTCGAGGATCTGGCCCGCAGCTACCGCGCCCCGTCGGAGCGGTTCCTGCCCGACCTGCTGCACCCCGACACGAGCTCGCCCCGCGACATGCGGAACTACGGCCGGCTGGTGATGGAGGGGCACAAGCGCATCACCGACCCGCTGCTGCCCTTCGCCTATGTCGTGCTCTGCCTCGGCGTCCTGTTGAGCGGCGACTACAACCGCCGCGGCCTGAGCCGCCGCATCCTGATCGCCGCCGTCGGCGTGGTCGCGGTGCAGGCGACCACGATGAGCGTCGCCGGCGTGGCCCGCGATTCGCTGCAGCTGCTGCCGATCATGTATGTGCTGCCGGTGCTGACCACGATCGTCGGCTTC
>JAEKLZ010000148.1 GCA_019508225.1 Inquilinus limosus | reverse complement strand
ATCGCCCGCAGCAGCGAGGTGGCGGTGAAGTAGTTCGGATGCTCGTACATCCAGAACGGCGCGCCCTCCGCCATCACGATCCCGCAATCCGGGACCTCGATGCAGACAGTGCCGTTCTCGCGCACCACCTTGCGCAGGCCGCCGAGGAAGACGTCGGGCTCGGTGACGTGCTCCAGCACCAGGCGGTTGCTGACGAAGTCGAAGCTGTCGGCCGGGAAGGTGTCGGGGGTGAAATAGTCGAGCGTGGTCTTGATGCCGAAGGCGCGCTCGGCCTCGGCCGCCGCGGCCTCGTTCGGGTCGCAGCCATGCACCGTCATGCCGGCCTCCTGCAGCCGGGCCAGGAACCGGCCGTCATAGGAGCCGATCTCCAGCGCGTGGCCCGTCATCGGGATGCCGCTGGCGATCAGGAACTCCAGGAACTCGCGGTGGCGCTCGTTCATCTCCGGGTCCGAGGCGAAGGTCGGGTAGGAGCCGTAATACTTGCTGTAGATCTCGTTCAGCGCCTCGAGGTTGGGCGGCAGCAGCTGCATCGAGGTGCCGCAGCCATGGCACAGCCCGACCGTCATCGGCACCGTGCGCCAGATGCTCTCGAACTCGGTCGGCCGGATCAGGTAGCTGTACTTCTCGATCTCGACCAGGACCTCCAGCTCGGAGGCGCCGCAATGCGGGCAGCGGTCGATGTGCTTATTCATGGCCGGAAAAATCCCCTGTCAAAACGCAATCCGCGGGCCCGGGCCGCGAGCCCGGGCCGCGACGCCCTGCCGAAGGCGCCAGTGTAGCCAGCGCGGGCGACGCGGCAAGCCGGGATTGCCTACCGGGCGGCGCAGCCGTAGCTGGCCGGCAGCCGCGCGGCGACGGATTGGGTGAGCCCGCCGCCCCCCAGGACGAGGCAGACCTGGTACTCGATCACCTTGCTGCCGGGGAAGCCGACGAACGGGACCGACTGGACGCCGTCGAACGCCGAGGTCTGGCTGGTGCCGTAATAGGGGGTCGAGCCCCAGGCCATCTTCTCCGAGCTGGTGGTGCCGCGGGGATTGTCATAGGGCAGCTCGTACTGCGCCGACTGGTACGGCCATTCCCAGTCGCAGGGCAGCAGCTGGGGCTGGTCGGCGCAGCCATGGCCGCCATTGTAGGTCGCCGAGGTCTTGCCGCGCGCCTCGGAATAGCCGTCGCGGATGCCCGAGGAGGCATAGGGCACGGGCTCGAACAGCCCCATCTCGAAGCCGCCCGCCAGCAGCGCGCTGAAGCGGGCGCCGGTGTTCGGCTTGTCCCAGTTCCAGGCCACGCTGCGGGTCAGCGGCGCCGCTTTCGTCCCGAACCGGTAGCGATCGGCCCAGACGACCCAGTTGATCGGCCCGCCGGCGCCGTCGAAGTTCATCTTGCCGTAGGGGCCGCGCAGATCGAAGCTGACCCGGTCCGGGCCCGGAACCGGGGCCAGGCTGACCCGGGTCACGATCCGCGGCCAGCTGGTGCCGTCCTGGAAGTACCAGGTGATGGTCACCGGCAGGTCGTAGCGCTTGAACAGCGCCCGGCTGGTGCCGAGAGGCGGGCTGTCCTCGCCGGTGTCCCCGTCGATGCCGTTGGGCAGCAGCGTGCCGTATTTCGGGTAGGTCAACTTGAACTCGACGATGACGCGGTCCGCCGTGGTCGGGACGATCCGGCCGGTGACCGGAAAGCCGCGCCCCAGCGGCGAATCGTCGACCCCGAAGATCTTGCTGGCGATCGGGGCGGAGGACCCGTCTGTGAAGGTCCGGTAGCGCTCATGCCCGACGAAATAGCCGAACCCGTCCCCGGCATCGCTCGGGTTGACCGTCATCGTCGCCAGGGCGCCGTTCTTCGGATAGCGATAGGTCATCTGCACGGCATAGCCGCCATGGCCGGCATTGCCGTTGCCCTCGCGCTTCAGCGAGACGGTGCGGGGCTGGCCGGCCGCGTCGGTCCAGGCGACCCGGTCGACGACCGATCCGTTGACCGTCGCCGCCTGCACCGTGGCGGCCTTGGCCGGCGGCGCGGCCATGGCGAGGGAGCAGAGCGCGGCCGCCAAAGGTCCAATGAAAATCCTGCGCATCAATGCCGTTCTCCCAAATGCCGTTCGACACATCGGCACGGGGCGCGGCGCCCCGGCGGTCGAACAGCATTAGCCGAGATTCGCGAGGTCGGCGTCCCCCATACGGATGATCCGCCGGCGCGGCGACGGGGCTATGATTCCGCGGCAACAACCGGAGTTCGGCCGGGCCGCCCCGCGCCCATCCTTCGCCCAGGTCATCGAGCGGTTCGATGATCCGCACGGAACGGAAGGATCCATCGCAATGGGCACGCAAGAGGACAACAAGGCCGTCGTCGGCCGCTGGTTCACCGAGTTCTGGGGCCCGGACGTCAACCTGGCGGTGGTCGACGAGATCGCCGCGCCGGACATGCTGCTGCAGTACTCGCTGCACGAGCCCCGCCGCGGCCGCGACGACATCAAGGCGTTCATGCGCGATTTCCGCGCCGCCTTCCCCGATCTGAGCTTCCGGGGCACGGCGGAGCTGATCGCCGAGGGCGACCAGGTCGTCGGCCAGTGGGAAGGCGGCGGCACCCACACCGGGCCCGCCTTCGGCGACTTCCTGGCCGGCGGCCTGCCGGCCGCGACCGGCCGCCGGATGCACTTCACCGGCACCACGGTGCTGACGGTGGTCGACGGCCGGATCGTGAAGGAGATCGGTCTCGACGACGGCGTCACCGCGCTGACCCAGCTCGGGCTGATCCGGGCGGCCTGAGAGCTCTCGGCGGAGCCGGCCGGGGTCAGTACCGGTCGGCGCTGGTGCAGCCGGCGACGTCGATCGACTTGATGACGTCCCTCATGTCGGTGAAGGCCTGGATGGTGCAGAGATAGTCGACGTTGTCGGCGAGGACCATCCGGTTCTCGCCGACCGGCGTCTCGACATCCTGGGTGATCAGCATCGGCGCCAGGCCGTTGCCGCCCTGCGTCTGGCCGACGATGTGCTGCTCGGTCGCCGTCCCGGTCTGCACCCACTGGTTCTGCCACTGCTTCGAGATCCGGGTGTTGTCCCAGGCATAGCTGCCGCCATCGGTGCAGTAGGAGCAGGGCGGCAGGTTCAGACTGGGCGGGCCGAAGGCCTGGATCGCCACGGCGATCGGCTTGCCGACCATGCTGTTGGCCATCTGCTGCACCGGATTGGGCTTGGACGCCACGCAGCCGGAGAGCAGCAGGACGATCACCGGGATGGCTCGCTTCAGGAGGAATGAAGTCATCGCGTCTGCCCCGTCGTTTTCCGTTCATGCGCAAGACGCCGGGAAATTCCGGCCGCCGGCAAGGGCCGGTCTTGCGGCCCGGCGAAGTCAGCAATCTTTTTGACTGCCGGTCCCCCGGGCCTATCCTTGCCCCCGGGCCGCCCGCGGCGGGAACGCTTCCGGCGGGACCGGGCCGGGGGGCAGGCCGTGATGCCGCCGGTACACCGCCCGGAAGTACCAGGTCTCGGCGAAGCCGTGCCGGCGCGCCACGACCGACACCGGCGCGCCCGCCTCCAGCTCGACCCGCGCCCGCTCCATCCGCCGGGCCAGCACGAACTGGTGCGGCGTCAGGCCGGTGGCGCGGCGGAAGCTGCGCAGGAAGTGGAACGGGCTGAGCGCCGCCGTGGCCGCGAGCTCCGCCACCGACAGCTCGGCGGCCGGATCGGCGTCGATGAACTCCATGACCCGCCGCAGGCGGCGCTGGTCCAGGCGCCCGTCGCCGCGCCGGCCGGGCGGCAGGCCGGCGAAGCTGGTCAGCAGGATCCGGCCGTAGAGCTGATGCAGCAGCTGGTCGCCCTCGAGCTCCGGCAGCGCCGTCCGCCGCAGCGTGACGCCGCGCATCCGTTCGGCGATGGCCCAGACCACCGGATCCGGATGTGTGGGCAGGACCGTGGCGAGGTTTGCCGCCGCGGGAACCCCCATCTCGTCGGCGATGGCGTGGCGCACCCCGTCGGCGACCGTCAGGGCCATGGCCTCGCCCGGCCCGCCGGTCTCCAGCGCCCAGGCCGGCTCGGCCCCGAAGACCGGGACGCGGTCGCGCGGGCTTTCCACCGTCACCATCCGCCCGGCAACATCGAAGCGGCCGTATTTCCAGTCGTTGAACGCCACCAGGACGGTGTGCGGCGGTACCGGGATCGGCTCGTCCCGCGGGCCGATCGCCGCGCAGCGGATCAGCACGGCGTCGCCCGAAGACCAGCTGTGATAGGCGACGGGCGGCATGATCATTCGGCCGGCGAAGGAGACAGGACGATCGAGCCTCGCCCGTCATTCCGGCGACACTGTGGCGAAGGATTTTGCCCTCAGACCAGCATCGGCCACAGCGTCGCCGCCAGCAGCGCGGCCATGGCCAGGTTGAACCATTTCAGCCGGGCCGGATCGGCCAGCACTCGCCGCAGCGCCTGGCCGCAGCCGGCCCAGGCCAGGATGCTGGGCAGGTTCACCACGGCGAAGGCCGCGCAGATCAGCAGCACCGACGCGACCGGCGCCTGCGGGCTGGCATGCACCGCCATGGTCGTCGCCGCCACCGCCCAGGCCTTCGGGTTGACCCATTGGAAGGCGGCCGACTGCCACAGGGTCAGCGGCCTGGCCTCGCCGTCGCCGCCGAGCGAACGCGACCGGCCGATGCGCCAGGCGAGATAGAGAAGATAGGCGGCGCCCGCGGCCTGCAGGCCGATATGCAGCGCCGGCCAGGCCGCCAGCGCGGCGCCGAGGCCGAGGCCGACCGCCAGCAGCAGCGCGGTGAAGCCGAGGGTGATGCCGGCCACCTGCGGCAGGGTCCGCCACAGGCCGAAACTGGCGCCGGAGGCCAGCAGCATCAGGTTGCTGGGCCCCGGCGTGATCGAGGTCACGAAGGCGAAGAGGCACAGCGCCAGCAGCGCGTCGATGGTCATGAATCCGCTCCCGTCGCGAGGATGTCGACGGGAGTTCTGACGCGGGACCGGGCCCCGAGGGGGTCCGGAATCCGGACCCCCGGGCCGCGTCCTATGTCGCCGGCACGCCGGCCGCGGCCTTGTTCAGCCGGATCGCGGCGGCGGCGGCCAGCAGGCCGAGGAAGGACGCCAGGAGCATCAGCCCGATCAGCAGCGCCGGCGATGGCGTGCCGGACAAGGCCAGGCCGGTCAGCGTCGTCAGCAGCGCGCCGCCCAGGACGGACAAGGCGCCGGTGATGCCGGCGGCGCTGCCGGCCAGAAGGGGGCGCACCGACATCGCCCCGGCATTGCTGTTCGGTGTGGTCAGGCCGTTGCCCAGCCCGACGAAGATGGTGCAGCCGAAATAATGGACCGGCGTCAGAGTGCCCAGGGCGATCGCCGCGAGGCCGGCGAGAAGGCCGAGGCAGGCGACGACCCGGCCGATCAGCATGACCGTGGCCGGCGGGTGCCGGCCGACCAGGCGGCTGCCCAGCCAGCTGCCGGCCATGAAGCCCGCGGTGATGCTGCCGACGAACACCCCCAGCTCCGCCGTGCCGATGCCGAAGACGGCGGCGGCGATGCGGGGCGCCCCGGCCAGGAAGATGAAGAAGGCGCCGGTCGAGAACGCCGTGCACAGCGCGTAGCACCAGAACACCGGCTGGCGCAGCAGCGCGGCCAGGCGCCTGCCGTCGGGGCCTCCATCCGCCGCGGGCCGGACGGTCTCGCCCAGATCCGACCAGGTCAGGCACAGCAGCCCCGCCCCGGCCGCGGCATATAGCAGGAACACCACGCGCCAGCCGAAGGCGGCATCCAGGACACTGCCCAGCATCGGCCCCAGCATCGGGGCCAGCGCCATCGCCATGCCGATGCGGCCCAGCAGCCGCGCGGCCTCGGCCTCCTCGGCCGTATCGCGGACGATCGCGAGCGACAGGACAGAGCCCGAGACCACGGCCGCCTGCAGCATCCGGAACGCCAGCAGCATCCATACGGTCTGGGCGGCAGCGCAGCCGAGCGAGGCGAGAGTGAAGATCGCCAGCGCCGCCAGCACCACCGGGCGCCGGCCGATCCGGTCGGCCAACGGGCCCACCCCGAGCTGGACCGCGGCCGAGACGGCGAGATACCCGCCGAGGGCCAGGCTGACCAGGGCATAGTCGGCCTGCAGATCCGCGGCGATGTTGGCCAGCGACGGCACGATCATGTTCAGCGTCACCGTCGAGGTGGCGGTCATCAGGATCAGTGTCGCCAGGGCGGGAGGGGTGCTGGCCTTGCGCATCGGTGCGGGATCCCCGGACAATAAAAAGCCCCCGAACGGCGGTTCGGGGGCGCATGGTGAACGGGTATGGCTTCCGCTACCGGACCATGCACCTTTCGCCTACGACCGTGAAATTCGACTGAAGCATCTGCGATCTCCTGCGCAACAAACCTATTATCAGATCGGATTGCCGCGCAAGAGTCATTCCAGCAGCGCGAAGCGTCATGCCAGCAGCGCGAAGCGTCATGCCACGGTCACGACGCTTCGCTGCGGGACAGGACCGGTGTCAGCCGACCGTCGAGAAGGCGCGGCGCCCTTCGACCAGGGTGGCGACGACGTCGGGCTGCGGCGCGCCGTCCGGCCCCGGATCGACCAGCAGCAGGTCGGCGCGGCGGCCGGCCTCGATCCGGCCGCGGTCGGCGAGGCCCAGGGCCGCGGCCGGGTTGGCGGCGACCAGGTCCCAGGCCTGCGCCAGCGGCAGCGCGCCCTCTCCGGCCAGGCGGAAGACCGCGTGCAGCGGCGCCGGATAGTAGTAGTCCGAGGTCAGGATGCTGCACAGCCCGGCGCCGACCAGCTCGGCCGCGGCCGGGTTGCCCGCCTTGTGGCTGCCGCCGCGCAGCACGTTGGGCGCGCCCATGACGACGTGCTCGCCCTGCGCCCGGGCGTCGGCGGCGACCGCGCGGCTCAGCGGGAACTCCGCGATATGCGCGCCCAGCGCCCGGTAGCGCGCCCGCGTTTCGAGGTCGGCATCGTCATGGCTGAGCATCGGCACGCCGGCCGTGGCGGCCATGCCGGCGAGTGCTGCGACGGTCGCATCGAGCTCGGGCGCGCGTTCGCCGACCCGGCGCAGCAGGGCGCGGAACCCCTCGGTCGTCAGGCCGGTGCGCCCCGGATAGCGGGACGCCTTCTCCGGATTCACCAGATCGTCCGCGATGTCGGCCAGATGGTCGTTGAAGGCGACGACGCCGATGGTGCCGTCGGCGATCAGCGGCGCCACATCCGCGAGACCGTCATGGTTGTGCACCTCGAAGCGCAGATGCAGGTGGGTGTCGCAGCGCAGGCGGCCGCGCAGCGAGCGCAGCGCCCCGGCCAGCGCCAGGAAGGTCTCGCGCCCGCGCAGCCCCGGCTCCCAGGAATAGGTGACGCCGTGCAGCGCCGTGGTGATGCCGAAGCCGGCCATCACCCGGTCCGCCTCGTCCAGCGCCAGCGCCGTCGGGAACCGCACGCCCGGCCGCGGCATCAGCGACCTCTCGAAGGCGTCGCCATGCAGGTCGATGATGCCCGGCAGCAGCAGGCGGCCGCTGCCGTCGATCCGGTCCTCCGCGGGACGGCCCTCCGATCCCGCGATCTCCGCGATGCGGCCCGCCTCGATGCGGATCACCGCCTCCTCGAAGCGGCCGTCGACCAGGGCGCGGGCGCCGACGATGGTCAGGGAGGGGGCCGGCCGGAGGGTCGGAGAGGGCATGGCGGCGCTGCTGGCCGTAAGGTCGTTCATCATGAGCTTCCAGAACTGCGGGCCTGCCCGGAGGATGGCAGACTCGCCTAGACTTAGCCCTTCCTTGTGCCAGTTTTCTTACAGCCGATCCCGACCGAGGTCACACGGCGTCGCCGGCCAGCGCCGCGACGCGGAAATCCACCGCACCCAGACCGCCGGGGGCGACGAGATCCTGGATCGCCCCGGCCAGGCCGCGCTCCTGGCCCGTGATGAAGCGCTCATAGAAGGCCAGGTTGGCCCGGCCGATGCCGTGCTCGGCGCTGAAGCTGCCGCCGAAGCGCCCGGCCGCCTCGCCGAACACCAGCTCGCGCAGCGGCGTCGGGTCGCGCGCCAGGGCGGAGTCGCGCGGCAGCACCAGGT
>JAEKLZ010000147.1 GCA_019508225.1 Inquilinus limosus | reverse complement strand
CTGCGCCAGTCTGGCGCCGACATCAACGACATCGACGGCGCCCGGGTGACCACGGCGGATGGCTGGTGGCTGCTGCGCGCCTCGAACACCCAGGACGTGCTGGTGGCCCGGGCCGAGAGCGGCGACGAGGCCGGGCTGGCGCGGCTGAAGGCACAGATCGTCGACCAGTTGCAGCAGAGCGGCCTGGCCGAGCCCAGCTTCACCGCCTCGGCGCATTAGGCTGGGCTCACCCGTCCCCAATCTGTCATTGCCGGGCTTGACCCGGCAATCCAGGGGCCACCCGGAGCGGCGTCGATAGTCCTGGATGCCCGTCCTCGGGCTTGACCCGAGGACCCGCCCGGGCATGACAGAAGAGGGCGGCAACCCCCTACCCGATGCCCCTGAGCCGCGCCATCGCCAGCGCATCGACATAGGCGCCGTCGCGATAGGCATAGGCGCGCAGCACGCCCTCCTCGACAAAGCCGAACTTGCGGTAGAGGGCCTGGGCCGGCGCATTGTCGGTCCAGACCGTGAGCTCCAGCCGCTTCAGGTTCAGCCAGTTGTCGGCGGTGTCGATCAGTGCCGCCATCAGCGCCGTGCCGACGCCGCGGCCGGCGAAATCGTCATGCACGCCCATGCCGATCGACGCGGCATGGGACCGGCGGCCCTTGCCGAGGTCGAGCATCGCATCGCCGATGATCCGGCCGTCCAGCTCGGCGACGATGTGCGGATTGTCGGGGGACCGGGTCTCCAGCCACTTCCGCACCACGTCGACCGACGGGTAGCGCGGCCGCAGCGTGCCCCAGCGGAAGCGCGGCTGGCTGTGCAGTTCGGCCAGCCCGGCCGCGTCATCAACCTGACTGGCCCGCAGGACGAAGGCGGGCGAAGTCTCGCTCACGCCTCCTCCTCGCCGCGGGCGATGGCCACGGCGCGGCGGGCGCGGGCGGTCACCGCCGCCCAGTCGTGGGCCGCCACCTCGGCCTTGCCGGCGATCCAGGTGCCGCCGACCACGGCCACGTTCGGCAGCGACAGATAGGCCCGCAGGTTGGATTCGCGGACGCCGCCGGTCGGGCAGAAGCGCATGCCGGCGAAGGGGCCGGCCAGGGCCGCCAGCGCCGACTGGCCGCCATAGATCTCGGCCGGGAAGAACTTCAGCACGCCGTAGCCGAGGTCGCGCGCGGCCATGATCTCCGACGGGGTCACCGCGCCCGGCAGGAAGGGGAAGCCCTCCGCCGCCCGCGCCAGGGTCGGGGTCAGGCCGGGGCTGACGCCGAACACGGCGCCGGCCTTGCGCGAGGCCTCCAGGTCGGCCGGGTTCAGGATCGTGCCGGCGCCGATGATCGCGTCCGGCACCGCCGACGCCATGGCGGCGATGACCTCGAGCGCGGCCTTGGTGCGCAGCGTCACCTCCAGCACCGGCAGGCCGCCCTCGACCAGGGCGCGGGCCAGCGGCACCGCCGCCTCCACCGTCTCGACGGTCAGCACGGGGATGATCGGGGCGCGGGCGATGATGGCGTCGACGGTCATGGCGGTTCTCGATCGGGATCATTCGGGTTGCGCCGCACCATAGCAAATTGTGGCGGCCGGACGAGAGCCGAAGATCAGGCGGCGGAACCGCCGGCGAAATCCGGCATGGCGTCGCGCGGCACCACCGCGCCGCGATGGCCAATCACCGCCGCGGCCAGGCGGTGGCCGCGCAGTGCCGAGGCCGCCGGGTCCAGCCCGGCGAAGCGGCCGGCCAGGTAGCCGGCGTTGAAGCTGTCGCCGGCCGCGGTGGTGTCGATCGGGGTCACCACCTTGGGCACCGGCACCGACACGGTACCCTCGGCCGTGGCGATGTGGCAGCCCTCGCCGCCGCTTTTCACCACGATCTCGCCGACGCCATAGCCGCGCAGCCGGGCGATGGTGGCCTGCGGGTCGGCATCGCCGAACAGCGCCTGCTCGTCGTCGAAAGTCGGCAGCGCATGGCTGGCCAGGGCCAGGAACCGCGCGAACACCGCCTGCGCCTGGGCCTTGTCGGGCCAGCCCCGCGGCCGGTAGTTGCCGTCGAAGGCGATGCGCGCGCCCTTGGCCTTGGCCGCCGACAGCGCCGCGTGGAAGGCGTCGCGGCCGCGGTCGCTGTACAGCGACAGGGTGATGCCGGAGAAGTAGAGCAGGCCGTAGCCGGCCAGCGTTTCGGCCAAGTCCCCGGCGCCCGGCAGCTCGAACACCTCGCGCGCCGGCGCCCGGTCGCGCCAGTAGTGGAAGGTGCGCTCGCCCCTGTCGTCGGTGCGGATCATGTACAGGCCGGGCACCCGGCCGGGCAGGCGCGGCACCAGCCCCGTCCCCACCCCTTCGGCCTGCCAGCGGGCCAGCATCTCGTCGCTGTACGGGTCGTCGCCCAGGGCGGTGACATAGTCGACCGCGACGCCCTGGCGGGCCAGGTACACCGCCGTGTTCAGCGTGTCCCCGCCGCTGGCCAACTGGGCGTCGCCGCCCGGCTTCACCGCGATCTCGATCATGCACTCGCCGATCGACGCTACCCGCATATCCCACACCCTTCCCGGCTCACGGCCGGTCCGTCACGGTGTCGGCGCGTCCGCTCGAATCAAGTTTTCCGATTTCAGATCCGACCACAGCCCGGCCGGGATCGGGTAGCGGAAATTCTCGACGTTGCGCGTCACCTGCTCGGGCGACAGCGCGCCGGGGATCACCGAGGCGACGCTGGGATGGCCGAGCGGGAACTGCAGCGCCGCCGCGGCCAACGGCACGCCATGCGCGGCGCAGACCCGCTCGATCCGGCGGCAGCGCTCCAGCTCCTCCGGCGTCGCGTCGCGGTAATTGTACTTGGCGCCCGCGACCGGGCCGGTGGCGAGCAGGCCGGAGGCGAAGACCCCGCCGATGACGATGCCCGCGCCGTGCCGCTGGCACATCGGGAACTCCTCCGCCAGCGGCTCCTGGTCCATCAGCGTGTAGGGCATCGCCACCAGGAAGGCGTCGAGGTCGGCGGCGTCGAGCAGCTTCGGGATCATGCCCATGACGTTGATGCCGGCGCCGACCGCGCCGATGACGCCCGAAGACTTGAGCTGCTCCAGCGCCCGCCAGCCGGAGGCGGAGAGCTGGTCGAGATGCGCCCGCACCCGGGCGTCGGTCTTGTGGTGCGGCAGGTCGAGGTCATGGATCAGCAGCAGGTCGATCCGCGGCAGCGTCAGCCGCGCCCAGATCTGTTCCACCGCCCGCATGATGCCGTCATAGCCATAGTCGAAGACGACATCGAAGGGCAGGCCGCCGGCCCATTTGTCGGAGTGGAAGGTCTCCGGGTCGGGCGACGGCCTGAGCCAGCGCCCGACCTTGCTGGAGACGCGGAACTCGCCGCGGTCCTGGCCGTGCAGGAAGCTGCCCAGCCGGTGCTCGGCCAGGCCCAGCCCGTACCAGGGCGCGGTGTCGAAATAGCGGATGCCGGCATCCCAGGCCGCCTGCAGCGTGGCGTGGGCCTGCGGCTCCGGCACCTTGACGAAGAGCTCGCCGAGCGCCGCCGTGCCGAAGCCGAGCGTGGTCAGCTCGATCTCGGTGCGCCCCAGGCGGCGGGTGTCGATCGGCATCGGCGGAGCTCCTGTCGGCTATTTACTGCGAGTCGGCGGCGCCGGAGGCCTCGACGATCGGGGCCCATTTCGCCAGCTCGGCCACCACATGCTTGGCCAGCTCGTCCGGGGTCGAGCCGACGACCGTGGCGCTGAGATCGGCCAGGCGCGGCTGCGTCGCCGGGTCCTTCACCGCCTTGACCGCCGCGGCGTTCAGCCGGTCGATCACCGGCTGCGGCGTGCCGGCCGGGGCGAAGATCGCGTTCCAGGTATAGGTCTCGTAGCCCGGCACCCCTGCCTCCTCCATCGTCGGCAGGTCGGGGAAGCTGGCCGAGCGCGTCTTGGTGGTGACCGCCAGCGCCCGCAGCGTGCCCGCCTTGATGAACTGGGTCGAGGACGGCAGGTTGTCGAACATGATCGGCACCTGGTTCGCCACCACGTCGTTCAGCGCCGGCCCGGCGCCGCGATAGGGGACATGGATCATGTCGACGCCGGCCAGGCTCTTGAACAGCTCGCCCGACAGGTGCAGCGGCGTGCCGATGCCGGAGGAAGCGTAGCTGTATTCGCCGGGCTTGGACTTCAGCAGCGCGATCAGCTCCTGCACCGTCTTGGCCGGCACCTCGGGGTTGACCTCGAGCACGTTCGGCACCAGCACCAGCAGCGAGACCGGCGCGAAATCCTTCACCGGATCGTAGGGCATCTGCTTCATGACCGCGGGATTCAGCGCATGGGTCGCGATCGTGCCCATCAGGATGGTGTAGCCGTCCGGATCGGCCTTGGCGACCGCATCGGCGCCGATGTTGCCACCGGCGCCGGCCTTGTTCTCGACGATCACGGTCTGGCCGAGATCCTCGGTCATCTTCTCGGCGATGATGCGGGCGATCAGGTCGGTCGAGCCGCCGGCCGCGAACGGCACCACCAGCGTCACCGTCCGCGACGGGAAGACGTCGGCCGCCAGGGCCATGCCGGCCGGCAGCGCGAAGCAGGCCACCAGGCCCGCCAGCAGGACGGATCGTCGGAACAGGCCGTGCAGCATGATGGTGCGTCTCCCCCTGGGTCGATCGGTGATGTGATTGTTCTTGATTCGGGCACGGCCCTGCGCCGCGCCCGTTCGGCCGTGATTGTCGCGGAGGACGGCGGCGCTGGCAACCCGCGCCGCCGGATCCGGTCAGGCCGGCACGTCCGCCGCGATCGCTGCTTCCGGACTCGCCGCCTCGAGCTCGCGGGCGCTCTGGTTCATGATGAACTGCATCGCCTTGCGCGCCGCCCGGGCGTCGCCGGCGGCGATGCCCTCATAGACCGCGCGGTGGTCGCCGACCGCCAGCGGGAAGGCCCGGTTGCGCCGCGCCTGGGCCTGGAAGCTCATGGTCAGCAGGGGGCCGAGGATGGTGCTGAGACGTTCGATCAGCGCGTTGCGGCTGGCGGCGAAGACCGCCAGGTGGAAGCGGACATCGGCGCTGTAGAAGGCGCGCGGGTCCTCGCCCGCCTTCTCCATCTCGTCCAGCGCCTCCTGGATCAGCGCCCGGTCCTCGGGCTGCGACCGCCGGGCCGCCAGCTCGGCCGCCGCCGGCTCGATCGCCCAGCGCAGCTCGACCAAGTCGCGCCGGAAGCTCGGGATCAGCGCCTCGGGCGAATGCCAGCCGAGGATGTCGGGGTCCAGCAGGTTCCAGGCATCGCGCGGCCGCACCCGGGTGCCGGAGCGGCGCCGCGGCTCGACCAGCCCCTTGGCCGCCAGCACCTTCACCGCCTCGCGGATCGCGGAGCGGCTGGCGCCGTAGGTCTCGGCCAGCTCGCCTTCGCTCGGCAATGTGTCTCCCGGGGGGATCTGGCCGGATACGATCCGGGCTCCGATATCGTGGACCACCCGGCCATGCAGGCCGGCGGAAGGATACCCGTTTTTCTTCATGCCGCGGTCTTCGACCTTCTTTGGATCCTGGGCCATTGTCGCCGAAATCTCCCGCGTTGCAATGATTTGACAAAAAATAGGGGTGTCAGCGCCCCCCCGACACGTCGATCGTGGTCGCCGTCATGTAGGAGGCGGCATCGGACAGCAGGAACAGCACCGCCTCGGCGATCTCCTCCGGCCGGCCGATGCGGCCGAGCGGGATGGTCGGCGCGATGGCGCCGAGCACCGATTTCCCGCCCTCATGCCCGTCATTGATGTCGGTGTCGGTCAGGCCGGGGCGCAGGCCGACGACGCGGATGCCGTCGGGCGCGACCTCGCGGGCCAGGCCGGTGGTCAGGGAATCGACCGCGCCCTTGGAGGCGGCATAGGCCACCTCCCCCGCCAGGCCGCCATGCCGGGCCGCGACCGAGGAGATGTTGACGATCACGCCGCCCGGCCCGCCGCGGCGCCGCGACATCCGGCGGATCGCCTCACGGCTGCAGTAGAACACGCCGAAGACGTTGGTGGCGTAGAGTGCGGCCAGGGCCTGCGGGTCCTCCATCGCCTCGACCCGGGTCACCGGGCCGATCACCCCGGCATTGTTGACCAGGGCGGTGACCGGCCCGAGCACGCGGTCGACCGCCGCGAACATTGCCGTCACCGCGGCGCTGTCGCCGATATTGGCGGCGAAGGCGGCGGCCGCGCCGCCCGCCGCTTCGATCTCCGCGACCAGGGCCTCCGCCGCGTCGCGCGACCGGCCGTAATTCACCGCCACGCGCCAGCCTCGGGCCGCGCCCAGCCGGGCGATGGCGGCGCCGATTCCCCGGCCGGCACCGGTGACGAGCAGCACCCCGGCCATGCCGTCCTCCCTCTTGTCCGACGAATCACCGTAGCAGAGGATAAAAGCCCTACCAATGGAGTGCGCGATGGCAATCGATCGCCATGCTGCTGCCGCCGCGATCCTCAGCGACCACCGGCTGCAGCCCGGCGCCTTTCCCGGCCTGCCGGAGGCGCTGCGCCCGGCCGACCTGGCGGCGGCACGCCGGCTGCAGGACGCGGTGCATGAGCGGCTGTCCGCCCGGCTGGGGCCGCGCATCGGCTGGAAGATCGGCTGCACCACCCCGGTGATGCAGCGCTTCCTCGGCATCCCGGAGCCCTGCGAGGGCGGCATCTTCCAGGCCAATGTCCAAGCGAGCCCCGGCCGATTCCCGGCGGTGGCGCATCACCGGATCGGCGTCGAATGCGAGATCGCGGTCCGGATCGGCCGCGACCTGCCGCCGGGTGAGCACGGCCGCGAGGCGCTGGCGGATGCGGTGGAGGCGGTGCTGCCGGCGATCGAGGTGGTCGACGACCGCTATGCCGATTTCGCCACGCTGGGCGCGCCGACTCTGCTGGCCGACGACTTCTTCCAGGCCGGCTGCGTGCTGGGTCCGCCGGTCGCGGCGTGGCGCGGCCTGGACCTGGCGGCGCTGTCCGGCCGGATGCTGATCGACGGCGCCGAGGTCGGGCGCGGTCATGGCCGCGACGTGCTGGGCCATCCGCTGAACGCCCTTGCCTGGCTGGCCGGCACGCTGGCCCGGCGCGGCTTGGTCCTCCGGGCCGGCGAGATCGTGCTGCTGGGCAGCCTGGTGCAGACGCAGTGGCCCGCGCCGGGCGCCCGAATCACCATCGAGATCGAGGCGCTCGGCCGAGTCGAGATGGAGACCTAGGACCCCCCTGCGTTGCCTCTCCCGCTTGCGGGAGAGGTCGGAGACGCGAAGCGGCTCCGGGTGAGGGCTCTTTGTCGAGGCCGGGGCCAGCCCTCACCCGGTCGTCCTGCGGACGCCCGACCTCTCCCGCCAGGCGGGAGAGGCAACGCGTTTCTCAGCTATCGCAACCGCCCCCCTCACCGTCCCAGCAGGGCCGCGGCGCAGGCGTCGAGGATGGCGTCGGCGTCGATTCCGTACTTCCGGTAGAGCTGCGGGATGGTGCCGGACTGGCCGAAATGCTCGACGCCGAGCGGCTTGACCCGATGGCCGTGCACGCCGCCGAGCCAGGACAAGGTCGCCGGATGCCCGTCCAGCACCGTGACCAGCGCCGCGTTCGGCGCCAGCGGCGCCAAGAGTCGGCGGGCCAGGCAGGGCTCGACCGGATGGCCGGCGCGCATCGCCGCCACCTCGGCATGCCAGCCGGCATTGAGGCGGTCGGCCGAGGTCACCGCCAGCAGGCCGGCGCCGGGGATGTCCTCCAGCACCTGCTCGAAGGCGGCGATCGCCTCCGGCGCCACCGCGCCGGTGTAGACGATGGCCAGCGACGCGCCCGGCGCCGGCTCGCGCAGCCAGTAGCCGCCGGCGATCACCGCCTGGCGCAATGCGTCGGTCATCTCGCGCTTGGGCTGCTCCAGCGGCCGGGTCGACAGGCGCAGATAGACCGAGCCGCCGTCATGGTCGCGCACCCAGTCGCCGCCCGCCGGGTCGGATCCGTCGCGCTGCATGTAGTCGAAACCCCAGGCCATCACCGCCGCCAGCTCGTCGACATAGGCCGGCTCGAAGCTGGCAAGGCCGTCCTGGGCCATGCCGATCAGCGGCGAGCCGATCGACTGGTGCGCCCCGCCCTCGGGCGCCAGGGTCAGGCCCGACGGCGTCGCCACCAGC
>JAEKLZ010000146.1 GCA_019508225.1 Inquilinus limosus | reverse complement strand
TGGCCCAGGCCTCGACAAAGAGCCCTCACCCGGAGCCGCTTCGCGTCTCCGACCTCTCCCGTAAACGGGAGAGGCAATGCGAAGAGCCGAGCGGCGAAACCTCAGCTCTCCCAATCCGAGTTCAGGATCACCTCGGTGAAGTCGACCCGCTTGTAGGTCGGATCCATCCGGGCCAGCACGTCGGCTTTCACATTGCCGAAGGTGGTCTGCGGCTTGCGGATGGTGCCGTGGGTGAAGGCCTCGATGATGCCGTGCTTGAAGTCATGGCCGCGCGGATGGGCGTGCACCACCTGGCGCCGCTGTTCCTGGGTGAAGTCGTGGAAGGCGAGGCCGAGCACATCCATCTCCACCCCGGCCGTCACCAGCGCCACGACCGGATGCTTGTGCTCCGGAATGCCCGGGGTGGTGTGCAGGGCGATCGAATCCCACACCAGGTCGATGTCGGAATCGGCGATGCCGTGCCGCTTCAGGAAGTCGCGCGCGGCGTTGGCGCCGTCGACCTCGAAGCGCAGATCGGGGCTCGAATAGGCGTCGACCAGGCCCATGTCGTGGAACATCGCGCCGGCATACAGCAGCTCGGGATCGAATTTCAGGCCCTTGCGCTGCCCGGTCAGGGCACCGAACAGGTAGACCCGGGTCGAGTGGTGGAACAGCAGGTCGCTCTCGGTGTCGCGCACCAGCTCGGTGATCTCCCGGGCGATGGCGCTGTCGGGAATGCGGATGCCGGCGATGGAGTCGGTCATGGTGCTCTCCTCAGTCGAAGCTGCGGGCGGCGATCGGGTCGCTGGCGGGGAACGTCTCCTCCAGCGCCTCGTCCAGCCAGTGGTCCTGCCGGTCGGGGGCCGGCGTGGCGGGGGCGTCGTGAGTCTCGGTCATGGTCCGGCCCTTTCTGCTCGGGATGTCGGCCCGGCGGTCGCCGCCGACCCCTCCTATGTGCGTCCGGCCGGCCGTCGGTCTCAACGCGGCCGGGGCGGCGCTTCCGGACAAGCGCACGCGCAAATCGGACATTGCGGCCGGGCGGCGGCCGTGTGATCGGTCGATGACGTGGGAACGGGGGCAGGGATGCGGGTGCGGACGGTCGCGATCGCCATCTTTCCGGGGGTGCAGGCGCTGGATGTCGCCGGGCCGGTCGATGTCTTCGCCGAGGCCAACGGCTTCATCGCCGGCGGCGACCGCTACGAGACGCTGCTGGTCGCGGCCGACACCGCGCCGTTGCGCGCCTCGAACGGCATGCAGATGGTCGCCGACCGCAGCTTCGCCGACGCCGTGGAGCCGTTCTCGATGGTGCTGGTCGCCGGCGGCCCGGGCCTGCCGACCGCGGCGCCGGACCCGCTTCTGTCCGGCTGGCTGGCGGCGGCCGCGCCGCGGGCGGGGCTGCACGGGTCGATCTGCACCGGCGCCTTCGCCTTCGGTCATGCCGGGCTACTGGACGGTCATCGCGTGACCACGCATTGGCAGAATGCGCCGCGCCTGGCCGAGCTGTTCCCGAAGGCGCAGGTCGAGCTCGACCGGATCTATCTGCGCGACGGGGCGCTGGTGACCTCGGCGGGGGTCACCGCCGGCATCGACCTGGCCCTGGCGCTGGTGGCGGAGCATCACGGCGCCCGGGTGTCGCTGGCGGTGGCCAAGCGGCTGGTGGTGGTGGCGCAGCGCCAGGGCGGCCAGTCGCAGTTCAGCCCGTTCCTGACCGCGCCGGCCGATCCTGACTCGCCGATCGCCAAGGTGCAGGCGCATGTCATGGACAATATCGGCGCGACCTTCACGGTCGAGGCACTGGCCCGGGTGGCGGGCATGAGCGGCCGCAACCTGGCGCGGCTGTTCGTGCAGAAGACCGGGGTGACACCGCACGAATTCGTCGAGCGCGCCCGCGTCGACGCCGCCCGCAACCTGCTGGAGGGCAGCGACCGGGCGCTCAAGGCGGTGGCCTATGATTGCGGCTTCGGCAGCCCCGACCGCATGCGCATCGTCTTCATCAAGCGGCTCGGCGTCTCGCCGGCGCAGTACCGGGCCAGCTTCCGCGTCGAGGGCGGCCCCGCCGTCTGAACCGGCCTTCTGCGCCCGGACGAGAATCTGCAGGGCCATCGATGGCGTTGCGGGCGTGATCTGACGCCGCCGCTTGGCGCTGCGCCGGCCTGCCGGTTGGTGTAAAGCTTCCCGTCGAGGAGAATCGATGGACGAATCCAAGCTCACCGGGCTATCCGCCTGGATCATCGAGGCGGGGCTGATCGGCCTGTCGGAAACCGAGCTGCTGGCCGGCTTCTGCGCCCGGGCCGTGTTCGCCGGGCTGCCGATCGCCAGCGGCCTGCTGGTGATCGACACACTGCACCCGATCCATGAGGGCAACGCCGTGCGCTGGCGCCGCGGCGAGGACGAGGCCAGCTTCACCGGCTATGGCCGCACCACAGCGGGCGAGCGCGAGGAGAAGTGGCTGGCCAGCCCGTTCTTCCACCTGATCGACACCGGCGAGGAGTGGATGCGCCGGCGTGTGACGGCGGAGAGCTGCGCCGAGTTCCCGGCCGTGGCCACGGCGGCGGAGGAGGGGATGACCGATTATCTCGGCGTCCTCAACCGCTTCGAGCCCGAGGGCGCGATCGCCGATTGGGACGGGCTGTTCTCCGCCTGGACCACGGACCAGCCCGGCGGCTTCAGCGACGCGGAGATCGCCGGGCTGCTCAAGGCCCTGCCCGCCCTGGCGATGGCGATCAAGGCCGCCACCCTGGCGCGGATGGCCTCCACGCTGCTGGAGACCTATCTGGGCCGCGACGCCTGCGACTCCGTCTGGTCCGGACGGATCGCCCGCGGCGTCGCCGACCGCATCGACGCGGTGCTGTGGTTCAGCGACCTGCGCGGCTACACCCGGATCACCGACACCGCGCCGCCGGAACAGATCATCCCGCTGCTCAACGACTACGCCGACGCCGTGATCTCGGCGGTGCAGGCGGCGGGCGGCGACGTGCTGAAGCTGATCGGCGACGGCGTGCTGGCGATCTTCCGGCCGGAGAATGGCGGGACCGAGGGCCGCGCCCGGGCCTGCCGCGCGGCGCTGGCGGCGGTGCGCGGCGCCCAGGCGACGATCGCGGCGTTGAACCCGCAGCGCCAAGCGGCCGGCCAGCCGGTGACCGAGATCTATGCCGGGCTGCATATCGGCGAGGTGTTCTTCGGCAATATCGGCAGCGCCCACCGGCTCGACTTCACGGTGGTCGGCCCGGCGGTGAACGAGACCAGCCGGATTGCCGAGATGTGCCGGTCGGCGGACCAGTCGCTGCTGGTCTCCTCCGCTTTTGCCGCGGCGGCGGGCGGGGAGGCGGCCGGCCTGGTCTGCGTCGGCCGCTATGCCCTGCGCGGCGTGCGCATGCCGCAGGAGCTGTTCACGCTCGAGCCGGATCCGGCCTAGAGCCGCCAGACCCGCAAGCCGCGCATCCGGTCGCCATGGATCAGCACCGCCGACAGGCAGCCGGTGGCGAAGGCGCCGGTGTCGACGTCGATGCGGTGCGGGTGGTCCAGGTCCAGCCGGTCGGCCGGAGTGTGGCCGTGGATCACCGCGACGCCCTCGGGGAAGGGGCCGGGCCAGTCCAGGAACGGGTCGCGGATCCACAGCAGGGTCTGGCGGTCTTGTTCCGCTAGCGCGCGCTGCGGGTCGATCCCGGCATGGACGAAGACCAGATCACCGATCCGGTGGGTGACCGGGCAGCCGCGCAGCCAGCCCAGCAATTCGGGCCCGATCGCCGCCCGCACCCGGGCGCGCCAATCGCCATGCAGGTCGGTGACGCCGCATTCGGCCAGCACCCGGTCGCCGCCATAGCTCAGCCAGAATCGCAGGGTGCCGTGATCGGTGGCGCCGTCCAGCAGCGCCAGCATGCGGTCGTCGTGATTGCCCAGCAGGGTGATGGTCTCGGCGCCCGCGACGCCCTGTCGCGCCAGGGCCAGCGAGCGCAGGTTCTCCGGGCCGCGGTCGACCAGGTCGCCGAGATGGATCAGTGTGTGCTCGGTGGCGGCGGGCAGGGCCGCGAACTCGTCCGCCACCAGCCGGTGCATCGCCGCCAGCAGGTCGGCCTGGCCGTGCACGTCGCCGATCGCCGCCACCGCGCGGCCCGGCGGCAGCGGCCGGATCGCCGGGCGCCAGGGATCGCGGCGCGGGTCGAGATGGCGCGGCAGCCGGTCGAGATCGTCCGGCTTCATCGTGTGGTGTCGCGTGGCAATCGGGTCATGGGTTGCATCATAACAACGACCCGCCGGGGTTGCAGGATGGAGTTCAGCGCATAGGTAAGTCGTGCGGACGGCCGATATCGCACCACCCCGAGTGTGGGAGGTCCCGCGACGCGCCGTGGCATGCGGCCCGGCGCGACCCGATCGACAGGCTGCCCCGAGGGGCGGCTCCATCGACAGGAGCACGCGATGAAGCTCAACACCGCACTGGTCGACCGGACGGTGACCCGGTTCGGGGCCCAGGCCCTGCCCGACAACCATCCGGCGATGTCCCAGCTCAGCACCATGTTCGGGGAGCACACCTTCCTCCTCGACGGCGACGGCCTCTACATCCTCGAGGCGGTCGAGATTCCACCGGCCGGCGCCCCGGCGGGGCAGGTGATCAAGCTGGCCAGTTGGGCGGATGCCGAGCGGACGACACTGGCACCGCACGAGCCCGAACCGACCGATGTCATGGTCGAGTTCGGGCCGATCGATCCCGACAAGGACGTCTGACACGGACTGGGCGGCCGGGCAGGGTCCCGGCCGCCCGTCTCCTCCTCGGCTCGTCATCGGCGCGAATCGGGTAGGATCGTGGTCCCATGGCCGGATGTCCGGCCACCACCGGAAGGACTCGCCGATGACCATCCGCCATCCGTTCCGCCGCGCCTCGGCCGCGGCCTCGCTCGTCCTGCTCGCCGCCGCCGCGGCGCCGGCTTACGCCGCTCCGGATCATGCCGGCTGGGACTACGCCAAGCTCGATCGCGAGCTGCGCGAGGGCGACAAGCCGAGCGTGGTGATCGACCTCGCCAAATGCCTCGACCCGTCCGGTGCCGGCGGCCCGCCGGTGGTCGCGGTGCCGACCTTCACCACCTTCAACCTGACGGCGCAGTTCATCGCCACCTCCGAGACCCACGCCTTCGAGGCGGCGAACGGCGCCATGTCGCTGGAATACATCCGGCTGCGGATCTTCCCGGACAACACGGCCGAGCTCAGCCTGAAGCACCTGAATCCGTCGACCTATGAGACGGTCGGCCCGGTCACGACGCTGCGCTGCCGGCTGAACGACGGCTCGCTGACCCTGCACGACGACTGAGGCACGGCGCATCGGCGGCGCGGCTGTGGCAGGATCGGGCCCGGAGATTCGAGGAGGGACCGATGACCGACCACGCCGCCCGCACCGTCGAGCTGGAGGCCGAAGAGTCGCGGCTGGCCTTCGACCGCTTCGACTTCGCCGAGGCCTGGGCGATCGGCCGGACGCTGGTCGAAGCTGCGCCGGCGCCGGTGGCGATCCGCATCCAGGTCGCGGACCGGCTGCTGTTCGCCGCGGCGCTCGACGGCACCACGGCCGACAACCAGGTCTGGCTCGACCTGAAATCCGCCGCCGTCCGCCAGTTCGGCCACAGCACCCTGTGGCTGCATCACCGGCTCAAGGCACGCGGCCGGACCCTGGCCGAGAGCCCGTCGGTGCGCACGCCGATGATCGACCATGGCGGCGGCTTCCCGATCCGCATCGGCACCCAGGTGGTCGGGTTCATCGGCGTCTCCGGCCTGCCGCACGAGGACGACCACCGGCTGATCACCGGCGCGATCGAACAGTACAAGGCGGGGCAGGCCGGAACGGGCCGCGGCTGAGTTATCAGACGAGCGCCATGCCGCCATCGACATGCAGTTCGGCGCCGTTGACGAAGCTGCTGTCGTCCGAAGCCAGGAACAGCGCGGCGGCGGCAAGCTCCTCGGCGCTGCCCATCCGGCCGGCCGGGATCGTCTGCGACACCGCGTGCAGGAAACCCGGCACCTCCACCTCCGGGATGCCGAGCTTGCCGAGGATCGCCGTCTCGGTCGGCCCCGGGCTCAGGACATTGACCCGGATCCTGCGGGATCTCAGCTCCAGCGCCCAGCTGCGCGCGAAGGCAGCGACCGCCGCCTTCGACCCGGCATAGACGGCGTGGTTGTCCAGGACCTTGGTCGCGGCGAGCGAGCTGGTGACGATGATGCTGCCGCCGTCGCGCATGACCGGGGCCATGGCCTGCACGCCGAAGAAGACGCCGCGGGTGTTGACGGCGAAATGCGCGTCATATTCGGCCGGGGTCACCTGCGCCGACGGGGCGATGGTGATCACTGCCGCGTTGGCGACATAGACGTCCAGCCCGCCGAAGCGACGTTCGACCTCCTCGGCCAGCGCGCGGTGGTGGTCGAGATCCGCGACGTCGCCGCAGATGCCGACGGCGCCGGGGCCGATCTCCGCGACCGCCTGGTCGAGGACATCCTGCCGCCGGCCGGTGACCACGACCCGGGCGCCTTCCCGGGCGAACAGCCGGGCCGTCTCCTTGCCGATTCCGCTGTTGCCGCCAGTGACGACGGCGATCTTTCCTTCGAGCCTGGGCATCTGTTTTCTCCGCTGGATTGCGGATTGGATGTACCCATCGCCGGGCAGCCGCATTAGAGGGGAGGCGGGCACATGATCTGTGCCTGGAGGTCACGATGCCCCATCTGCTGAACGAGGCGCCCGGCTTGGCCGCCTTCGTCCGTGCCGTCGAGGCTGGGTCCTTCAGCGCCGCGGCGCGGGACCTGGGCACGACGCCGTCGGCCGTGTCGAAGAGCGTCGCGCGGCTGGAGCGGCATCTCGGTGCCAAGCTGTTCCGGCGATCGACCCGAATCCTGGCCCTGACGCCGGAGGGGCAAGCCTTCTTCGACCGGGTGGCGCCGCTGCTGCAGGAGATCGAGCAGTCGGCGGACGTCGTGCAACCCTCGGCGGATCTGCGGGGCCGGCTGCGCGTCAGCCTGCCCAGCGAGATCGCCCGGCTGCTGATGGACGCCATCCTGACGCGGTTCCTGGCGCAGCATCCCTCGCTGGATCTGGAGATCGGCATCACCGACCGGCCCGTCGACCTGATCCGGGAGGATTACGACGTCGTCTTCCGCGTCGGTCACGTGCCGGCAAGCGACCTCATGGTCCGGACCCTGGCGCAGCTCGAGATGGTGCTGGTCGCGTCTCCGGCCTTCCTGGACCGGTGGGGCACGCCCCGCAGCATCGACGATCTCCGGGCGCTGCCCTTCGCGCGATACTTTGTCGGGCGACGGGCCCCCGAGATCCGCTTTGCCGACGGCACCAATGTCGTGACGCGCGGCCGGGTGGGCTTCGATTCCGGTTTCGGCCTGTGTTCGGCGGCCAGGCTGGGAATGGGTGTCGCCTATGTGACGCGCTGCATCGTCGAGGAGGATCTGCGTCGCGGCGATCTCGTCGTCGTGCTGCCCGACAAGCCCCTGCCGCCGATGCCGTTCCAGGCCCTGCACGCCTTCGGGCAAGCAGCGCCGATGCGGGTCCGGATGCTGTCGGATTTCATCGCCGGGGAGATCGGCCGCATCGCCGGCGACCGGCAGGGCTGAGGCCGCTCAGGCCAGGAGCCCGCCGAAGACGACCTGCCTGAAGGCGAGGAGCGGGGCGTCGCTCTTCTCCACCCGCATCCGCAGCAGCGCGCCCTCCCAACTGTTCATGACGAAGCCGGCCAGCAACGGGGCGGGAAAGCGGCGCGCCGCCGAACCGTCGGCCTGGGCCTCGGCGATGCAGGCCTCGATCAGCCCGGTCCAGGCGGCGAAATGGCCGGCCAGGCGCTCGCTCGGTCAGGATGGCGCGCAGCTTCGCCTGCCCGCGCTCGGAATAGGCGTCGATCACCTCCGCCCCGAATGCCTCCTTGCTGGCGAAGTGGTTGTAGAAGGAGCCCTTGGGAACACCGGCGCCCTCGACGATTGCCTGGATCCCCGTCGCCGCATATCCCTCCGCATGCATGATCCCCAGGCCCGCCTGCACCAGGGTGCCGCGGGTGCCGGGTTTCGGCTTCGGGCCGCGCCGGGCCGCCGGGCGAGATGCCATATCGAGGCTCCTTGATTAATTTAAGACGACCGGTCATATTTATTTTATCGGCGCTCGCGGATCGCCGTCAAGCAAAGGGATGCCGCCATGACCACCGGACCGGCCCTGCGCTGGGATGTGCTGACGATCAAGCGCCCCGGCCTCAGCCGCGACCTGCCGCCCGGCCAGGAGGCGCTGGCCTGGGTGGCGAACTCCTCGGTGCTGATCCAGGGCGAACGCGATGCCGTCCTGGTGGACACCTTTCTCACCGCCGCCCAGTCGCAGATCCTGCTGGATTGGGTCGTCGCCAGCGGCAAGCGCCTCACGGCGATCTATGTCACCCATGCGCATGGCGACCACTTCTTCGGCCTGGCGCCACTGCTGGAGCGTTTCCCGGAGGCGCGGGCGGTGGCCACGCCGGCCGTGGTCCGGGCGATGCAGGCGCATCTGGCGCCGGCCAGCGTCGACGGCTTCTGGCGCCGGCTCTTCCCCGGCGAGATCCTCGATCGCCTCCCGGCTGCCGTGCCGCTGCAGGGCGATGCGCTGGAGCTGGAGGGGCACCGGCTCACCGTGGTCGATGCGGGGCGCACCGACACGGCGGTCTCGACCTGCCTCCATGTCCCTTCGATCGCGCTGCTGGTCGGCGGCGACGCGGTCTACAACGGCATCCATCCCTATCTCGGCGAGACCGACAGGGACAGCCGGCTGGAGTGGACCGCCACGCTCGACCGTCTCGAGGCGCTGGGCGCCGGGACCGTGATCGCCGCGCACAAGGTGCCGGGGGCCGAGGATCATCCCCGCGTGATCGGCGAGACGCGGCAGTACCTCCGCGACTTCGACCGGCTGGCGGCGTCGACCTCGACCGCGCGCGAGCTCTACGACGCCATGCTCGCCCTCCATCCCGGCCGCGCCAATCCCGGCTCGCTCTGGGGTGCTGCCAAGGCCGCCAAGCCGCAGGTGTAGGCGATTCAGACATTTCGAACGCGGAAGGTATCGATGATGAAGAGCATGTTCGCAGCGGTCGCCGTCGCGCTCGCGGCCGCATCGATTGTGGCGCCGGCCGCCGCGGCCGGGGACCCGTTGGATGCGCGCACCCTGATCGCGGTCGGCGCTCGCTTCGAAGCGCTGATGGCGGCGGCGAACCGGCATGATCTCGCGGTCTTGGGCGGGATGTATTGGCGCTCGCCCTCGGCCCTCCTGGTCGCCAAGAGCGCCGTCCCGTCCGAGGGCAATTGGGCGGCCACCTGGGGCAACGAGGCGATCGAGCGGAAGCTGCACGACATCGCCGCGTCCGGGCCCGTGGCGCTGCAGCCGGACCTGGCGAGGCTCAAGGTCGTCGGGCTGACCCGCGAGGTCGCCGAATCCTATGATCCGGTGACGATCACCGTCTCCTATGCCGGTCAGGACGGCACGCCCAGGCCGTTCCTGGTCATCATCGACTGGATCCGGACCGGCCGGGACTGGAAGATCGCGTCGGAGATCCTGCTGCCGGTGCCGCCGGCACCGAAATCCTAGCCGTTCCGCTCCCGCCACAGCGCCGCCGCCCGCTCCAGGTGGCGGGCATGGGCGGCCTCGCCGCTGTCGCCGGCGATCACGGCCAGCGCGACGGCGGTGGTGCCGATCACCGTCGCCTCGGCGGCGGGATCTTCGGCGGCGCCGGTCCAGACGGCGGTGAAGTGCTCCAGGTCGCGGCGCTCCAGCCGCTCGCCGCGGCCGTCGCCGAGGATCGGCGGCACCGTCTCGTCCAGCGCCTCGCCGGCCACCAGGCGCTGCAGCGACAGCGCCTTCAAGGGCGTGCGCTCGGCCTCGCCGCCGGCGCCCTTGACCACGCACAGGTCGCTCTGGCCCAGCAGCCGTGCGGTGTCGCGGTGCAGGTCCTGATAGGCCGGGTGGAACACGCCGACGAAGCTGGCCCTGGCCTCGAACGGGTTCAGCAGGCGGGCCGCCGAATTGACCGGGCTGCGCAGCCCCAGCACCGGCCGCAGCTCCATCAGCTCGGTCAGGGTGCCGCTGACCGCACGCAGCGGCAGGTAGGCGAAGCGGGTGGCGTCCAGGATCCGCGCTGCCTCCGCCGGGGTCTCGGGCACCGGCAGGCCCAGCGCCCGCACCGCATCCTCGGTCTCGATGCCCTCGGTGACCCGGACATTGATGCCGTGCATCAGCACCGGGTGGCCGGCGCGGGCGGCCAGCAGGGCCGACAGCAGGAACCAGGGTGCGCCGCGGGTCTTGCCGGCGGCGTAGGACGGCCAGTCGAGGGCGGGCCGGGTCGCGGGGGCTGCGGTGACCACGGCGCGGCCGGCGCGGATCATGCCGGCCAGCTCGGCCGCAGTCTCGCCGCGATAGCGCTCCAGCAGCAGGAAGGCGCCGACCTGCATCGGGTCGGCCTCGCCGGCCAGGATGATGCCGAAAGCGTCCTGCGCCTCGGCCTCGGTCAGCGGCCGCGACCGGCCGGGGCCGCGGCCGATCGCCGCCAGATGCGCCGCCATCCGCTGCCGCGGCGGCGAGTCCAGGGTGGCGGTCACGGTTTCGACGTCGCTGGCCATGCCGGTGCTCTCTCGCCTGTCGGATCGAGAATGGTTAGCGCGGGGCGCCCGGCCCGTCGAGTATCGCGGTGGCTTCCGCTCATTGTGCCGCTGCCGACCTTGTAGGAAGATCGGCACAGAAGGCTGCGGATCGGGGACGGGAATGGTGCTGAAGACGATAGCGGGCCGATGACGCGGACGATCGGAACGTTCGATTATGTCATCGTCGGCGCCGGCTCGGCCGGCTGCGTGCTGGCCAATCGCCTGTCGGCCGACCCGAAGGCCTCGGTGCTGCTGCTGGAGGCCGGGGGCAAGCCCAGCACCATCTGGGTCCATATCCCGGTCGGCTATCTCTACACCCACGGCAATCCCAGCCTCGACTGGTGCTTCAAGACCGAGCACGAGGCGGGCCTGGGCGGCCGGGCGATCAACTATCCGCGCGGCAAGGTGCTGGGCGGCTGCTCCGCCATCAACGGCATGATCTACATGCGCGGCCAGGCGCGCGACTACGACCAGTGGCGGCAGCTCGGCAATGCCGGCTGG
>JAEKLZ010000145.1 GCA_019508225.1 Inquilinus limosus | reverse complement strand
TCGGGCTGTCGATGCCGATCTTCTATCTCGGCCTGGTGCTGCTGACCGTGTTCGCCGCCGGGCTGCGCTGGTTCCCGGTCGGCGGCTATGGCGACACCTGGTGCGACCGCGCCTGGCACCTGTTCCTGCCAGCCCTGACCCTGGCGCTGAGCCTGTCCGCCGTGCTGATGCGCAACCTGCGCGCCTCGATCATCGAGGTGCTGGGCGCGGAATATGTCGACTTCGCCCGGTCCAAGGGCCTGGCGCCGCGGATCGCCGTGTCGGCCGCCCGGCCGCGCCGCATCGCGGCGACGAAGGCCAGCGGCACCGCCATCAGCAGGGCCAGCAGGGCGGCGAAGCCGGTCAGCGCCAGGGTCACCGGCATCTTCTCAAGGATCAGGCGCATCACCGGCACCTTGAGGTGGATCGAGGTGCCGAGATCGCCCTGGACGATGCGCTGCAGGAACAGCAGGAACTGCGCCGGGATCGACCGGTCGAGGCCGAGCTGGGCGTTCAGCCGCGCCACGTCGGCATCCGTGGCGCGGTCCCCCAGCATGGCGCTGGTCGGGTCGCCCGGCAGCAGCCGGACCAGGACGAAGATCACCACCAGGACGAGGAACAGCGTCGGGACCAGCTGGACCAGCCGCTTGGCCACGTGGTTGAGGTTCACCGGCGCGCCCCTTGCTGCGGTGGCCGGCCGGGGAAGTCCCGCCGTTTCTCGCCGTCGCTCCCAAATGTCCCCCCTCCCCTTGCGGGAGGGGGGTAGGGGGAGGGGGCTGTCGATCGAAGAGAACCGAGGCGGCAAGACTGAAGTATGTCGAGAGCCAGTACTTTGCCCGACAGGTGGTGCGAGCGGCGCAAACCCCCTCCCCCTAGCCCCCTCCCGCGAGGGGAGGGGGGACTCAACAACCCGAACATCCCGAACCCGAAACGGCCCTGCCGGCCCAGCCCATGCATCCGCATCACTTCGTCAGATACGCCCCGGCGAAGATATTGTTGCCGAGCGGGATCTGGACGAAGCCTTGCACGTTCTTGCGCAGCGCCACCGGATAGGGCGTCTCGTACAGATACAGGATCGGGCCGGACTCAGCGTAGATCTTCTGGATTCGGGCGTATTCCTCGGCTCGCTTCTTGGCGTCGCTTTCCTTCTGCGACGCCTCGAACAGGGTGTCGACCTCCTGGTTCTTCCAGCCCGAATGCAGGGCGTCGATCACCGGCGAATAGGCGAAGTAGGAGGTGATCTGGCTGGGGTCGTTGATGTCGTTGGTCCAGGCCGCCATCCGCATCGTGAAATCGCCCTTGCGGTAGCGGTCGGTCAGGGTGGCGTTGTCGACCTGCTCGATCTCCAGCTTCACCCCGATCGCGGCCCACATCTGCTGCACTGCGGCGCCGATGCCGAGCTGGTCCTGGTTGCCCGGCAGCGCCATCACCTTGGTGCTGAAGCCGTCGCCGAAGCCGGCCTCCTGCAGCAGCTGCTTGGCCTTGGCGACATCGACCGGGTACAGCGGCGCGTCGCCGGAATGGTACAGCGTGGTCGACGCCATGAAGGAGGTCTGCGGCGTGCCGACGCCATGGGTGACGATCTGGATGATCGCATCCTTGTCGACGGCATAGTTCAGGGCCTGCCGCACCTTCTCGTTGGCCAGCGGGTTGTCGCTGCCGTCGGTCAACTTCGGCCGGACGTTCATGACGATGTACTGCACCCGGGTCGAGGGGTAGAGCTGCATCTGCAGGTCGGCATCGCCCTTCAGCTCGGCGACCCGCGCATAGGGGATGAACTCGGCGCCGTCCAGCTCGCCCGACTGCAGCTTCAGGATACGGGTGGCGTCGTCCGGGACGATCTCGAAATCGACCGCGTCGAGATAGGGCAGGGGCTTCCCGTCCTCACCCGGCTTCCAGTAATACGGGTTGCGCACCAGCCGCATCGACGACCCGCGCTCCCACTTGTCGAACATGAAGGGGCCGGACCCGACCGGGTGCTCGGCGAAGGCATGCGCCTTCTCGTCGGCGGTGGCGCCCGGCGTCGCCTCGAAGGCGGCCTTCGGCATGATCCCGGTGTTGAAGGTCGACAGCGCGGCGATGATCGTCGGGTCGGCGTGCTGCAGCTTCAGCACCACGGTCGTCGGGTCCTGCACCGTGACCTCGCCGATCGAGGCGACCAGGCTGTTCCAGATGCCGTTCTTCGGGTCGCGCGCCCGGTCCAGCGACCATTTCACGTCCTCGGCCGTGATCGGCTTGCCGTCCGAGAATTTGGTGCCTTCGCGCAGGGTCAGGGTGACCGACAGGCCGTCGTCGGAGATCTTCCAGGCGGTGGCCAGGCCGGGCTCCACCGACATCCCGTCGGCCGAGGGCTGCAGCAGCGTGTCGTAGAGATTGGTCAGGATCCAGATGTCGACATTCGCGTCGTTCAGCACCGGATCCAGGAACAGGCTGTCGGCATAGCGGCCGTAGCGCAGCTCGCCGCCGCGCTCGACCGCCAGCGCGCTTACACTCGTCCCGGCCAGCAATACCGCCGCCACGGCTGCCTTGAGCAGCATCCTCATCGCGACCTCCACTGTTGTTTGAAGCCCCTCCCGGGTCGCCATGTGTTCTGGCGTATTAGAACGCTAGCCCTGAGGCCGTGACAGAGTCAATCGACGTTGGGTCAGCCGGATACAGAAACAAACGCAACATCTTGGACGTATTTTGGAAACCGCGTTGCCGGTGCGCGAATGAGTGTGCTAGTCGATTGATACAGGAGGCGAGCGCCCCATGAAGCTGCAGATCGACCGCGAGCTGCCGGTGCCCCTGGGACTCCAGGTCAAGGGTCTGATCGAATACGGCATCGCCTGCGGCGAACTGAGCCCGGGCGAGCGTCTGCCGTCGGTGCGCGAGCTGGCGGAGATGCTGGCGGTGGCGCCGATGACCGTGGCGCTGGTCTATCGCGGCCTGCGCGAGGCCGGGCTGATCGAGACCCAGCGCGGCCGCGGCAGCTTCGTCGCCGAAAGCGGCGAGCCGCGGCGGCGGCCCCGCACCGAGATCGCCGAGATCCAGCGCCGGCTCGACCACCTGATCGACGACGCCGTGGCGATCGGGCTGACGCCGGCCGACCTGACCGGCATGGTTCAGGCGCGGCTGTCCCGGCGCCGACCGCGGCGGCCGGCCCGCACCGTGGTCATGCTCGGCCTGTTCCGCGACGCCACCCGCGCCTATGCCGCGGCGATCCAGTCCCGGCTGCCGGCCGGCACCGACGTGCAGCCGCTGACCATGGACGAGCTGCGCGGCGACGAATCGGCGAGGCGCCGGGCGGCGGAGGCCGAGCTGGTGGTGACCTTCCCGAACCGCCAGCGCGAGGCCGCGGCGCTGCTGCCCGAGTGCCGGGTGATGGCGATCCGCTTCATCCCGTCGGAGGAGACGCGCCGGGCCTTGGCCGGGCTGGATCCGCTGACCCGCCTTGGCATCGCCTCGCGCTTCGCCGATTTCCTGCCGATCATGAAATCCGGGGTGCAGCGTTTCGCCCCGCATGTCCGTCAGGTCGCCGCCGCCGCGCTGGGCACCCCGGCGCTCGACGCCGTGATCGAGCAATCCGACATCCTCATCCTGTCGACCGGCGCCGAGAGCGTACTGCCCCGGCTGCGCCCCGGGGTCAGGGCCATCGAGTACCGGCACAGCCCGGACCCGGCGGATGTCGACCAGCAGATCGTCCCATTGCTCTCGCCGCAGGACGAGGGCGTCGCGGAGCCGCAGGAGGCCTTGACGTGAAGATCAGCGAGATGAACTGGAGCCAGGTGGAGGCGTATCTGCAGCGCGACGACCGCGCCGTGCTGCCGCTGGGCAGCACCGAGCAGCATGCCGGCCTCAGCCTGTCGGTCGACAGCATCCTCAGCGAGCGGGTCGGGGTGGAGGCGGCGGAGCCGCTGGGCGTGCCGGTGTTCCCGGTCGTCGCCTACGGCATCACCCCCTATTTCCTGGCCTATCCCGGCACGGTCAGCCTGCGGGTCGAAACCTATGCCAGGCTGGTGCAGGACATCCTGGACAGCCTGCACCGCACCGGCTTCCGCCGCATCCTGGTCGTCAACGGCCATGGCGGCAACCAGCCGGCCCAGTCGGTGGCGACCGAATGGATGACCACGCATCCGGGCGCGGCGGTGAAGTTCCACAGCTGGTGGAACGCGCCGGAGACCTGGGCCAAGGTGCAGGAGATCGACGCCGTGGCCTCGCACGCCTCCTGGATGGAGAACTTCCCTTGGACCCGGCTGGCCGGGGTCGACCAGCCGACCCAGCGCAAGCCGATGATCGATTCAGCCCGGATGCGGGTGATGGATCCGGAGGCGGTGCGGCGCTATCTCGGCGACGGCAATTTCGGCGGCTATTACCAGCGCCCGGATGAGGAGACGCAGGCGATCTGGGACGTGGCGGTGGCCGAGACCCGCGCCCTGCTCGAGGGGCCTTGGGCATGAGCGCAACCACGCCGATCCTGATCTGGGGCGCCGGTGCCATTGGCGGCACCGTGGGCGCCGCCCTGCTGCGCGCCGGGGTGGACGTGCTGTTCGTCGACCAGGTGGCCGAGCATGTCGCCGCGATCAACGACCGCGGGCTGCGCATCACCGGCCCGATCGCCGAATACACGGTGCCCGCCCGCGCGGTGACGCCGGACGCGGTCACGGGCGAATTCGACCGCATCTTTCTCTGCGTCAAGGCGCACCACACCGCGGCGGCGATCGAGGCGGTGGCGCCGCATCTGGCACGCTGCGGCTATGTCGCCTCGCTGCAGAACGGGCTGAACGAGCGGGTGATCGCAGCGAAGATCGACAAGGCCCGCACCCTCGGCTGCTTCGTCAATTTCGGCGCCGACTACATCGAGCCCGGCGTGATCCTCTTCGGCGGCCGCGGCGCGGTCGTGGTCGGCGAGCTGGATGGCGACCGCACGCCGCGGATCGAGCAACTGCACGGCCTGCTGCGCCGGTTCGAGCCGCAGGCGGTGCTGACCGACAACATCTGGGGCTATCTCTGGGGCAAGCTGATCTACGGCGCGCTCCTGTTCGCCACGGCGGTGACGCCGGATTCGATCGCCGACGTGCTGGCGGCGCCGCGCTACCGGCCGGTGCTGACCCGGCTGGGGCTGGAGGTCGGCGCCGTCGCCGCGGCGGCGGGGATCCGGCCCGAGGCCTTCGACGGCTTCGACCCGTCGGCCTTTCGCCCCGGCGCGCCGGCGGAGGCGACCACCCGGTCCTTCGACGACATGGTGGCGCACAACCGCAAATCCGCGAAAAGCCATTCCGGCATCTGGCGCGACCTGGCGGTGCGCCGCCGGCCGACCGAGGTCGACGCCCAGCTCGGCCCGATCGTGGAGATCGGGGCGCAGCACGGCGTGCCGACCCCGATCACGGCGCGGCTGATCACGCTGGTGCACGACATCGAGGCCGGGCGGCGCGAGATGGCGCTGGCCCTGCTGGACGAGCTGGAGGCCGTGACGGCCTGACTCGTAGGTTGGGTTCGCGACCGCGAACCCAACAGGACGTGGCCGAAGCGGTTCTGTTGGGTTCGCCGAGGCGAACCCAACCTACAGGAGGCTTCCATGACCCAGGATTTCACCGGCCGGACCGTGATCGTGACCGGCGCCGCGCACGGCTTCGGCCGGGCCATCGCCGCCGCCTTCGCCGGGCGCGGCGCGCGGGTCTGGGCCTGCGACGTGCTGGCGGAGGATCTGGCCGAGACCGGGCGGCTGATCGGGCCGGCGGGGGCCGTGCGCGCCGTCGATGTCACCGATCGCGCGGCCGTCCAGGCGCTGGTGGCCGAGGCCGAGGCGGCCACGGGCGCGGTCGATGTGCTGGTCAACAATGCCGGCGGCGTGCTGGGCCAGGTCGGAAGGCCGATCGAGGAGATCGGGCCCGACGCCTGGCAGGCGATCTTCGACGTCAACCTGTCGGGCGCGTTCTGGTGCGCCCAGGCGGTGGCGCCGGGGATGAAACGCAAGGGCGGCGGCCGCATCGTCAATATCTCCAGCGGCGCCGGCCTTGGGGTCAGCCTGACCGGGATCCAGGCCTATGCCAGCGCCAAGGCCGGGCAGATCGGCCTGACCCGGCAGCTGGCGCATGAGCTCGGGGCCTGGGGCATCACCGTGAACAACGTCGCGCCCGGCTTCGTCCGCTCCAACCCGACGACGGAACGGCAATGGGAGGCGATGGGTGAGGCGGGGCAGGCCCGGCTGATGAACGCGATCGCGCTGCGCCGCCTCGGCACGGTCGAGGACATCGCCAACGCCGTGCTGTTCTTCGCCTCCGACGCCGCCGGCTGGATCTCCGGCCAGGTGCTCAGCGTCGACGGCGGGAAGTAGGCGCGGATCACAGGAAGCTGTTGGCGATCAGCTCCCGCGTGTAGGGGGCCTCGACGCTGCGGGCGCGCAGGGCGTCGGCCGACAATTCCTCGACCACCGCGCCGTCCTTCATCACCAGCACCCGGTCGCACATCTGGCCGACCACGGCGAGGTCGTGGCTGACGAAGACATAGGTCAGCCGGTGCTCCTCGCGCAAAGCCATCAGCAGGTTCAGGATCTCGGCCTGGATCGACACGTCGAGGGCCGAGGTCGGCTCGTCCAGCAGCACGATCGAGGGTCGCAGGGCCAGCGCTCGGGCGATGGCGACGCGCTGGCGCTGGCCGCCCGACAACTCGTGAGGATAGCGGTCGGCGAAGCGCGCCGGCAGGCCCACCCGTGCCAGGGCCCCGGGCACATGGTCCCACGGATCCGGCATGCCCATGGCGATCAGCGGCTCGGCCAGGGCGCGGCCGATGCTGTGCCGCGGATGCAGCGATCCGTAAGGATCCTGGAACACCATCTGCACCCGGGCCAGCTCGTCGCGGCCGCGCTTCGGGCCGACCGGCTTTCCGGCCAGCTCGATCCGGCCGGTCCAGCGCTGCTCCAGCCCGGCCAGCGACCGCAGCACGGTCGACTTGCCGCAGCCGGATTCACCGACGATGCCCAGCGCGCCGCCGGGCTCGACGGCGAAGGACACACGCTTCACCGCATGCGCGCTGCCACGGCGGGATTCGAAGCGGACGTCGAGATCCGACACCCGGACCATCGCCTCGCCGGGGGTCATCGGGCGGTCTCCTCGAAGGCGGCGAGGCCGGCGCGGTCGATCACCGGCAGCCGGTGCGGGCGGGGGCCGTCGAAGCCGGGCATCGAGGCGATCAGGCCCCGCGTGTAAGGATGCGAAGCCTCGTCGAGGGACGTGAGCTCCTCGACCACCCGGCCGGCATACATCACCAGGATGCGGTCGCAGAAGCGCGCCACCATGCGGATGTCGTGGCTGATCAGGATCAGGCCGGAGCCGTTCTCCCGCACCAGCCCGTCCAGCAGCGTCAGCACGTCCTGGCGGACGCTGACATCCAGCGCCGAGGTCGGCTCGTCGGCGATCACCAGCTTCGGCTTGTTCAGCAGCATCATCGCGATCATGGCGCGCTGGCCCATGCCGCCGGAGATCTCGTGCGGGTACAGCGCCATGGTCCGCTCCGGATCGCGGATCCGGACATGGCTCAGCATCTCCAGCGCCGCCTTGCGCGCCGCCCGGTTGCCCAGCTTCAGATGCACCCGCGCGGATTCGGCGATCTGCGCCCCGATCGGCTTCACCGGGTTCAGCGAATAGCGCGGGTCCTGCAGGATCAGGGCCATGTCGCGGCCGCGGATCCGGGTCAGCTCGCGCTCGGACAGGGCCAGCAGGTCGCGGCCGGCGAAGCGCAGCGCGTCGGCCTGCACCTGCGCGCCCTTGGGCTGCAGCCGCATGATGGCGCGCCCGGCCGTCGATTTGCCCGATCCGGATTCACCGACGATGCCCAGCCGCTCGCGGCCCAGCGCGAAGCTGACGTCGCGCACCGCCCGGACGGCATAGGCGCCGTGGCCGAAGGTCACCGACAGGTTCTCGACCTGAAGCATGGGGGCGCCGGTCATGGGGACGTCAGCGGGCATGGCGGGGATCCAGCACGTCGCGCAGCGCATCGCCCAGCAGGTTGAAGGCCAGGCTGGTCGCCAGGATCGCCAGGCCGGGCATCACCGAGACCCACCAGGCGTCGAGCATGAATTTGCGGCCGCTGGAGATCATCGCCCCCCATTCCGGCGCCGGCGGCTGGGCGCCGAG
>JAEKLZ010000144.1 GCA_019508225.1 Inquilinus limosus | reverse complement strand
CCTTCCGCCACGCCCGGGCCGCGATAGACGTCGAACAGCGCGACATCGGCCACCAGCGCCTTGTCCGCGCCCTTCGCCGCCTTGAGGATGCGGTCGGCCGGCACCGATTCCTCGACCACGAAGGCGAAGTCGCGCACCACCGGCTGGAAGGCGGCCAGCTTCAGCAGCGGCTTGGCCGTACCGGCCTTCTTCTTCGGCTGCGGCACAGCGTCGAGGAAGACCTCGCCGCCGACCACCGGCCCGTCGACCCCGAGCGCCGACAGCACCGCCGGATGCAGCTCGCCGAAATGCGCCAGCACCGTCGGCCCCAGCCGCAGGCAGCCGGAGCGGCCCGGATGGTACCAGTCCGGCGCGTCGGTCGAGACCGCGAGGTTGGCGACCGGCGCGCCCGCCGCCTCCAGCGCCGCGATGGCGTCGGCCTTGGCGTCGAACACATCGGCCAGCCGCAGCGGCTGCGCCCAGTGGCGCGGGCCATTGGCCCCGGCACGGAGCGCGGCGGCGACCATGGCCTGGCCGGTCTCGGTGGCGTCGCGATAGGCCGGGCCGATCTCGAACAGCGCCACGTCGGGCAGGCCGCGCGCGGCGTTGCGGCCGGCGGCGCGAATCAGGTTCGGCAGCACCGAGGGCCGCATCGTGTCGAGATCCGACGCGATCGGATTGAGCAGCTTCAGCCCGGCATTCTGGAAGCCGAACCAGCCGGCGTCGCGGCCGTCCATGAAGGACCAGGTCACCGCCTCGTCCAGGCCGCGGGCCGCGAGGGTGCGCCGCACCAGCTCGCGCGACTTCTGCGCCGGGCTCAGCGCCGGCTGGGTCAGCGAGGTCAGCTTCGGCAGCGACACCGCCGGGATGGCATCGTAGCCATTGACCCGCAGCACCTCCTCCACCAGGTCGGCCTCACCCTGCACGTCGCCGCGCCAGGATGGCACCGATGCCTGGATCAGCCCGTCGGCGCCATCCGAGACGCCGAAGCCGAGCGCCGACAGGATCGCCACCTGCCGGTCGCGCGGGAGGTCGATGCCGCCCAGACTCGCCACCCGGGCCGGGCGCAGGGTCTGGGTCCGCCGCCAGTCCGGCTCATGCCCGGCGATCACGAGTTGAGACGCCTCGCCGCCGCACAGTTCCAGGATCATGCGGGTCGCCTGCTCGATGCCGGCCACCACCGCCGCCGGGTCGACGCCGCGCTCGAAGCGATAGCGCGCATCGCTGGTGACACCCAGCGCCCGGCCACTCATCGCCGTGCGCACCGGGTCGAACAGCGCCGCCTCGAGGATCACCCCGGTGGTCTGGTCGGAGACGCCGGTCGACGCGCCGCCCATGATGCCGCCGAGGCTGAGCGGGCCGGTGTCGTCCTCGATCACGGTGACGCCGGGCGGCAGGGTGTAGGTCTTGTCGTTCAGCGCCGCCAGCGTCTCGCCACCCTGCGACAGGCGCAGCCGCAAGCCGCCGCGGACCTTGCCCTGGTCGAAGACGTGCAGCGGCCGGTTGCGGTCGAAGGTGAAGTAGTTGGTGATGTCGACCAGCACCGAGATCGGCCTGAGGCCGATCGCCTTCAGCCGCGCCTGCAACCAGGCCGGGCTGGGGCCGTTCTTCACGCCGCGGAACACCCGCGCGGCAAACATCGGGCAGGCCGTGGCGGCGTCGGCCGGGAAGTCGAGGCCGATGGTCAGATCGGTCCTGAAGCGGCCCTCGACCGGGGTCTCGTCCAGCGGCTTCAGGGTGCCGAGGCCGGCGGCAGCGAGATCGCGGGCGATGCCGCGGATGCCGGCGCAATCGGCCCGGTCCGGGGTCAGCCCGATCTCGATCACCGGGTCGTCGAGGCCGCGCCAGGCGGCGAAGGAGGCGCCGAGCGGCGCGTCGTCCGGCAGCTCGATGATGCCGTCATGCTCGTCCGACAGGCCGAGCTCGCGCTCCGACACCAGCATGCCGTTCGAGGCCTCGCCGCGGATCATCCCCGCCTTGAGGTCGATCTTGGTGCCGGGGATGTAGGAGCCGGCCGGCGCGAACACGCCCTTCATGCCGGTGCGGGCGTTGGGCGCGCCGCACACCACCTGGACTTCGCCCTTGCCGGTGTCGACGATGCAGACCCTGAGCCGGTCGGCGTTCGGGTGCTGCACCGCCGATTTGACATAAGCGATGGTGAAGGGCGCCAGGGCGGCGGCCGGATCCTCGACGCCGTCGACCTCGAGGCCGAGGCTGGTCAGCGTGTCGGTGATCTCGCCCAGCGATGCCGTGGTATCGAGATGGTCCTTCAACCAGGACAGCGTGAATTTCATGATCTCGGCCTCGTGCGGCGGGCGGTCTAGCGGGTCAGGCCGGTGGCCAGCGAAGGCACGTCGAGCGGCACGAAGCCGTAGTGCTTCAGCCAGCGCAAATCGGCCTCGAAGAAGGTGCGCAGGTCGGGGATGCCGTATTTCAGCATCGCCGGCCGCTCGATCCCCATGCCGAAGGCGAAGCCCTGGTAGCGCGTGGAATCGATGCCGCAGGCCTCCAGCACCTTCGGATGGACCATGCCGCAGCCGAGGATCTCCAGCCAGTCGCCGTAATTGCCGATCTTCAGCTCGCCGCCCTTGCGCGAGCAGCCGATATCGACCTCGGCCGATGGCTCGGTGAAGGGGAAGAAGCTCGGGCGGAAGCGGAGCGGCAGGTCGGGCACGTCGAAGAAGGCGCGGCAGAACTCGATCAGGCAGCCGCGCAGATGGCCCATATGGATGGCCTCGTCGATCACCAGCCCCTCGATCTGATGGAACATCGGGGTGTGGGTCTGGTCGTAATCCGAGCGGAAGGTCCGGCCTGGCGCGACGATGCGGATCGGCGGCTTCTGCGACAGCATGGTGCGGATCTGCACCGGCGAGGTGTGGGTGCGCAGCACCGCCGCCTTCCCGTCCGGCCGGTCCGGCAGATAGAAGGTGTCGTGCATCTGCCGCGCCGGATGCTCCGGCGGGATGTTCAGCGCCGTGAAGTTGTGCCAGTCATCCTCGATGTCTGGCCCTTCGGCGACGGTGAAGCCCATCTCGGCGAAGATCGCGACCATCTCGTCGCGGGTCTGGCTGATCGGGTGGATCCGCCCCGTGCGCTCCGGCCGCGGCGGCAGGGTAACGTCGACCGTCTCGCGCGCCAGCCGGGCGTTCAGCGCCGCGCGCTCCAGCTCGGCCTTGCGGGCGTCGAGCAGGGCGGCGATCTCGTCCTTGGCCACGTTCAGCGCGGCGCCGAAGGCCTTGCGCGCCTCGGGGTCGAGGTCGCGCAAGCCCGCCATCAGGCCGGTCAGGCTGCCCTTCTTGCCCAAGGCCGCGACCCGCACGGCGTCCAGGGCCGCGAGATCCGGGGCCTGGGCCAGCGCCGCGGCCACCTCGCGCTTCAGCGTCTCTACCTGTTCCATCGCCTGTATCCTCGATGGCTTTGACCGAAACCGGCCATGAAAAAAGGGGCCGAGCCCTCAGGCCCGACCCCCGCTTCCTTTCGCTTTATCCAGTCCCGCCAGTGGTTCGACCCTTGGTCGAACCACAACCCATTAAGGTGTGGATCAAATTTTCCAAACGCTAAGCGTTTGGTTTGATCCACGGGCGGGAATGGATCAAGCGGCGTTCTTGAGCGCGGCCTGGGCCTGATCGACCAAGGCCTTAAACGACTCCGGCTCGCGCGTGGCGATGTCGGACATGACCTTGCGGTCGATGTCGATGCCGGCCAGCTTGATGCCGTGCATGAACTTCGAATAGGTCAGGCCGTGCTGGCGCACGCCGGCGTTGATGCGCTGGATCCACAGGCCGCGGAAGTCGCGCTTCTTGTTGCGGCGGTCGCGGTAGGCGTATTGCAGCGCCTTCTCGACCTTCTCGATCGCGACGCGATAGTTGGTCGAAGCGCGGCCCCGATAGCCCTTGGCGAGCTTGAGGATCTTCTTGTGACGGGCGTGGCTGGTGACGCCGCGTGAAACTCGTGCCATTGCTCAGCGCTCCTCTGCTCAGCCGTTAACCAGGAGGTAGCGCTTCACCTTCGTCGCGTCGGCGTCGCACATGATCTTGGTGCCCTGGTTCCGCTCCTTGGCTGCCTTGGTCTTGGTCAGCAGGCGGTGGCGGCGATAGGCGGAGTTGTAGCGGACCTTGCCGGAGGCGGTCAGCCGGAAGCGCTTCTTGGCGCTGGAATGGGTCTTCATCTTGGGCATTTTCGGTCCTTCCGAAGGAAGACGATGGATGGGTGGTTGGGCATGCCCCGGGGATCGGACCCCGGCCTCGCCACCCGAACGAAGCGCGCGTTATAACGGCACGGGCGCGCGTTGACAAGCGCCGCATAAGCTGGGCTTAGTCCCAGCCTTCCCGCAACCACGAGACTCTGACCGAGACTCACTCGCAGCGAGCCCGTCCCATGATTCCCGCCGTGATGCCGACCTATGCGCGTGCCGACCTCGCCTTCGAGCGGGGCGAAGGGGCGTATCTGTTCGGGACCGACGGGCGACGATACATGGACCTGATCGCCGGCATCGGCGTCTGCGCGCTCGGCCACAGCCATCCCTATCTGGTGAAGGCGCTGCAGGAGCAGGGCGCGAAGCTCTGGCACACCTCGAACCTGTACCGGATCCCGGAGGGCGAGCGCCTGGCCCAGCGGCTGGTCGACTCCACCTTCGCCGACACGGTGTTCTTCACCAATTCCGGCGCCGAGGCCTGGGAAGGCGCCACCAAGCTGGTGCGCAAGTACCACTACACCCGCGGCAACCCGAAGCGCTGGCGGATCATCACGGTCACCAACAGCTTCCACGGCCGCACCCTGGCCGCTATCTCGGCCGCAAAGGGCGAGAAGCTGATCAAGGGCTTCGGCCCGCTGGTCGACGGCTTCGACCAGGTCGCCTGGGGCAACATGAACGAGCTGCGGGCGGCGATCACCGACGAGACCGCGGCGATCTGCATCGAGCCGATCATCGGCGAGGGCGGCATCAAGGTGGCGAGCGTGGAGTACCTGCGCGAGCTGCGCCGCGTCTGCGACGAGTTCGGCCTGCTGCTGTTCTTCGACGAGATTCAGTGCGGCTACGGCCGGACCGGCAAGTTCTTCGCCCATGAATGGGCCGGGATCACGCCGGACGTGATGTGCATCGCCAAGGGCATCGGCGGCGGCTTCCCGCTCGGCGCCTTCATGGCGACAGAGGAGGCCGCCTGCGGCATGACCCCGGGCACGCACGGGTCGACCTATGCCGGCAACCCGCTGGCGATGGCGGTCGGCAACGCGGTGCTGGACATCGTCCTGGCCGACGGCTTCTTCGAGACGGTCGAGCGCACCGGCGAACACTTCCAGGCCGAGCTGGAGGCGCTGGTGAAGCGCCATCCGACAGTGCTGGAGGAAGTGCGCGGCAAGGGGCTGATGCTGGGGCTGAAATGCCTGCAGCCGAGCGACCAGATGGTGCCCGAGCTGCGCGCCGCCGGCCTGCTGACCGTCGGCGCCGGCGAGAACGTCATCCGCATCCTGCCGCCGCTGACCATCGGTGCTGCGGAGATCGCCGAGGCCGTCGCGATCCTCGACCAGGTGTGCACCGCTCGGGCGGCGAAGGCGGTGGCCCATGGCTGATATCCGGCACTTCACCGATCTGCACCACCTGTCCAAGGCCGATCTGCGCCGGATCATCGACCGGTCGATCGAGCTGAAGCGCACCGATCCGCGCGGCGCCCAGTCGAAGCCGCTGGCCGGCCGCACCCTGGCGCTGATCTTCGAGAAGCCGTCGACCCGCACCCGCGTCTCCTTCGAGGTCGGAATGCGCCAGCTCGGCGGCGAGGTGGTGATGCTGACCGGCGCCGAGATCCAGCTCGGCCGCGGCGAGACCATCGGCGACACCGCGCGGGTGCTGTCGCGCTATGTCGACATCATCATGCTGCGCACCTCGGACGAGGACCGGCTGCGCGAGATGGCCGAGAACGCCACGGTGCCGGTGATCAACGGCCTGACCGACGAGACCCATCCGTGCCAGCTGATGGCCGATGTGATGACCTTCGAGGAGAAGCGCGGGCCGATCGCCGGGCGCGTCGCCGCCTGGACCGGCGACGGCAACAACGTCGCCCGGTCCTGGATCCGCGCCGCCGGCATGTTCGACTTCGAGCTGCGCCTGGCCTGCCCGGACGAGCTGTCGCCGCCGGCCGACCTGATCCAGTGGGCGCATCGCGAAGGCGCCCGCATCTCGGTCGGCACCGACCCGGAGACGACGGTGCGCGGCGCCGACCTGGTGGTCACCGACACCTGGGTGTCGATGGGCGACAAGGACGCGCCGTCGCGCCACAACCTGCTGCGGCCCTACCAGGTCGATGAGCGGCTGATGGCGCAGGCCAAGCCGGACGCCCTGTTCATGCATTGCCTGCCTGCCCATCGCGGCGAGGAGGTGACGGACGGGGTGATCGACGGCCCGCAATCGGTGGTCTGGGACGAGGCGGAGAACCGCCTGCATGCCCAGAAGGGCATCCTGCTGTGGTGCCTGGGGGCCCTGGGAGAGACGTGACGATGGCGGCGGTGCAGTCGGGGGGCGACGACCTCCTCCTCCCCTTCCAGATCGAGGCATCGGGGCTGCGTGGCCGGCTGGTCCGGTTCGGCCCGCTGCTCGACGACATCCTGGCCCGCCACGCCTATCCCGAGCCGGTCGCCCATCTGCTGGCCGAGACGGTGGTGCTGACGGCGCTCCTGGCCAGCGCCCTGAAATACGAGGGCGTGTTCACCCTGCAGGCCAAGGGCGACGGGCCGGTGCGCCTGGTGGTCGCCGATGTCACCAGCGACGGCGCGGTCCGCGCCAACGCCATGTTCGACGAATCCCGCCTGGCCGGCACCGCCACCACGGTGCCGGCGCTGCTGGGCAAGGGTCATCTCGCCTTCACCGTCGACCAGGGCCAGGACACCGAGCGCTACCAGGGCATCGTCGACCTGTCCGGCGAGACGCTGTGGGAATGTGCCCAGCATTATTTCCGCCAGTCGGAGCAGCTGCAGGCCGGGCTGCGCTCCGCCGTCCGGCACGGCGAGACCGGCTGGCGCGGCGGCGGCATCATGCTGCAGCGCCTGCCCGATCCCGAGAAGCAGGTGCCGACCGACCGCGAGGACGATTGGCGCCGTGCCATGGTGCTGCTCGGCTCCGCCACCGATGATGAGCTGGTCCGGCCGGCCCTGTCCGGGCAGGCGCTGCTGTACCGCCTCTATAATGAGGACGGCGTCCGGGTCTTCCCGTCCCAGCCGATGCGCTTCTCCTGCCGCTGCTCGCGCGAGCGGGTGGCCTCGATGCTGAAGTCGATGCCGAAGGCGGAGATCGAGAGCCTGGCGGTCGACGGCCGGGTCGAGGTCGCCTGCGAGTTCTGCAACACCCGCTACGATTTCGACCGGGATCAGCTGGCGGCCCTGTACGCGGGCTGAGCCCGCCTCACTTCGGCCATCCTGATCTCGACTTTTATTGTCATTGCCGGGCTTGACCCGCAATCCAGGGGCCACGAAGAGCCGCTCTGGCCGCCCCTGGATCCTCGGGTCAAGCCCGAGGATGACAAGACGGGAAGAGGCTGATCACACTCAAGGAAGGCTCCAATTTCGGAGCGTTGCTCTCAAGCGTATCCCTCAGCGGAGACTCCGATGCCCCACCCGACCCGTCGCAGCCTGTTCGCCGGCGCCGGCCTGCTGCTGCTCGCCGCCTGCGGCGGGCCGGAGCTGGCGAGCGTGGCGCCGGTGTCCTTCGCCGGCCGCCCGCCGATCCGGCTGAACCTCGCCCGGGTCGACACGGTCGACCGGGCGGCGCCGAGCGCGACGCAGCTGGCGCAGAGCCCGGCGGCGGCGATCCGCGGCTGGGGCACGGCACGGCTGCAGGCCGCCGGCCGCGCCGGCATCGGCCAGTTGATCATCCAGGAGGCCACCCTGACCCGGGAGAAGCTGGCGACCCAGGGCGGGCTGACCGCGCGATCGGCAACATCACCGGCGGCTATGCCGATGTCAGGGTCGAGCGGTCGACCACCGTGACCGACGGCTCCAGCATCGCCGACCAGGCCCGCGCCGAGGCCGGGCTGCTGCAGGACGGGATGGGCGAGTTCGACCGCCAGTTCGAGGTCAATATCCGCCAGTACCTCGCCCCCCTGGTGCTGCCGTAACCGGCCGGAACCGGGCCTAAGTTCCTTTTCGCCCCGCTCTGTGGCACAAGGCGGGGTGTGAAGCGTTCATACGGGCGTCGTGAGTTTCAGAGAAGGCATTCATGTCTGAACCCGTCAAGGTCGCCGTCTTCCCGGTCGCAGGCCTCGGTACCCGGTCACTTCCCGCCACCAAGGCGGTGCCGAAGGAGATGCTCTGCGTCGTCGACAAGCCGGTGCTGCAATACGCGGTCGAAGAGGCCAAGGCGGCCGGGATCGAGGAGTTCATCTTCGTCTCCAGCCGCGGCAAGACCGCGCTCGAGGATCATTTCGACCGGAATGATGAGCTTTATTCCACGCTCGAAGCGCGGAAGAAGACCGAGCAGATGAAGGCGGCGCGCGATGCCGAGCTGCCGCCCGGCCAGTTCAGCTTCGTCCGCCAGGCCCAGCCGCTGGGCCTCGGCCACGCCGTCTGGTGCGCCCGCCACCTGGTCGGCAGCCGGCCCTTCGCTGTGCTGCTGCCGGACGAGATCTTCAAATGCCGGACCCCGCTGCTGGCGCAGATGACCCAGGCCTATGCCGGCCATGGCGGCAACATGATCGCGGTGCGCGAGGTGCCGAAGGCGCTGACCTCGCGCTACGGCATCCTCGCCATCGGCCAGGATGACGGCACGGTCGCCGAGGTCACCGGCCTGGTCGAGAAGCCGAAGCCCGAGGAGGCGCCGTCCGACCTGTCGATCGTCGGCCGCTACATCCTGCAGCCGGAGGTGTTCGCGCATCTCGACCGGCAGGAGCGCGGCGCCGGCGGCGAGATCCAGCTGACCGATGCGATGGCCCGGCTGATCGGGCACCAGCCGTTCCACGGCGTGCGCTTCGAGGGCGACCGCTTCGACTGCGGCGACAAGGTCGGCTTCATCGCCGCCAACCTGGCCTACGGGTTGGACCGGCCGGACCTGGCCGCCGACCTGCGTGAGGCGGTTTCGCGCTATCTGTGACCCTGCCGGCCCGCCCGGCGGACTATTGGAGTACGCGCCCCCATGCGCATCGCGATGATCGGAAGCGGTTACGTCGGCCTCGTGTCCGGCGCCTGCTTCTCCGAGTTCGGCCATGACGTCGTCTGCGTCGACAAGGACCCCGGCCGGATCGAGCAGCTCAAGCGCAACGAGATGCCGATCTACGAGCCCGGGCTCGATGCGCTGGTGGCGAAGAACGCGGCGGCGGGTCGCCTGTCCTTCACCACCGACCTGCCGGCGGCGGTCGACGGCGCCGATGCGGTGTTCATCGCCGTCGGCACGCCCAGCCGGCGCGGCGACGGCCATGCCGACCTGTCCTATGTCTTCGCCGCGGCAGAGGAGATCGCCCGGGCGTTGACCGGCTACGCCGTCGTCGTCACCAAATCGACGGTTCCGGTCGGCACCGGCCGCAAGGTCGCCGAGGTGATCCGCAAGACCCGGCCGGATGCCGATTTCGACATCGCGTCCAACCCCGAATTCCTGCGCGAAGGCTCCGCCATCGGCGACTTCATGCTGCCGGACCGCGTGGTCATCGGCACCGATGGCGACCGCGCCAAGAAGGCCCTGTCCGACGTCTACCGGCCGCTGTACCTGATCGAGCGGCCGATCGTGACGACGGCGCTGGAGACGGCGGAGCTGATCAAATACGCCGCCAACAGCTTCCTGGCGATGAAGGTGACCTTCATCAACGAGGTGGCCAATCTGTGCGAGCAGGTCGGCGCCAATGTCCATGACGTCGCCCGGTCGATCGGCCTGGACAAGCGGATCGGGCCGAAATTCCTGCATCCCGGGCCGGGCTATGGCGGGTCCTGCTTCCCCAAGGACACCCTGGCCTTCGTCCAGACCGCGCGAGACGCCGGCGCCCCGCAACGCCTGATCGAGGCCGTGATCGCGGTCAACGACGCGCGCAAGGACGAGATGGCGGAGCGCGTGGTCGCCGCCTTCGGCGGCAACGTCGCCGGCAAGACCATCGCCGTGCTGGGATTGGCCTTCAAGCAGAACACCGACGACATGCGGGATTCGCCCAGCCTGACCGTGGTGCCGGCGCTACAGCAGGCCGGGGCCCGGATCCGCGCCTACGACCCGGAGGCGATGAAGGAGGCGCGCAAGCTGCTGACCGACATCGACTATGCGACCGGCGCCTATGAGGCGCTGCGCGGCGCCGACGGCGCCGTGGTGCTGACCGAATGGAACGAGTTCCGCGCCCTCGACCCGGCCCGGATGATCAAGCTGATGGGCGGCCCGGTCTTCGTCGACCTGCGCAACGTCTACAAGCCGGCGGATATGGAAGCGGCCGGATTCCACTATCACAGCATCGGCCGCCCGGTCCCGGGCTCGGCCAACTGACCGTCAAGACCCGTTCGAGGACCAGCGCCGTATCATGACCCACAGCTTCCACCCCACCGTCCTGCGCGAATACGACATCCGCGGCGTCATCGGAAAGACCCTGAACGCCGCCGACTACCGGGCGGTCGGCGCCGCCTTCGGCACCATCGTCAAGCGCAAGGGCGGCCGGCAGGTGGTGGTCGGCTATGACGGAAGGCTGAGCTCGGTGGAGCTGGAGGCGGCGCTGGTCCAGGGCTTGGCCTCGACCGGGATCGAGGTCGTGCGCGTCGGGCTGGGACCGACGCCGATGCTGTACTTCGCCCAGAAGCACCTGGATGCCGATGCTGGGGTGATGGTCACCGGGTCGCATAACCCGCCGGACTACAACGGCATCAAGATGGTGCTGCGCAGCGGCCCGGTCTATGGCGACCAGATCCTGGAGATCGGCCGCATCGCCACGGCCGGCGACCTGGAGGCGGGCGCGGGCAAGGTCAGCGACCTCGACCTGCGCGACCTCTATGTCGAGCGGCTGCTGCGCGACTATGACGGCACCCGCGACCTGACCGTGGTCTGGGACAACGGCAACGGCGCCGCCGGCGAGGTGCTGCGCCGCCTGACCGCGAAGCTGCCGGGCAAGCACATCCTGCTGTTCGATGAGATCGACGGCCGCTTCCCCAACCATCACCCGGACCCGACCATCCCGGACAATCTGGTGGCGCTGCAGGCCAAGGTGGCCGAAGTGAAGGCCGATCTCGGCATCGCCTTCGACGGCGACGCCGACCGCATCGGCGCGATCGACGGCCAGGGCCGGATCATCCCGGGCGACATGCTGGTGGCGGTCTATGCCATCGACGTGCTGCCGCGGTACCCCGGCGGCACCGTGATCGCCGACGTCAAGACCAGCAAGACCGTGTTCGACGCGATCGCGAAGCTGGGCGGCACGCCGCTGATGTGGAAGACCGGCCATTCCCTGATCAAGGCGAAGATGGCCGAGGTGAACTCGCCGCTGGCCGGCGAGATGTCGGGCCACATCTTCTTCGCCGACAAGTGGTACGGTTTCGACGACGCCCTCTATTGCGGCGTGCGGCTGGTGGCCCAGGTCAGCCGCAGCGGCGGCACGCTGGCGGCCCTGCGCGACACCTTCCCCAGCACCGTCTCGACGCCCGAGGTCCGCTTCCAGGTCGATGAGAGCCGGAAGTTCGCGGTGATCGACGAGGTCATGGCCCGGCTGCGCCAGTCTGGCGCCGACATCAACGACATCGACGGCGCCCGGGTGACCACGGCGGATGGCTGGTGGCTGCTGCGCGCCTCGAACACCCAGGACGTGCTGGTGGCCCGGGCCGAGAGCGGCGACGAGGCCGGGCTGG
>JAEKLZ010000182.1 GCA_019508225.1 Inquilinus limosus | reverse complement strand
TCAGCGGTGCCGGCGCAGCGGCCGGGGCTTGGGCAGGGGCACGTCGGCCAGGGCGCTCGGCACCGGCTCGAAGGCCACCTTCTGCGCCCGGGGACGGGCCGTGGCGGCGTGCAGCGCGATCATCGCGCCGATGCCGTCATTGCCGACAGAGCCGTCATCCTCGGCGTCGCCTTCGCCCTCGGCCGAGGCCAGCAGCGGCTCGTCCTGCAGCTCCGGCCGGCGGTCGGGCAGCGGCGGCTGGAACGGGGTGGCGGCCACCCGCGGCGTCGCCGCAGCCGGCGCCTCGGCGACATAGGCGCCGGTGCCCTCATGCGACTCGAAGGCCTCGTCCAGCAGCTCCGCCATCTTGGCGTTGCGCATGATCGGGCTGGTGCCGCCGAAGATCACGCCGATCAGCCGGGTGCGGCCGCGCACGGCGGAGGCCACCAGGTTGTAGCCCGCAGCCCGGATGTAGCCGGTCTTCATCCCGTCCATGCCGGCATAGGACTGCATCAGCCGGTTGTGGTTCGGGAAGTTGCGGCCGCGGTAGCGGAAGTTCTTGGTCGCGAAATACGGGTAGTACTGCGGATAGTCGCTGATCAGCGCCCGGGCCAGCACCGCCATGTCGTGCGCGGTCGAGACGTTGTCGGGGTCCGGCAGGCCGTTGGTCGAACTGAAGTTGGTGCGGCTCATGCCCAGCGCCCGCGCCTGCTGGGTCATCAGCCGGGTGAAGCGGGACTCGCTGCCGCCGATCGCCTCGGCCAGCACCACCGACGCGTCATTGGCCGACTGGGTGACCAGGCCCAGAACCGCGTCCTCGACCCGGATGCGGGACCCGGTCGGCAGGCCCAGCTTGGTCGGCGACTGCGAGGCGGCGTAGCTCGACACCGCCAGCCGCGTGTCCAGGGTCAGGTCGCCCCGGTCGAGGGCGCGGAAGGTCAGGTACAGCGTCATCAGCTTGGTCAGCGACGCCGGGTACAGCTGCTGGTTGGCGTTCTCTTCGTGCAGCACCTCACCGGTGCGCGCGTCGATGACATAGGCGGCAAAGCGCGACGCCGCCTCCGCCGGGGCGGCCAGCAGGACCAGGGCAAGGCAGGCAAACAGGGCCGCCGCCGATCGCGCAAAGAAACGTGCCATGCCAACCCCCCGCTCCACGCCACTTGCGGATCTTGGTTCAGGCGTGATTTCAGAAGTGTAATTTAAGTCGTTGATTTTTGTCCATAAACCAATTCGTGAACACGGCAAAAAGATGCCGGCTCTCCGACGTCCGCAGGTTGCAGACATCCTGGCAGCATCGCCGGATCCGAGGCAACCGGCTTGCTATTACATCGGACATGTTGCAGTGCACAAAAAACGTTGACAGATCGAATCGATCTGCCCATATTCGCGGCATGTTGCAGTGCAGCATGACTGGGCGGCGCCCCTCGGCGGCGGCCATCGCTGCAAAGCATGAGGAGCCGTTCGCCATGACCACCGCCAAGAGCCGTGCCGGCACGAGCAAGCTCGCCGCCGTCGACACCAACATCGAGACCGTGAGGGACACCGTGACTGACACCGTCAAGGCCAGCCAGGCCGCCGTCGAGAAGAATGTCGCTCAGGGCCTCGCCCTGTCCAAGGACCAGTTCGAGAAGGCCGCCCTGGCCGCGACCAAGAGCTATGACGACCTCGTTGCCTTCACCAAGGGCAATGTCGACGCCGTGTTCGCGTCGGCCTCGATCTTTGCCCAGGGCACCGAGCAGCTGACCCGGGCCTGGTTCGCCCTGCAGCACGGCGCCGCCGAGCAGGCCGCCGAGGCGACCCGCTCGCTGTTCGCCGCCAAGACCCTGCGTCAGGTCGTCGACCTGCAGTCGGCCTACACCAAGACCGCCTTCGACGGCATCGTCGCCGAGAGCAGCAAGCTGTCGGAGCTGGGCCTGAAGGTGACCAACGACGCCGTGGCGCCGATCGCGGCCCGCGTCAACGTTGCGGTCGAGACCCTGTCCAAGCCGATCGCCGCCTGATCCGTCCTCCCCGGATCAGAGCGACCCACGGCCCCGGCGACATTGTCGCCGGGGCCGTTCGCATTTCAGCCATCGCATTCTTTCCGCATCGCGGGCCTACAACTCCGGGCCCAGCGGCACTATCATCATGGTCGGGTTCAAAACCGGCAGCACGCATCCCATATCCATGAGCGACACCGAACGGAAGGATGATCGAGGAGGCGGCAACGACGCCGGCACGGGGGTTGTCGTTCAGACCAGGACGCGGACGAAGAAGCCGTCCATGTACAAGGTCCTGATGCTGAATGACGATTACACGCCGATGGAGTTCGTCGTCCATGTCCTGGAACGCTTCTTCGCGAAGAGCCGCGAGGAAGCCACCACCATCATGCTCCATGTTCACCGTCGGGGTGTGGGCGTCTGCGGCGTTTTCACCTATGAGGTGGCGGAGACGAAGGTGGCGCAGGTGATGGACTTCGCGCGCCGCAATCAGCATCCTCTACAATGTATTCTTGAGAAGGCCTGACCAGAGGTCTGGCAGGCCCTCCCGGCATGGGGACGACCGATGCTCTCGCGGAATTTGGAGCAGACGCTGCACAGGGCCCTCGCTTTCGCCAATGAGCGACGGCACGAGTACGCCACGCTCGAGCACCTGCTGCTGGCGCTGTCCGAGGATCAGGATGCCGTGGCCGTGATGCGCGCCTGCGGCGTCAATCTCGAAAAGCTGCGCCGTGATCTCGTTGGCTATATCGACACCGAGCTCGCGACCCTGAAGATCGACGGGATCGAGGACGCGAAGCCGACCGCCGGCTTCCAGCGCGTGCTGCAGCGCGCCGCGATCCACGTCCAGTCCTCGGGGCGGGAGGAGGTGACCGGCGCCAACGTCCTGGTCGCCCTGTTCTCCGAGCGCGAGAGCCACGCGGTGTACTTCCTGCAGGAGCAGGACATGTCCCGCTTCGACGCGGTCAACTACATCAGCCACGGCATCGCCAAGGCCGGCGCCTCCGGCGCGGCGCGGCCGAGCGCCGGGGCTGGGGAATCGCGCCCGGTCTCGGGCGCCGACGAGGATGCGCAGGCGGAGAAGGTCGTGAAGAAGGGCTCTGAAGCGCTCCGGACCTATTGCGTCAACCTCAACGAGAAGGCGTCGAAGGGCAAGATCGACCCGCTGATCGGCCGCGAGGCCGAGATCGAGCGGACGATCCAGATCCTGTGCCGCCGCTCGAAGAACAACCCGCTCTATGTCGGCGATCCCGGGGTCGGCAAGACCGCGATCGCCGAGGGCCTGGCCCGCCGCATCGTCGACGGCGAGGTGCCGCCGGTGCTGGCGGACTCCACCATCTTCGCGCTCGACATGGGCGCGCTGCTGGCCGGCACCCGCTACCGCGGCGACTTCGAGGAGCGGCTGAAGGCGGTGATGACCGAGCTGGAGAACCTGCCCGGCGCGGTGCTGTTCATCGACGAGATCCACACCGTGATCGGCGCCGGCGCCACCTCGGGCGGGGCGATGGACGCCTCCAACCTGCTGAAGCCGGCCCTGGCCTCGGGCGCGATGAAATGCATCGGCTCGACCACCTACAAGGAATACCGGAACTACTTCGAGAAGGACCGCGCCCTGGTCCGCCGGTTCCAGAAGATCGACGTCAACGAGCCGTCGATCGAGGACACGATCAAGATCCTGCAGGGGCTGAAGACCTATTACGAGAAGCACCATCAGGTGCGCTACACCGCGGACGCGATCCGCACCGCGGTGGAGCTGTCGGCCCGCTACATCGGCGATCGGAAGCTGCCGGACAAGGCGATCGACGTGATCGACGAGGCCGGCGCCGCTCAGATGCTGCTGCCGCCGTCGCGCCGGAAGAAGACCATCGGCATGCGCGACGTCGAGGCGGTGGTGGCGAAGATCGCCCGGATCCCGCCGAAGAGCGTCAGCCGCGACGACAAGACGCTGCTGCAGACCCTGGATCGCGACCTGAAGACCCTGGTGTTCGGCCAGGATCCGGCGATCGACGCGCTGTCGGCGGCGATCAAGCTGGCCCGCGCCGGCCTGCGCGAGCCGGAGAAGCCGATCGGCAACTACCTGTTCTCCGGCCCGACCGGCGTCGGCAAGACCGAGGTGGCGCGCCAGCTGTCGAAGCTGCTCGGCATCGAGCTGGTCCGCTTCGACATGTCGGAATACATGGAGCGGCATTCGATCAGCCGGCTGATCGGCGCCCCGCCGGGCTATGTCGGCTTCGACCAGGGCGGGCTGATGACCGATTCGGTCGACCAGCACCCGCATTGCGTGCTGCTGCTGGACGAGATCGAGAAGGCGCATCCGGACGTCTTCAACATCCTGCTGCAGATCATGGATCACGGGAAGCTGACCGACCACAACGGCAAGTCGGTCGATTTCCGCAACGTCATCCTGATCATGACCACCAATGCCGGCGCCACCGAGCTGACCAAGCAGTCGATCGGCTTCGGCGCCAGCCGCAAGGACGATGCGGGGACGGAGGCGATCAACCGGATGTTCACGCCGGAGTTCCGCAACCGCCTCGACGCGACCATCGCCTTCGGCCATCTGACGCCGGAGATCGTGGCCCAGGTGGTCGACAAGTTCGTGATCCAGCTCGAGACCCAGCTGGCCGACCGGCACGTCACCATCGAGCTGTCCTCGGCGGCCCGGCAGTGGCTGGTCAAGCGCGGCTATGACGAGCTCTACGGCGCCCGGCCGATGGCCCGGGTGATCCAGGAGCACATCAAGAAGCCGCTGGCCAACGAGCTGCTGTTCGGCAAGCTGGTCAAGGGCGGCCAGGTCCGGGTCGACGTGGCGGCGGATGGCGAGAGCCTGACGTTCGACTACATCGAGAACCCGACCGCCCCGGTTCCCTCCGACGACGCGGCCAAGGAACCCGAACTGGCCTGATTGACGGCTTGGCGCGGAAGACAAAGGGGCGTCCTGCGGGGCGCCCTTTTTGTTTGGGGGAGAGGCGACGCGTTCTGACGACCGACGAGTCGTTCTTACCCCCGCATCGCCTCCTCCAGCACGGCAAAAATCCGCGGGCTGGCGGATTGGGCGACGTTGAAGCGCAGGTAGCGGCCGGCGCTGCGGGACGGGCTGAACACGTCGCCCGGGGCCAGCACCACGTCGCGGGCCAGGGCGCGGCGGGCCACCTCGGCCGAATCGAGGTCGTCAGGCAGCGCGACCCACAGGAACATGCCGCCGCGCGGCTCGACCCAGGGCACCAGGCCCAGCGCGCCGAGCCGCCGCGCGGTCTCGCCCATCGCCCGCGCCAGCCGGCCGCGCACCCCCTCGACGTGACGGCGGTAGCTGCCATCGGTCAGCAGCCGGTGCACCAGCCGCGCCGCCAGCGCGCCGTTGGAGAAGCTGGTGGCCAGCTTGAGGTCGGTCAGCCCCTCGATCCAGTCCGGCCGGGCGGCGATGAAGCCGCAGCGCACCGCCGCCGACAGGGTCTTGGAGAAGCTGCCGATATGGATCACCCGCTGCAGCCCGTCCAGCGCGGCCAGGCGCGGCGACGGTTCCGACTCGAAATCGGCGAAGATGTCGTCCTCGATCACCACCAGGTCGTGGGCCTCGGCCAGCATCAGCAGCCGGTGCGCCACCTGCGGCGCCAGGCTGGCCCCGGTCGGGTTGTGCAGGGCGGCGTTGGTGACATAGAGCTTCGGCCGGTGCTCCGCCGCGGCGCGGGCGAAGGCGTCCAGGTCGGGGCCGGACGGGGTGCGCGGCACGCCGACCACCCGGGCCCGGTGGGCGCGCAGCACGCCGAGGAAGTTGAAGTAGCAGGGGTCGTCGACCAGCACCGTGTCGCCGGGTTCCAGCAGGAAACGGCCGATCAGGTCGATCGCCTGGGTGCCGCCATCGGCCAGCAGGATCTGCCCGGCCTCGGCGGCGATGCCGCGCTCCGCCAGCCGTCCGGCCAGGTGCCGGCGCAGGGGAGCGAAGCCGAGCGGCGAATCATAGTCGACCAGACCGGCGCCCTCCGACCGGGCGAGGCCGCGCAGCGCCCGCCGGATCGCCGGGTCGGGCATCCAGTCGGCCGGCAGCCAGCCGCAGCCCGGCTTCAGCGTCGGACTGTCCGTATCCTCCAGCGCTTGGCGGGCGATCCACAGCGGGTCGATGGTCAGATCCAGCCGCCGCCCGGGCTCGGCCAGGGTCAAAGGCTGCGCCCGGCGGGCGACGTAGAAGCCGGAGCCGGGACGGGCGGCGATCGCGCCCTCCGCCGCCAGCCGGTCATAGGCCTCGACCACGGTCGATTTCGACACGCCCAGCGACTCCGCCAGTCGGCGGATCGACGGCACCTTGGCGCCCGGCGCCAAAGCGCGGCTCTCGATCCGCTGGCGGATGGCGTCCATCACGGTGGCGACAAGCGTGGCGCCGTTGCGCGGCGAGGGAACCAGATCGAGCATCCGTACTGGGCTCCGGACCAGGACAGTTCGGCGAAACTGTACCCTACCATCTCTGGCTCTCGCCGTCTCGGACCGGTCATGGTCGGCCATCATGCAAGCCATACGAACGACCATGGACGGACCTTCGAACGAGGCAGCGGCGGGCTGGATCAACGGCCTGCTCGGCGTCCTCATCTTCAGCGGATCGCTGCCGGCGACGCGGGTGGCGGTGCTCGACCTCGACCCGCTGTTCCTGACCGTGGTGCGGGCGGCGATCGCCGGACTGCTCGGGGCCGCGATGCTGCTGGTGCTGCGGCCGAGGCGTCCGGAGCGATCGGACATCGTACCGCTGGTCGTGGTGGCGCTCGGCGTCGTGGTCGGTTTCCCGCTGCTGACAGCGCTGGCGCTGCGTTACGTGACCTCGGCCCACGCCATCGTCTTCGTCGGATTGCTGCCGATCGCGACCGCCGTGTTCGGCGTGCTGCGTGGCGGCGAACGGCCGCGCCCGGCCTTCTGGGTGTTCTCGGTGCTCGGCGCCGCGATCGTCGGCGGCTATGCGCTGCGCCAGGGGGGCGAGACCTCGCTGCTCGGCGACGGGCTGATGCTGGCTGCGATCCTGGCCTGCGGCCTCGGCTATGCCGAAGGCGCCCGGCTGTCGCGCCGGCTCGGCGGCTGGCAGGTGATCTCCTGGGCGCTGCTGATCTCGCTGCCGCTGTCGCTGCCGGCGTCACTGCTGACCTGGCCTTCCTCCTGGGCTCTGGTCGGCTGGCCGGCCCTCGTCGCGCTCGCCTATGTCTCGCTGTTCTCGATGCTGATCGGCTTCATCTTCTGGTATCGCGGCCTGGCGCTGGGCGGCATCGCCGCGGTCAGCCAGCTGCAGCTGCTGCAGCCCTTCTTCGGCTTGGCCCTGGCCGCGACCCTGCTGCACGAGCCGGTCGGCTGGGGCCTGGTGGGCTGTGCGGCGGCGGTCGTTCTCTGCGTCGCCGGGGCGAAGCGCTTTTCCCGCTAATGGGATTTTCAGGATCCCCCAACCCGTCATCCCCGCGAAAGCGGGGATCTCGTGATGCTTCGACCGGGCAGAGATTCCCGCTTTCGCGGGAATGACGGCAAAGAGATAAGGCGCCGTTCTGAAAGGTCTCGCTAGGCCTCGACCATCCCTCGGACATGATCGACGAAGCGCCGGGTCGCGCCCAGCGGCTCGGTGTCGCGGCGGGCCAGGTGCAGCGGTGCCGACAGCGGCGCGGCCAGGCGCAGGGTGGCGACGCCGCCGGCGTCCAGCCGGGCCATCGAGGCCGGGATGATCGACACGCCCAACCCGGCCTCGACCAGGCTCAGCGTCGACACCAGCCGCGGCGCCTCCTGCGCGATGCGCGGGCTGAAGCCGGCGGCGCGGCAGGCGGTGATGATCGAATCATACAGGCCCGGCCCGCTCGGGCGGCGGTACAGCACGAAGGGCTGCTCCGCCAGCGCCGCCAGCGGGATCGGGTCCGGCCCGGCGGCCAGGGGATGGCCGGCCGGCACCACCGCGACCATCGGCTCGTCCAGCAGCGGCTCGACCGTGATCCCGGCGGCATCGCCGACCGGCGAGCGGATGAAGGCGGCGTCCAGTCGCTCAGCCCGCAGCGCCTCGACCAGCTCGCCGGTGCTGGCCTCCTCCATCGCCATCTCGACCTGCGGTGCGGCCTCGCGGAAGCCGCGGATGGCTGCGGAGACGAAGGGGTGGAAGGCGGCGGAGCTGGTGAAGCCGACGGCGATGCGTCCCTGCTCACCGCGCCCGGTGCGCCGCACCGTCTCCAGCGCGCGGTCGAGCTGGGCCAGGATCGCGCGGGCCTCGGCCAGCAGCACCAGACCGCTCTCGGTCGACTGCACGCCGCGCGGCAGCCGGCGGAAAAGCGGCACGCCCAGCGCCTGCTCCAGTTGCTTGATCTGCTGGCTCAAGGGCGGCTGCTGCATGCCCAGCCGCTCCGCCGCCCGGGTGACATGCCCCTCCTCGGCGACGGCGACGAAGTAGCGGAGATGGCGCAGCTCGATCATCGGCATATCCCGGCGATATGGATGGTCATCATGCCATCTGCCGGTGGCTATGCCGATTCCATCCAGTTCACCAGGGTCAGGGGCGCCTGGACCCGGGCATAGTGCCTGGTGTTGTTGGTGACCAGGACGGCGCCGGCGGACAGCGAATGTGCCGCGATCATCATGTCGATCTCGCCGATCGGCTGGCCCGACGTCACCAGCTGGTGGCGGATGTCGGCATAGTGTTCCGCCGCATCGACATCCCAGGGAAGCGCCCGGACGAGCTTCAGGAACTGGCGCACCGCCAGTCCGAGACGGTGACCGGCCGGCAAGCGCTTCAGGCCGTAAAGCAACTCGGCCCGGGTCATCACCGAGATGCAGACGCGCGAGGGCGGAATCTCGGACAGCTTCGCCTCGACGGTCGGAGCCTTGCCCTTGATGATGTAGCTGGCCGTATCCGTATCCAGCATATGGAGAAGGGTCACGGCCCTTCTTCGCCGAACAGGTCGCGCTCCTGCGGCAGGACATTCATCGGACGTTCGGCCATGAACTCGTCCGGCACCTCGATCGACCGCACCAGCTCGAAGAACTCGGCCCAGCTGCGGGCGCCGGGGCGGCTGGACAGCACCACGTCGCCGGTGCGCTCGTCCCGGGTGGCATAGACCTCCTCGCCCTCGAAGCGGAACTCCGCGGGCAACCGGACGGCTTGGCTGGCACCGTTCTTGAACAGCTTGGCGATGCGGGTCTCGGGCATGACAGTCACCGGATCGGGGGCGTATATACTCATATATATACGCATCGGCCCGGGCTGCAAGCGGGGCGCTGAGGCAAGGCCATGGTCAAGCTTCCGACGGATGGCCGCCAGCACACGCAGCGATCGCCTGCATGAAGGCCAGGCCCAGCCGGCCATGATCCGTGCGGAAGCTCCGCCGCTCGCCACGCCGCACCGCCAGACAGTCCTCGATGACGCCGGACCAGGGGCCGGGCAGGGCGTCGAGTGCCCAGCGGCCGGCCGCGGTCTTCGAGACGATCCGGCCGGCCGCCAGGCCGCAGCCGAGGCGGGCGATGCCGAGCACGCCCCAGGTCAGGGCTTCGGTATCGACCGTGTCGCCGGGCGCCTTCGCGGCCAGCACCGCGGAAAGATCGCCGGTCCAGCCATGCCAGTAGCAGGCGAGGTTGGCACGCTGGAATCCAGCCAGCGCTTCGGGCGAGGGGCGGCGGACGATGCCGCCGGCGGGCCCGCCGCGCAGGGTCACGCCATGCTCGGCCAGCACCGTCCACGTGACCGGGTTGACCTCGTAGCAGGGCGCCCATCGATGAAAGCGGCCGTCCAGGTGGTACGGCACAGGCCGGTCCGACTCCGGCCGACGGGTCAGGGCGTCCTCTTCCAGATAGACGCCGTCCAATGCCGGACCGGGCTCTGTCGCGAGGATGGCGTGGATGCGCTCCAGCGCGTCCAGGTCTTCCGGGCCAGGCGGCGCCGCCAGCGTTGCCACGAAGTCGATGTCGCTGCGTCCCGGGCGGTAGTCGTCCAGCGCGATCGAACCGACCAGATACAGGCCTCGCAGCAGGCCCGGGCGCGCAGTGTCGATGCGGGTCAGAAGGGCCTCGACCCGCCGGCGCGCCGTGTCATCCAGCCCGCTCATGGCGCGGCTACAACCACCCCTTCCGCTTGAACCAGAGATAGGGCAGCACCGCCGACAGCACCATCAGACAGAGGGCGAAGGGATAGCCGGCCGCCCATTTCAGCTCGGGCATCACGTCGAAGTTCATGCCGTAGATGCTGGCCACCAGCGTCGGCGGCAGGAACACCACCGCGGCGACCGAGAAGATCTTGATGATGGCGTTCTGCTCGATGTTGATCATCCCCATCGAGGCGTCGAGCAGGAAGGTGATGTTGTTGCCGATATAGGTGGCGTGGTCGGTCAGCGACTGCACGTCCCGGCTCAGGCTCTTCAGATGGGTGCGGAACACCTTGTCCTTGGTGGCGTCGCCGACCGCCAGGAAGCTCAGCAGCCGGGCCAGGCTGACCAGGCTCTCGCGCGCCTTCGACACCAGGTTCTGGCTGCGGCCGATCTGCTTGAGATTGGCCTCCAGCTCCTCGTTGGTGGTGCGCTTGTGCACGGCCTCATGCACCTTGAAGATGCGTTGCGACAGGGCGTCGACCTCGCCCGCCACCCGCTCCAGGATGTCGGCGGTGCGGTCGACGATGGCCTCGAGCAGGCCGATCAGCGTGGCCGAGCCGGACGGGCACAGCATCGGCTGGCGCTCGGCATGGGCGATGAAGCCGGCCAGGGATTTCGGCTCGGCATAGCGGATGGTGATCAGCGTCTGCCCCTTCAGCACGAAGGTGATCGGGGCGGTGCCGGGCGCGTCGGTCTCGGTGGCGTAGAGCACGCTGGCGGTCATGAACATGCCGCCATCCTCCTGGTACAGCCGGCTCGACGCCTCGATCTCCTGCATCTCCTCGCGGGTCGGCAGGAACAGGCCGAGCTGGCCCTCGGCCAGGCGCTCCTCCTCGGCGGTCGGGTTGAACAGGTCGATCCAGACCATGTCCGACGGGAAGGTGATGCCCTCCGACGGTTCGATCGTGACGAAACGAGCGTTCGATAGCGTGTAGATGCGCAGCATCGCGGTCTGTCCCCTGCGGCCGGCGCATCGCCGGGCCGGGGGCCGCGGTCTCTAGCGGGGCCTCTCGGCCGGCGCGGCGCTGGGCCGTCCGTTCCCTGGCGGGGCGATCCGGTCGGGTCGCCTCTGTGGTTCGTCCCGGTCGGGACGACTGTCTGGCTCGTCCATGTCTCGATTCATCGAAGCAGGGCCTGGCGGCACCCGTCATGCTCGGATGCCACCGCGGGATGGCGGCGTCAAGCGGCCGGCCGTGCGCGGGAGGGGCGCGTCAGCTCAGCGCGTCGATCGCATCGGTCGTCAGGTGGCCCGGCACGATGGTCAGCGGGATCCGCAGCCGGCCGATGGCCTTGCTGCTGGTCAGGTACTGGATCAGCGGGCCGGGGCCGGCGGAGGAGGCGGTGTCGGCGCCCAGCACCAGGATCGAGATCGACGGCTCCTCGCCGATCAGCGCCAGAAGCTCGTCGCGCGCGGCGCCTTCGCGGATGTGCAGGATCGGGATGGTGCCGGTCAGCTGGTTGACCTCGCGCGCCACCCGCTGCAGCCGCTGCTCGGCCTCGTGCCGGGCCTCCTCGCGCAGCACGTCCTCGATCGCGCCCCAGTGCTGGATCTCGCTGGGGCTGATGACGTGCAGCAGGGCGACCCGGCCGCCGGTGTGCTGGGCGCGCCGGCAGGCATAGCGCAGCGCCGCCCGCCACTCCTCGGTGTTGTCGACGACCACCAGGAAGATGCGCGGCATCTCCGTCTTCGGGGTCTCTGGGGCGTTGTCGGTCATGGCTCCCTCTATAGATGGGAAGGGATCAGGGGCGGCGGAAGACGACGCTGGCCAGCCATCCGGCGGCGACGGCGACGATGATGGCAGCCAGCCCGTACAGCGCCGGCTCGCCCTGGGCGAACTCGTAGATCGCGGCGCCCAGCCCGACCTTGCCGACGATCAGCGGCGTGGTCTGGGCGTCGACCACTTGGCCGCCGCGGAACAGATACGCCTCGACCTGGTACTGGCCGGTCGGGACGTTGGCCGGGAACTCGATCCGGGTGCGGAACAGCCGGCCGCTGAGGAAGCTGACCTGGCCGGTGTCGGTGACGTACAGGCCGTCGCGCTGCAGCCCGCGGATCAGCGCATCGCGGAAGGCGGCAATGGCCTCGGGTCCGGCCTCGCGGTCGTCTTCGCCCGGGACCAGCTGCAGGTATTTCAGGCCGATGCCGGCGCGCTCCAGCACATTGGGCGCGGCCATCTGCTCCAGCGGCTTGCTCGAGGCGACGGCGTAGAAGCCGGGCACGCCGCCGAACTTCATGCTGGCATGGTTCAGCCAGATCCCGGCGACGCGGTCCTTCTCGCGCACCGTGGCCCGGTCGATCGGGCCGCGCACCACCACCGCCACGTCGCCTTCGCCCTCGGTGGCGCCGAACAGCAGCACCTTGGTGCCGGTGAAACCGGTGTTGATGGCGATGACGTGGTCGGACAGGTCGGCCACCAGGTCCTGGGCGGCGCCGGGCCGGCAGACGGTCAGTGCCGCGGTCCAGAGGACGACGGCGAGGAGGAGACGCCGCACGGCTCAGCCCCCCCGGCGCATGGCGACGGTGAACAGGTCGGCCGGCGTGCCGATCAGGTCGAAGCCGACCTTGATGCAGATGATCAGCACCAGCGTCGCCAGCAGGGCGCGGGCCTGGTCGCCGCGCAGCCGGCCGCTGGCATGGGTGCCGAACTGGGCGCCGATCACGCCGCCGGCCAGCAGCAGCAGGGCCAGCAGCACGTCGACCGTCTGATTCTGCAGCGCCTGCAGGAAGCAGACCAGGGCGGTGGTGAAGATGATCTGGAACAGCGAAGTGCCGGCCACCAGCGAGGCCGGCATGCCGAGCACGTAGATCATCGCCGGCACCAGGATGAAGCCGCCGCCGATGCCCATGATCGCGGTCAGGAAGCCGCCCAGCGCGCCGATCGCGATTGGCGCCAGGGCGCTGATGTACAGCCGCGACTTCGGGAACCGGGTCTTGAACGGCAGGCCGTGGAACCAGCCGTGCTTGTGCAGCTTGCGCCGCTGTCCGGGGGATCGGCGGCGTCGCAGCATCGACCGCAGGCTCTCGACCAGCATCAGCGCGCCGACCGTGCCCAGGAACAGCAGGTAGAACAGGTTGATGGCGAGGTCGATCTGGCCCAGCAACTGCAGCAGGCTGAACAGCCGCACCCCCAGCACGCTGCCGACGACGCTGCCGGCCAGCAGCACCAGCCCCATCTTCAGGTCGACATTGCCGCGCCGCAGATGCGCCAGCATGCCGGAGACGCTGGCCGCGACCAGCTGGTTCGCCTGGGTGCCGACCGCAACCGCCGGCGGGATGCCGATGAAGATCAGCAGCGGCGTCATCAAAAAGCCGCCGCCGACCCCGAACAAGCCGGACAGGAACCCGACCAGCCCGCCCATGCCGAGAATCAGCAGGGCGTTTACCGAGACCTCGGCGATCGGCAGATAGACTTGCATGGCGCGGGGTCCCGTCCAGTCCCACCGGCACCTTAGTCGGTGAAAGGGACAATGCGAAGGCCGTTGGCGGCCGCGGCGAAGCGATGCCGCCGCAGCATGTATGCCCCGGTTACCCATGCCGTACATGCATGTATGCTTCAAGTTAGGTTGGACGCCGCGGTCTAGTGTATGGTGCTGCGCTTTTCGATTCACAGCACGAGCCCGTATGATCAAAAGCGGGCCTGGGGACGGAATCGCGCATGATCCTCCGCTTCATTCTGGTCGGAGTCGCCCTGATCGTCATCGTCGGCGGGCTCGTCGGCATGAACCTCAAGCGCGATCAGGTGGTGGCGGAGATGTTCGCCAATCCGCAGATCCCGCCGGTCACCGTCTCCGCCGCCAAGGCTGAGGCGAAGACCTGGACCGACTATCTCGAGGGCATCGGCAGCGTCTCCGCAGTCGAAGGCATCGAGGTCGCCTCCGAGGTCGCGGGCACGGTCAAGTCGATCGACTTCAAGGCCAACGACACGGTCCAGGCCGGGCAGCGGCTGGTGCAGCTGGATGATTCGATCGACCAGACGGATGTGCGGCTGTACCAGGCGGCGATCGACCTGGCGCAGCGGGTCCTGGACCGGGTGTCGTCGCTGCGGTCGCGCGGCAACGCCCCGCAGGCCGACCTCGACTCCGCCAATGCCGAGCTGCTGAAGGCCCAGGCCCAGCTGGCGCGCGCCCAGGCGGTGATCGAGAAGAAGGCGGTGATGGCGCCCTTCGCCGGCATCGTCGGCATCCGCAAGATCGACATCGGCCGCTACGTCGCCGCCGGCGACGCGCTGGTGACGCTGCAGCGCCTGGACCAGGTCTATGCCGACTTCACCTTGCCGGAGCAGGCGTTCAGCCGCATCAGCCATGGCCAGAAGGTCGAGGTGCGGGCCGACGCCTTCCCGGACGAGGTGTTCCGCGGCGAGGTCAGCGGCATCGAGCCGGTGGTCGATGCCGCCAGCCGCATGGTCAAGGTGCGGGCGACCATCGACAATCCCGGCCTCAAGCTGCGCCCCGGCTTCTTCGCCAATGTCCGGCTGATCCTGCCGGAGCGGCCGAATGTGGTGACCGTGCCGCAGACCGCGATCACCTTCAGCCTCTATGGCGACACCGTCTTCACAATCCGCGAGAAACAGGCGGAGGCCGGCCAGCAGCAACAGCCTGCCGGCGAGGCCGCCCAAGGCCAGGCGCCGGCCGGGCCGCAGCTGTCGGTCGAGCAGGTCTTCGTCCGGGTCGGCCAGCGCCAGGGCAATCTCGCCGAGATCGTCGAGGGGGTGAAGGTGGGCGACCAGGTCGTCACCTCCGGCCAGCTCAAGCTGCAGAACGGGTTCCCGGTGGTGATCGACAACTCGGTCGACCCCACCCGTCCTCCGCCGGCCGGGTCCTGAGCCGGCCGGGAAGGGGGAATCATGAACTTCACCTCGATCTTCATCCGCCGGCCGGTGCTGGCCTCGGTGATCAGCCTCTTGATCCTGCTGCTCGGCTTGCAGGGGCTGGCGACGCTGCCGGTGCGCCAGTTCCCGAAGACCGAGGAGACGGTGATCACCATCACCACCGCCTATCCGGGCGCCAGCGCCGACCTGATGCAGGGGTTCATCACCACCCCGATCGCGCAGGCGGTGGCAAGCACGGAGGGGCTGGACTACGTCACGTCCTCCTCGGTCCAGGGCGTCAGCACCGTGTCGGTGCATATGAGGCTGAACGCCAACCCCGATTCGGCGCTGACCGAGGTGCTGACCAAGGTGCAGCAGGTCCGCAACGACCTGCCGGACGAATCGAAGGACCCGGTGGTGGTGAAGGGCACCGGCCAGGACATCGCGATCCAGTACATCGCACTGGACAGCGACCGGATGTCGCCGGAAGAGGTGACCGAATACATCACCCGGGTGGTGCAGCCGCAGCTTTCGACCACCGAGGGCGTGGCCGATGCCGACATCCTGGGCGCCAAGAGCTTCGCCATGCGGGTCTGGGTCGACCCGATGCGGCTGGCCGCGCGCAAGGTGACGGCGGCCGATGTGGTGACGGCGATCCGGGCCAACAACTTCCAGTCGGCGCCGGGCCGGACCGAGGGTGAGCTGGTCACCTTCGCCATCCGCACCGACACCACATTGCGCACGGCCGAGGCCTTCGGCGACCTGGTGGTGCGCTCGGACGGGTCGAACATCATCCGGCTGAAGGACGTGGCCCGGGTCGAGCTGGGCAGCGAAAGCTATGACGCGCGCGTCACCTTCAACGGCCGCGAGGCGATCTTCATCGCCATCAACCCGACCCCGGCCGCCAACCCGCTGACCACGGCGGCCAATGTGCGCGCGGCGATGCAGGACATCGTGCGCCAGATGCCGGAGGGCATGCGCGGCGAGATCGTCTACGACGCCACCGAGTTCATCGAGGCCTCGATCTGGGAGGTCGGCAAGACCATCCCCGAGGCGGTGGCGATCGTGGTCGTCGTCATTCTGCTGTTCCTCGGCTCGTTCCGTGCCGTGATCATCCCGATCGTCACCATCCCGCTGTCGCTGATCGGCGTGCTGTTCTGCCTCTACGCCCTCGGCTACTCGATCAACACGCTGACGCTGCTGGCCATGGTGCTGGCCATCGGCCTGGTGGTCGACGACGCCATCGTGGTGGTGGAGAACATCCACCGCCATATCGAGGAGGGGCTGACGCCCAGGCAGGCGGCGTTGCAGGGCGCGGCGGAGATCGCCGGGCCGGTGGTGTCGATGACCATCACCCTGGCCGCCGTCTATGCCCCGATCGGCTTCGCCACCGGCCTGACCGGGGCGCTGTTCCGGGAGTTCGCCTTCACCCTGGCCGGCGCCGTCATCATCTCCGGCATCGTCGCGCTGACCCTGTCGCCGATGATGACCAGCAAGCTGTTGAAGCCGCATGTCGAAGGCGGGGGCCGGTTCCAGCGGGCGGTCGACCGCTTCTTCACCGGGCTGCAGGGCTGGTACCACCGGCGGCTGCATCACTCGCTGAACTACCGGCCGGTGACCGTGTTCCTGGCGGTCGTGCTGCTGGGCGCCTCGGCCTTCCTGTTCGTGAACACGCCGAGCGAGCTGGCGCCGGAGGAGGACCAGGGCTTCGTGTTCATGATCCTCGAGGGCCCGCGCTACGCCAATCTGGAATACATGAACCGGTTCAGCGACAAGCTGATCAAGGACCTGCAGGCGATCCCGGAGCACGACGCCATTTTCGCGGTCAACGGCGCCGGCTCGCTGGCCTCCGGCTTCGGCGGCATGACCTTCAAGCCGTGGGGCGAACGCACCCGCAGCGGTGCCGAAATCCAGGCCCAGGTCCAGCAGGTCGTCAGCGGCATCGCCGGGGTCGAGGGCTTCGTCGTCACGCCGCCGGCGCTGCCCGGCTCCTCCGGAGGCCCGCCGATCCAGTTCGTGATCAAGGCCCCGGGCTCGCCCCAGCTGGTCTATGAGATGGCGCAGCAGATCGCGAACGAGGCGCGCAAGAGCGGCCTGTTCCTGTTCGCCAACGCCACCCTGTCCTTCGACCGGCCGGAGCTGTCGGTCGAGATCGACCGCAACAAGGCGGCGGCGCTGGGCATCAACATGGACGACGTCGGCACCACGCTGAACGTCATGCTGGGCGGCAACGACATCGGCCGGTTCGACCGCGACAACCGCAGCTACAAGGTGATCCCGCAGGTCGCGCAGAAGAGCCGGCTGAACCCGGAGGAGCTGAACAAGTACTTCGTCCGCACCGCCGGCGGCGACCTGATCCCGCTATCCTCGGTGGTGACGCTGAAGACCCAGGCGACGGCCAATGCCTTCTCCCAGTTCAACCAGCTCAACAGCTCGACCATCCAGGGGGTGCCGACCCCGGTGATCGTCACCCTGGGCCAAGCATTGACCTTCCTGCAGCAGACGGCCGACCGCATCCTGCCGCGCGGCGTCACCTATGACTACGAGGGTGATTCGCGGCAGTACATCACCGAGGGCAACACGGTGATGATCGCGATGGCCTTCGCCGTGATCGTGATCTTCCTGGTGCTGGCGGCGCAGTTCGAGAGCTTCCGCGACCCGCTGATCATCATGATGTCGGTGCCGCTGTCGATCTTCGGCGCGCTGGCGGTGCTGAATCTCGGCTCGATGCTCCAGCTCACCGGGTCCAGCATCAACATCTACACCCAGATCGGGCTGATCACCCTGGTCGGGCTGATCACCAAGCACGGCATCCTGATGGTGGAGTTCGCCAACAAGCTGCAGGAGGAGCAGGGGCTGGCGCGGCGCGACGCGATCGAGCAGGCGGCGGCGATCCGCCTGCGGCCGATCCTGATGACCACGGCGGCGATGGTGCTGGGCGTGGTGCCGCTGCTCTATGCCAGCGGCGCCGGCGCCGCGGCGCGCTTCTCGATCGGCCTGGTGATCGCGTCGGGCATGTCGATCGGCACGCTGTTCACCCTGTTCGTGGTGCCGATGGTCTACACCTTCCTCGCCCGCGACCATCATCGCGTGGCCGAGGAGGACGAGCCGTCGGCCCATCCGGCGCCGAAGCCGGCGGAGTAGGCCCTCAGCGCACCAGGTCCTTCCGCATCTCCGGGGCGGGCGCGAGGGTCGTCATGACCGTGCCGACCATCCGGAAGCCGCAGCGCTCGTAGAAGGTGCGGGCCCGGTCATGGGCGACGACATGCAGCGCGCGGGCGCCGAGGGCGGCGGCCCGCCGCTCGGCCTCGGCCACCAGCCTCGCCCCGACGCCCCGGCGCCAGGCGGCGGGGTCGACGAACAGATCCTCCAGCTCGGCCCCGCCATCGTCGCGCGCCAGCACCGTGGCGAAGCCGGCGATCGCGCCGTCCAGTTCGGCGACGGCGACCGCGAGCAGATGCTCGGCCGGGACCTGCCGGGCCTCGGGCATCGCCCGCAGTTGCTCGATATGCTCGCCCCAGGCCAGCGTCGCGCGCAGCTTCAGGGCGCCGAGCGCGGCCCGGTCCTCCGGCCGCGCGGCCCGGATGAGGATGGGAGGGGTCATGCCGAGGCTGTATCAGCGTCGGCGCGATCGGGGCAATGGCCGCGGCATGGGGCCTGGGCGGCCCGGGCGCCTCGGCACCCGGGCCGGATCCGCTACAGCACGAAGTCGCTGGCGACCAGGGTGGTGGCGCTGGTGACCGCGATGGCCATGTCGGCGACCTTGTCGCCGGTCACATCGGCCAGCACGATCTGGACGCCGCCGCTGAAAGTCAGGCGCACCTCGTGTCCGGCCCCCGTGAAGTCGCCGCTGCCGAGGAAGGTGAAGGCCGTGTCGCCATTGCCGGCGTTGCCGTCGGCGTCGATGGCCCCGAGATCGATGCGGTCGCCCTCGAGATGCGAGAAGTCGTTGATGCTGTCCCGCCCGGACGCCGCCACGGTGCTGTCCGAGATCGCGGTATAGACGAAGGTGTCGGCCCCGGTGCCGCCCTTCAGGGCATCGGCCCCGGCGGCCCCGTTCAGCACGTCGTTCGCGGCCATGCCCCACAGCGCATTGGCGCCGGCATTGCCAGTGATGGTGTCGGCATGGGCCGACCCCATCGCGTTCTCGACGCTGTTGTAGGTGTCGCCGGTGGCGTCTCCGGCGCTGCCGCCGGTGGCGAGGTTGACCGTCACCGCGGCCATCGCCGCATCGTACATCGCGATGTCGGTGCCGTTGCCGCCGGACAGCGCGTCGGCCCCGGCGCCACCCGTCAAGTAGTCGTCGCCGTCGCCGCCCTGCAGCGCGTCGGCTCCGGCCTCGCCGTAGAGGAAATCATTGCCGGCGTCGCCGGTCAGGGTATCGGCGCCGTCGCCGCCATACAGGTGGTCGGCCCCGGCCAGGCCGCGCAGCACATTGGCGCCGGCGTCGCCCCGGATGGCGTCGTCGAAGGCCGAGCCCAGCACGTTCTCGACGCCGATGAAGCTGTCCCCGGTCGCGACGCCGCCGGTCCCGCCGCTGGCCAGGCTCAGCGTCACCGCCGCGCCGGCCTCGGCATAGTTGGCGGTGTCGCTGCCGGCCCCGCCATTCAGCACATCGGCCCCGGCCCCGCCGATCAGCAGGTCGTCGCCATCGCCGCCCTGCAGCGTGTCGGCGCCGGCCTCGCCATAGAGGGAGTCGTTGCCCAGGCCCCCGGCGAGCACGTCGTTGCCGTCATGGCCCCACAGCGTGTTGGCGCCGGCATTGCCGGTCAGGCTGTCGGCGAAGGCCGAGCCGCCGAGATTCGTGATCCCATACAGCTTGTCGCCCCCCGCATCGCCGCCCGTGTTGATGTTGGTGGCGAGGTTCACCGTCACCCCGGCCAGGGAGTCCGCGTACTCCACCCGATCGATGCCGGAATTCACGGCGCCGGCGTCGTTCCCGTACAGCTCGTCGGCACCGGCCCCGCCGGTGAGCACGTCATTGCCGTAGCCGCCGAGCAGCCGGTTGACGCCCGCATCGCCGGTCAGGACATCGTTCAGGTCGGATCCGACGACGTTCTCGATGCTGGTCAGAAAATCGCCATCGGCATCACCGCCGAAGGCCGCCCCGGTCGCCAGGTTGATCGTCACCCCGGCAGTGCTTGTGAGGTAGTAGACCATATCATTGCCGTCGCCGCCGAGCAGCGTATCGGCCCCTTTTTCGCCCCAGAGCGTGTCGTTGCCGGCGCCGCCGTCCAGGTAATCATCGCCACCAAAGCCGTATAGAATGTCGTTTCCGTCCAATCCATTGAAGTGGTTTATGTCATTATTGCGCTGGCCGTAGATGGTGTCTTTGCCGTTCGTGCCGATGATGTTGGCGTATCCGCCATCGAGATAGCCTTCCTGTCCGCCCTGATAGAACACGGACTGGATGCCTGTTTCGGAATAGCTGACATATATGCCGTCCTGGTCCGGCGTGAACGGGAGGCCGCTCTTGTCCAGGGTGCCTGGGATGGTCATTGCTATCTCCGTATGAAAAGGAATATAGGGCCGACCCGGCCCAAATTCTTGGGGCGATACAGGCCGACGGCAATGCGATGGTCGGCATCATAAAGATCTGCACAAATTCGCGTCAATCGTGCCGGATGCCATCACCTCGACGTCACCCGCAGCGTCGTCATGCCGGGAGGCGCGGACCATCCTGTCATGGGGAGTGGGCCGGTGCCGAATCAACCCTTGCGGTCGGATGGACGCTCAGCGGCCCGGCCTGCTGCGCGTGCGAAGCTCGATCTCGTCATCCCGCCCGGGGTGAAGGCGCAGCCGCTTGCCTACCGCAGCAGCTTGAGCGCGCCGGTCAGGGAGCGGACCCATTTCGTCGGGCCGGCGAGGCCGAGGCCGTCGATCGGCTCCTCGCTCAGGTCGCGGCCGGGGAAGGCGGCCTCGTAATCGGCATAGACATGCTGCGAACGGGCGAAGGCCGGGAAAGGCACCACCGCGCGCTCGCCCGGCTGCGCCAGCGCCTTCAGCAGCAGGGCCCGAATCGCCGCGGCGTCGGCCTGCAGGATCGGCACGGGCTGGCTGGAGATGATGTCGACGGTGCGGTCGCAGCAGTCGGTCAGCCGCCGCGCCGCCAGGGCCGGCAGAGTCGCGCCCAGGCCGACGGCGATAGCGCCGGCGGTGTTGGCGATCAGCCCCATCGGCAGCTCCGGGTTGACGATGATGGCGAGGCGCAGATCCTGGGTCATGGCGGCTTTCGCGAGCGGTGACGACGCCGGGCAGGATAGCGCCCGCTCGCTGGATGATCCTGCCTATGATTGCGTCCGGATGGAGGGTTTCGGTAGGATCTACCGGAGTGTGCCATCCGAAAGGTCAATCATGCCCAGCCCACTCGAGCCGGTCGATCTCCGCATCCTCGACGCCTTGCAGCAGGACGGCCGGCTGACCAACCAGGCGCTGTCGGCCGAGGTCGGGCTGTCGACCTCGCCCTGCTGGCGCCGGGTGCGGCAGCTGGAGGAGGACGGCGTGATCCAGGGCTATCGCGCGGTGCTGGACCGGCGGCGGATCGGCCTCGGCGTGCTCGCCTTCATTCGGGTCAGGATCGACAGCCACAGCGCCGCGGAGGCGGAGGAGTTCTCGGAGAGCGTCCGCCAGATCCGGGAGGTGGTGGCCTGCTACAGCATCGCCGGGGATTCGGACTTCCTGCTGCAGGTCGTCGTCCCGGACCTGGACAGCTATGCCGATTTCGCCATGGCCGTGGTCCGCCGCCTGCCCGGGATCAAGGAGATGCAGACCATGTTCGTGCTGAAGGAGATCAAGCCGTTCCAGGGCTTCCCGCTGGCCGCACCGTGATGCGCCAGGCCCCATGGGGGCACGGCCGGCGCAGCACCACCACGGCATAGGTACAAGGGGCGGTCGGCCTCGCCGGCGCGTCGGTTATCCGGTGCGGGTGGCGGTCGACGAGGGATGCGCCGACGCCGTCCCGGTCGCCCGGGGCGTCTGAGTTAGCGCGGGCTGAGCCAGCCTTCGCCGTCGATCACCGCATCGACGGCGCGGGCGATCTCGTGCGGGCGCTTGCCCTGGGTCCGCAGCTCGGCGCGCAGCAGGCCCAGCCGGGCCAGGCGGGCGCCCCAGTCGCGATGGATCAGCCGCTCGGCGAACAGACGCAGCCGTCCCGCCAGGCGCGGGCTCTGCCCGCCGGTCGAGATCGCCACCACCAGGTCGCCGCGGCGGACGATCGCCGGCAGGTGGAAGTCGCACAAGGCCGTGCGGTCCTCGACATTGACCAGCAGGCCAAGCTGGCGGGCGAGGAAGGCGAGGTCGGCGGCGCGAGCCTCGTCGAGATCGGCCACCAGCAGCAGCCGCTGGACACCGAGATCGGTCGCATTGGGCAGCCGGTGCCGCAGCCGCGAACCGGCGGCCAGCACCAGGTCCGGCGACGGTGCGTCGGAGAACACAGCGACGGTGAAGCCGCCCTCGTCCAGCTGGGCCA
>JAEKLZ010000181.1 GCA_019508225.1 Inquilinus limosus | reverse complement strand
GGCTCGGCGATCAGCCTGGCATGCAGCGGCAGGGTGGTCTTCACCCCGTCGATGACATACTCCTCCAGCGCCCGCCGCAGCCGCATCAGGCATTCGTTGCGGGTGCTGCCGCGCACGATCAGCTTGGCGATCAGGCTGTCGTAGTGCGGCGGGATGCGATAGCCGTCATAGATGGCGCTGTCGACCCGCACGCCCAGGCCCCCGGGCGCATGGTAGCCGTCGATCCGGCCGGGGGAGGGGGTGAAGGTCTCCGGGTCCTCGGCGTTGATCCGGCACTCGATGGCGTGGCCCTGGAACTCGATGTCGTCCTGGCCGTAGCCCAGCGGCGCGCCGGTGGCGACGCGGATCTGCTCGCGCACCAGGTCGATGCCCGAGATCTCCTCGGTGATCGGGTGCTCGACCTGCAGCCGGGTGTTCATCTCGATGAAGTAGAACTGCCCGTCCTGGTACAGGAACTCCATCGTGCCGACGCCGCGATAGCCCAGCTTGCGCGCCGTCTCTGCCGCCAGCCCGCCGATGAAGGCGCGCTCCTCGGCGTTCAGGGCGGGCGAGGGGGCCTCCTCGATCACCTTCTGGTGCCGGCGCTGGATCGAGCAGTCGCGCTCGCCGAAATGCACCACGTTGCCGTGGCTGTCGGCCAGCAGCTGGATCTCGATATGGCGCGGATGGTCGAGATACTTCTCGACATAGACGCTGTCGTTGCCGAAGGCGGCGCGGGCCTCGTTGCGGGCCATGCTGTAGGCCTCGGGCAGCTCGGCATCGGTCATCGCGACCTTCATGCCCTTGCCGCCGCCGCCGGCCGTGGCCTTGACCAGCACCGGATAGCCCATGCCGCGGGCCAGCGCCTGGGCCTCGTCGACCGTGTCGACGGCGCCGTCGGAGCCGGGCACCACGGGCAGACCGGTGGCCTTGACCGCGTCCTTGGCGGCGATCTTGTCGCCCATCACCCGGATGTGCTGCGCGGTCGGGCCGATGAAGGCGAAGCCGTGCTCCTCCACCATCTCGGCGAAGCGGGCATTCTCGGCCAGGAAGCCGATGCCCGGGTGGATCGCGTCGCAGCCGGTGATGGTGGCGGCGGACAGCAGGGCCGGGATGTTGAGGTAGCTGTCGCGCGCCGCCGGCGGGCCGATGCAGACCGCCTCGTCGGCCAGGCGCACGGCCATGGCGTCGCTGTCGGCCGTGGAGTGCACGACCACGGTGCGGATGCCCATTTCGCGGCAGGCGCGATGGATGCGCAGCGCGATCTCGCCGCGGTTGGCGATGAGGACCTTCTCGAACATCAGTCGATCACGACGAGCGGCTCAGCGAACTCGACCGGCTGGCCGTCTTCGACCAGGATCGCGCTGATGGTGCCGGAGCGCGGGCTGCGGATCGGGTTCATCACCTTCATCGCCTCGACGATCAGCAGCGTCGCGCCCTCGGCCACCTTGTCGCCGACCTTGACGAAGGCGCCGGCGCCGGGCTCGGGCGACAGGTAGACGGTGCCGACCATCGGCGAGGTCACGGCATTCTTCGGCGGGCCGGCCGGCGTCGCGGGGGCGGCCGCCGGGGCGGCGGCGGCCGGGGCGGCCGCGGGGGCCGGCGCATAGGCGGTGACCGGCGCCGGCTGGCGGTTCAGCCGGATGCGGCGGTCGCCTTCCGAATACTCGATCTCGGTCAGGCCCGTCTCGTCGAGGAGCTTGGCCAGGCCGCGGACGAATTCGGGATCGAGGTCGAAGGTGGTCATCTGGTCTTCACCGGTCGGTTTCAAGGAGCCGCGCCATCGCCTGCAGAGCCAGAAGATAGCCATGCACGCCCAGTCCGCACACCACCCCGGTCGCCGCCAGCGAGACATAGGAATGGTGCCGGAACGCGTCGCGGCGGAAGATATTGGAGAGATGGACCTCGATCACCGGAAGTTCCGCCGCGTTCAGCGCGTCGAGGATGGCGACCGAGGTGTGGCTGTAGGCGCCGGCATTGACGATGATGCCGTCATGGGCGGTGCGGGCCTCCTGGATCCAGGTGACCAGCTCGCCCTCGTGGTTCGATTGCCGGAAGTCGATCTCGAGCTCGAGCTGCTCGGCCTCGTCGGCGCAGGCCTGCTCGATGTCGGCCAGCGTGTCGCGGCCATAGATCTCGGGCTGGCGCACGCCCAGCATGTTGAGATTGGGGCCGTTGAGGATAAGGACCGTCGGCCGGTCCGACTGGATCGCCGTCACGCGTCGCTGCTCCCGGAATCAATAGGCCGGGCGTATCATAGGCAGTGCGGCTTTCACAAGCGCCGTCGCAGCATCCTGTCATCCTTCACAGGATCACCGGCCCATCCGGCAACTCGTCGGGATTGGCCTCGCCCGACGCTGCCGGCCAGGCCCGCAGCAGCTCGGCGTCGATCGCGGCGAGGGCCTCCAGCACCCCCTCCTCATAGCGCCCGGCCCGGAACCGGTCCTGCAGCAAGGCGCAGATCCGCGGCCAGGTCGTGTCGTCGACCCGGGCGGTGACGCCGCGGTCGGCGACGATCTCGATCCGGTGGTCGGCCAGCAGCAGGTACAGCAGCACGCCGGTGGCCTGCGCCGTGTCCCAGACCCGCAGCCGGCCGAACACCTCCAGCGCCCGAATCCGGCTGTCCCGGATGTGCGGCGGGGCCGAAGCCTCGACCGCGATGACGATCTCGCCCAGGTGCCGGCGCTCGGCGCCGCGGATGGCCTGGTGCAGCCGGGCCATCACCGCCGGGCTGAAATGCCGGCGCAGCAGCCGGTGGCCGTGCCATTCGGCGATCGGACGCCACCGTCGGATCATCTTACCAGCTTCCGGACGCACCGCCGCCTCCGCTCGATCCGCCGCCGCCGCTGAAGCCGCCCCCGCCGGAGCTGCCGCCCGATCCGCCGCCGAAGCCGCCACCTCCGAAGCCGCCACCGAGCCCACCGCCGAAGCCGCCGGATCCGCGGCGGGTGCTGAAGGTGCCGCCGCCCGGCCCGCCCAGGCTGCCGCCGATGCCGCCGAGAACCACCGCGCCGATGGCGCAGAAGGCACCGAAGAAGGCCAGGCCGGTCAGGCCCCAGCCCAGGCCGCCGGCGACGATCGCGCCACCGCCGGCCGGCAGCGGCATCGGCAGCCCGACGCCGCGCAGCATGGCACGGACGGCCACGCCGAGCAGGATCGCCGGAATGATGTAGGCCAGGAGATCCTGCGGCGACTCGCTCCGGCTCTCCGGCGGGGGCGGCGGCAGCGCCTCGCCGTCGATCAGCCGGATCAGGCTGTCGACCGCCATGCCCAGGCCGCCGGCGAAGTCGCCCTGGCGGAAGGCCGGCGTGATCTGCTCGCGGACGATCCGGCCGGCGGCGATATCGGGGATCGCGCCCTCCAGCCCGTAGCCGGGCTCGATCCGCACCGTGCGGTCGGCCTTGGCGACCAGCAGCAGCACGCCGTCATCGACGCCCTTGCGGCCCAGCTTCCACTGGTCGTAGACCCGCCTTGCATATTGCTCGACCATCTCGGCGCCGGTGGTCGGCACGATCAGGATGGCGATCTGCGCGCCCTTGCGCTGCTCGACCGCCGCCAGCTTGGCCTCCAGCGCCTGCCGGTCGGCGACGGACAGGGTGCCGGTCAGGTCGGTCACGCGGGCGCTCAGCTGCGGCACCGCGACCGGCTGCTGCGCCGCCGCCGGGGCGACGGCCAGGACCAGCAGCCAGCCCAGCAGGGCCAGCCGGCGCAGCATCGCCGTCATGCTCGGGGCCGGGAGCCTCAAGGCTGCGCCTACGGCTTCGGCGCCGGCGAGGTGCCGAACTCGACCTTGGGGGCGGTCGAGATCGCGGCCTCGTTCTCGACACTGAAATTGGGCTTGGCGCTGAAGCCGAGAATGCCGGCGACCAGGTTGCCCGGGAAACGGCGGACGCCGACATTGTACTCCTGCACCGCCTGGATCGACCGGTTGCGCGCCGTGGCGATCCGGTTCTCGGTGCCCTCCAGCTGGGTCATCAGGTCCTGGAACAGGGCGTCGGATTTCAGCTGCGGGTAGTTCTCCGTCACCACCAGCAGCCGCGACAGGGCCGAGGACAGCTCGCCCTGCGCCGCCTGGAACTTCTGCAGCGCCGCCGGGTCGTTCAGCGTCTCCGGCGTGACCTGGATGCTGCCGACCTTGGCCCGCGCCTCGGTCACCTGGGTCAGCACGTCCTTCTCCTGGTTGGCATAGCCCTGCACGGTCTTGACCAGGTTCGGCACCAGGTCGGCCCGGCGCTGATACTGGTTCACCACCTCGGACCAGGCAGCCTTGACGGTCTCGTCGCCGGCCAGGAAGCGGTTATAGGCGCTGCCGCCCCACAGGACGGCGACGACTACCACGACGACGACCACGATCAATCCGGTGAAACGACGCATCCGATCCCCCCATCAGCGCTGCGAGCCCGCGCGGATTGCATCATCAACCCGCAATCCGGGCAATCGTGCCTTGAGACTGCCACGGGACTAGCTTCCCATCAGGGTCCCGAATCGCTTCGCTTCGCAACAGGAAACCGGAAGAATGCGCAAGCTCTTCAGCGTGCTGATCGGCGTGGTCATCGCCGTCGTCGTGGTGTTCGGCTTCACCTGGTACCGCTATGTCACCAACACCGACAGCCCGTATGACGAGGTCGGGATCGAGCTGAACAGCCGCCTGCCGGCACCGCTGCGCGACTGGGGCTGCGCCCAGCTGAAGGCGAATTTCGCCCGGGCCCTGCCACCCTATGGCTGCCAGTCCGCCGACGGCCGAAGCTGGGCGGTGCAGTGACCTAGGCCGCGATCGCTTCGGGCCGCCCGACGGAGCCGTGGATCTGCTCGGCCAGCCGGGTTGCCGCGGGCGTCCGCGGCCGGGCGCCCCAGGCCAGCCCGATCTCCAGCGCCGGCAGGGGCGGCAGCCCGTCGCGCTCGCCCAGCACCCGCATCCCGGCCGGCAGGCTGCACTCCACCACCACCGCGACGGCCAGCCCGGCCTGGACCACGGCCAGCAGGCCGACCAGGCTGGGGCTGGAATAGGCGATGCGGTAGGGCCGCTGCGTCGCCGCCAGCGCCGCCAGGGTGACGCCACGGGCGACGCAGCCGGGCTCGTACAGGGCGACCGGCAGCGGCTGCTCCAGATGCGGGTCATGGTCGGGCGACCCGAACCAGACCAGCGGCTCGCGCCGCAGCAGCTCGCCGTCGCGGCCCGGCCCGCGGGTGATCACCGCCAGGTCGACCTCGCCGGCCGCCAGCCGCCGGTCCAGGAAGGTGGTCTGCTCGCAGATCAGTTCGACCTCGACCTGCGGGTGGGTGGCGGCGAAGCGCGACAGGATCGGCGGCAGCAGCGAATAGGCGTAGTCGTCGGGGATGCCGAGCTGGACCCGGCCGCGCAGGTCGGGCTCGACCAGCGCGGCCCAGGCCTCCTCCTCCAGCCGCAGCATGCGCCGGGCATGGCCCAGCAGGCTCTCGCCGGCCGGGGTCAGCCGCACCTGCCGGCTGCTGCGGTCGAACAGCCGCTTGCCGACCGCCTCCTCCAGCCGCCGGACCTGCATGCTGACCGCCGATTGTGTGCGCCCGATCCGCGACGCGGCCAGGCTGAAGCTGCCGCCCTCGGCGATCGCCACCAGGGTGCGCAGCACGTCGAGATCGAGGCGTCTGTCCATGGCCGGATCATAAATCCAGGTGATGGTTGGCTTCAAATCTATTCGTTTGATTGAAGTCGGCCGCGAGCTCAGCTTCCTTTTATCGAACAGGAGGCGACCATGGCGGGCGGTATCGAGGCGGCGGAGCGGCGGACGGGGATCCTGCAGCTCACCTTGGGCATGGCGGTGGTGGGCACAGTCGGCGTGTTCATGGAGGAATCGGGGCAGGGACCGATCAACGCGGTGTTCTTCCGCTGCGTCTTCGGCGCGCTGGCGCTGTTCGCGTTCTGCGCCGCCCGCGGCTGGCTGGGCGGACTGCGCCTGGCGCCGCGGCAATGGGCGCTGATCCTGTTCGGCGGCGTCTGCATCGTGCTGAACTGGGTCGCGTTCTTCGCCGCGATCCGCCACACCTCGATCGCCTTCGCCACCATCGTCTACCACGTCCAGCCCTTCTGGGTGGTGCTGGCGGGCGCGGTGCTGTTCGGCGAGCGGCTGAGCGGCCAGAAGCTGGGCTGGATCGCGATCGCCTTCGCCGGGCTGGCGCTGGCCACCGGCATCGGGTCCGGGGCCGCGGAACCCGGGCAGCTGCTCGGCGCCGGCCTGGCCGTGCTGGCCTCGCTGCTCTACACCGGCACCGTGCTGGCGACCAAGGCGCTGCGTGGGGTGCGGCCGCATCTGACCGCGATGATCCACGCCACCACCGGCATCGTGCTGCTGGCGCCCTTCGTCAGCCTCGCCGCGCTGCCCGCGGCGCCCGGCCCCTGGGGCTGGCTGGCCGGGCTCGGCATCGTCCACACCGGCCTGGTCTACGTCCTGATGTATGCCGCCTATCCGAAGCTGCCGACGCCGGTGATCGCCGTGCTGGCCTTCGTCTACCCGGCCTCGGCGATCCTGGCGGACTGGCTGGTCTACGGCCACCGGCTGGGGCTGGAGCAGGCGGGCGGGATGGGGCTGATCGCGCTGTCCAGCCTGGCGGTGACGCTCGGCTGGCGGCTGTGGCCGGCGCGGCGGCCGGCGGCGGTCGGGTAGGGTGCGCTTCAGAATTCCTCCGGCTTGACACCGTCCGGGTTTATGTTCATGATACGTTCCATGAGCAGAGCCAAGCCGCCCGCTGTCGACCCCGTCATCGCCTCGGATCCCAAGCTGGTCCGGCTCGGCGAGAGGATCCGCTCGCTGCAGGAACTGGCGGAACGCAGCATGGCGGAGGCCGAGACGCTGTCGAAGGAGCCCGACCGGCTGCTGGAGACGTTCGAGCGTTTCATGCAGCTGCACGAGCAGATCCTCAGCGCCATCAGCCGGGCCCATGAGCTGCAGCAGCAATACCGCAAACGGCGCCAGAAGCTCGAGGCGGAGCGGGCCCGGCGCCTCGCCACCGCCCGCGCCCAGTTCCTGGCGGCCGGCTCGCCTCCCGGGGACACCCGCCACTAGACTGGCCTCTCCACCGCGCATGCCAGGAGGGGCCGCCATGACCGACTCGCCATCCTCGATCAACGCCGACGGCGTCTATGAGCCGTTCCCCGCCGACCGGGTGCCGTGGGAAGAGTTCGAGCGCGGCCGGCTCGGCAGCCGCTTCCGGGTGCTCAGCAAGTTCGGCGGCGGCAGCCATGTCGGCGTGGCCTATGAGGAGCTGCCGCCCGGCAAGCAGTCCAACCTGCTGCACTATCACCTGCTAGAGGAGGAGCACGTCTTCATCCTCGAGGGCGAGCTGACGGTCCGGCTCGGCGACCGCTCCTACCCGATGAAGGCCGGCGACTATGTCTGCTTCCCGGCGGGGCAGAAGGTCGGGCATTGCCTGGTCAACCACACCGATCAGCCTTGCCGCTATATCCTGATCGGCGAGAACAACCCGCATGACGTGGCGGTCTTCCCGGAGACCGGGCGGGTCAGCGTGCGGCTGACCGGCGAGGGCTATCGCAAGTCGGCGGTGATGGACTATTGGGAAGGCACGGACTGAATCCGGAAGCGCCGGACGACGGCGGGGAGGCCAGGCTGTGCTGTTCATGATCATCGAACGCTTCGCCAACCGCGACCCGGTGGCGGCGTACCGTCATCTGCGCGACGCCGGGCGCGGCCTGCCCGAGGGGCTGACCTATGTCGACAGCTGGGTCGAGTCGAATTGCGACCGCTGCTTCCAGCTGATGGAGTGCGACGACCTGGCGCTGCTGCAGCAATGGATCCTGCACTGGCGCGGCACCGGGGTGACGTTCGAGGTGGTGCCGGTGCTGCGCAGCGCCGAGACCCGCGCCGTGGTGGCGCCGCTGCTGGACCCGCCGGCCACCGGCCCGATCTCCTGAGAGACGCTCCATGACCGGATTCGACCTGTCCGTGGCCGCCGAATGGTTCCGCAAGCGCGACCTGGGCGGCGGCCTGACCCTGATCGACGAGCCGCACGCCGATTTGCTGATGCGGGCCAACATCTGGCATCTGCGCGGCCGCGACCGCGACCTGCTGGTCGATGGCGGCCTCGGCGTGGCGCCACTGCGGCCGGCCTTCCCCGAGCTGTTCGAGGGCCGCGAGACGATCGCGCTGGCCACCCACACCCATGCCGACCATATCGGCGCGATCCACGAGTTCGAGCAGCGCTGGGTGCATCCGCTGGAAGCCGAGTCGCTCGCCCGGCCGCGGCCCGGCACGCTGGTCTCCGACCAGATCCCGGCCGAGGCGCGGCAGCGCTTCCTGGCTGCAGGGTACCCGCCGCTCGGGCCGGCCCTGGTCACCGCCGTGCCGCATGCCGGCTACGACCTGCCCAGCTACGCCCTCATGGGCGCCGAGCCGACCCGGCGGATCGAGGCGGGGGAGGTGGTCGATCTCGGCGACCGGCAGTTCCGGGTGCTGCATGTGCCCGGCCATTCGCCCGGCAGCATCGCCCTGTTCGAGGACGCAACCGGCACGCTGTTCGCCGGCGATGTGATCTATGACGGGCCGCTGCTGTATCGCGGCCCGGGCATGGATATCGGCGACTATGTCCGTTCCTTCGCCCTGCTGCGGTCGCTGCCGCTGACGGTGGTCCATGCCGGCCATGACGACAGCTTCGGCAAGGCCCGGCTGGACGCCATCATCGACGCCTATCTGGCCCGCTGGCGGGCCGAGGGGCTGATCGAGGGCTGAGGGTCGGAACGTCCGTCGCCGCTTCCCGTTTCCGGTGTGACGGGAGAGGGTTGGATGACGGATCCGGACGTTTCAAGGCCAAGACGGACGCAGCGCCAGATCATCCTGCGCAGCCTCGCCCGGCGGCTGATCGCCATCGCCGCGATCGTGCTCCTCGGCCTCGTCATCGTGCTGGTCCGCTTCGGCCCCTGGTCGTGATCGCATTCAGAAGAAGGCGTCTAGTTTCAGTTCAGTATTGAATTTTAAGCTGTCATGCCCGGGCTCGACCCGGGCATCCAGGGAATGTCGATGCCGCTCTGGGTGGCCCCTGGATTGCCGGGTCAAGCCCGGCAATGACAAGGGGTGGGTGGCCTTCCTGCCGGCCGGACCCTAACCGATCCCCTCGTACTCCACCGTCGTCATCATGCCGCCCTCCATGTGATACAGATGGTGGCAATGGAAGGCCCAGCGGCCGGGATTGTCGGCGTCGAAGGCGACCGTCACGGTCTTCCCCGGCGGCACCAGCACGGTGTCGCGCAAGGCCCCGGACAGGGGCTTCCCGTCGATCGCCGTCACCTGGAAGTGATGGCCGTGCAGATGCATCGGATGGGCCATCATCGACGGGTTGGTCATCTCGATCGCCACCCGCTCGCCCTGTCGCACCGCCAGCGGCGTGTCCTGGCCGTGCACCTTGCCGTTCAGGGTCCAGACATAGCGCGCCATGTCGCCGGCCAGCACCACCGGGATGGTGCGGTCGGCCGGGCGGGCGGCCAGCGGCGCGGCCGCCTTCAGCCGCGCCTCGAAAGCGAAGTCCAGCGCCGGCGCCTTGCTGTCGCCCTGACCGGCGATGCGGGTGACCTTGGCGCCGGCGGCGGCCAGCACCAGCCCGGTGCGCTGCCGCTCGCCCTCGCGCAGCGCCAGCACCGGCAGCGCCTTGCCGGCCGGCACGGTCAGGCGGATGTCCAGCCGCTGCGCGATCGCGATCGGGAAGCGCCGGCCGGTCACCGGCACCACCGGCATGCCGTCGACCGCCACCAGCGTGCCCTCGGCCGCGCCGAGATCGATGTGGAAGTTGGTCGCCGCCGCCCCGTTGATGACGCGCAGCCGCACCCGGCCGCCGCGCTCGACCCGCACCAGCTCGGGGTCGGCCAGGGTGCGGTCATTGGCCAGATAGGCGTCGTATTCGACGTCGTTCAGATCCATCGCCATGCCGGGCATTTCCATGCCGGGCGCCATGCCGGACATGTCGTGCTGCATCCCGGGCATCGGCTTGGGGACGGCCATCGACCCCATGTCGTGGCCGCTGTGGTCCATGCCCTGCATCCCGCCTGCGCCCGGCATGCCGGCCATGCCGTGGCCCTGGCCGCCGCGCAGCCCGGCCATGATCTCGGCCGGGTCGCGGAAGCTGAAATCATGCAGCATCAGCACCACCTCCTGCTCGTCCAGCCCGGCCTCGGCCGGGTCGGCGATGATCAGCGGCGCCGCCAGCAGCCGCTGTTCCTGCAGCCCGAGATGGGAGTGCATCCAGTTGGTGCCCGGCCGGGCCAGCGGGAAGTCGTAGTCGGCCCCGGCGGCCGGCGGCAGCGGGTCCTGGGTCACGCCCGGCACCCCATCCTGGCGCCAGGGCGGGGTCAGCCCGTGCCAATGCACCAGCGACGGCTGGTCGAGCGCATTGGTCAGCCGCACCCGGAAATCCTCGCCGGCGACCGCGCGCAGGCCCTGGCCGCCATCCGGCCGCAGGATGCCGAACACCGTGGCGGCCCGGCCGCCGACATCGAGGCTGCGGGTGGTCACGGTCAGCGCGGCCGGGGCGGCGGCGCGGGCCAGGCGGGGCAGGGCGCCGGCGGCGCCGAGGGCGGTTGTCGTGGCGGCAGCGGACAGGAAGCGGCGGCGGGTGATCACGATCGGAACCTCGTCAGGACGGCGTCGACCGGAGCTTCGGGCTTCCCCCTGCTGGAAGGTAAACCGCGTCATGACGTCGCCTCTTTTGTCGGCGATCAGGGGCGGAACGGCCGGCACCGGCCGACATGCATGGAGCAGACGATGAGCACCGAATCCTCCCGCCGCCATCTCCTCGGCCTCGCTGTGGCCGGCGCCGCCGGCGGCCTCGCCGCCGCCTGCGCCCGCAGCCAGGCCGCCGCACCGGGTGCTATCGAGCCGCAGCCCGCCCTCTCCCAGGCCGAGCTCGACAAGCTGGCAGGGCTGATGCTGCGCACCGTCCGCCCGGGCGATGCGGTGACCATGGACTACCGCATCGACCGCCTGACCGTGGAGGTCGACGCCCAGGGCAAGATCATCCGGGCGTCGATCGGTTAGGACGCGCGCGCCCGCTGGTAGTGCCGGCGCGCCTTGTTGCGGTTGCCGCAATCGGCCATCGAGCACCAGCGCCGGCTGCGGTTGCGCGAGGTGTCGAGGAACACCCAGGCGCAGTCGGGGTCGGAGCAGCAGCCGACCCGCTCGGCCCGGCCGGAGACCAGCAGCTCGGCCGCGTCCCACACCACCGGCCACAGCGGCTGCTCCAGCGGGTCGGTCTCGGTCATGGTCCAGGCGAAGCCGGATTTGCTGGCCGCCAGGCCGGTGCGGGTCGGGGCGCGGGCCAGCACGGCGTTCAGCACCGCGAGGTCCTCCGCCGAGGTCTTGACCGGCGCGGTCAGGATCCGGCCCAGGGCGTCGCGCAGGCGCAGCGCCGTCGCCAGCACGTCGGCGGCGGCGTCGGGGCGCAGCAAAGCCTCCTGCATCAGCCGCCTGACCCCGGCGCGGTCGAGGATGCCGACATGGCCGGCCCAGAGGGCGATCTCGCCATAGCCGGTCAGCCGCTCGCCGCGCTGCGGGACGTCGCCGCGCCACGCCTCGGTGTTGACGAAGTCGAGGCTGAGCGAGCCGCCGAGCCGCTTCGGCGGGCGCACCGCGTAGGAGGGGGCCTGGGTCTGCATCGCCGAACATCCTAGCGGTTGACGGGACCGGGGCAAGCCCGGCATCGTCGAATCAACCGGTTTGAGGGTTAGGGATGCAGACAGGGGACCGCGACCCGGTGTTCGATTGCCGGCCGGCGACGCCGGAGCGGCTCGGCGATGTCGAGACCGTGTTCGCCGGCTGCGCCGATGCCGGCCGCTGCTGGTGCGCCTTCTGGCGCCGCGAGCGCCGGGATTACAACGCCGGCACCCGCGACGGCGGCAACCGTGCCCTGTTCCACGATCTGGTCGAAGCCGGGGAGACGCTGGGCCTGGTCGGCTATCGCGGCGGCGATCCGGTGGCCTGGTGCGGTGTCGCCCCGCGGGCGGAGCAGCCGCGCCTGGCCCGCTCGCGCAACCTGGCGCCGGTCGACGACCTGCCGGTCTGGTCGATCACCTGCCTCGTGACCACCAAGGCGCATCGCCGCACCGGCCTGTTGCGCCCGCTGGTCGCGGCGGCGGCGCGGCTGGCGCGGTCGCGCGGCGCCCCGGCACTGGAGGCCTATCCGATCGACGCCGGCCGCCCGCTGGGATCGGGCGAGATCTACACCGGCGTGCTGCGGCCCTTCCTCGACCTCGGCTTCCGCGAGGTGGCGCGGCGCAGCCCGACCCGCCCGATCGTCCGCCTCGACCTGACCAAGGAGACGCGGCGATGATCGACCCGGAGGTGGAGCATTTTGGGATGATCCAAACGCCGGCGATGCGCTAGAAGGCGCTGCCATCAAGGGAGAACGCCATGCAGTTCCATCGAGGCCGCCTGATCGACCATGTCCATCTGGTGGTGCGCGACCTGGAGGCGAGCAAGCGCTTCTACGCCGCGGTGCTGGCCTCGGTCGGCCGGTCGATCACCCATGAGGGACCGGACTTCTTCGCCTCGGACGAGCTGTTCGTCAGCCCGGGCGATGCGATCAGCCATGTCCATCTGGCCTTCCAGGCGGCGGACCGCGACACCGTCCACCGCTTCCACGCCGCGGCGCTGAAAGCCGGCGGGCGCGACAATGGCGGACCGGGAGAGCGGCACTACCATCCCGGCTATTACGGCGCCTTCGCGCTCGACCCCGACGGCAACAACATCGAGGCCGTGCATCACGGCGCGGCGGCACGGTCCGCCGACTCCGTCGTGCTCACCGCCGAACCTTGAGATCGGCATGACCTCAAACATCCGCCTGCGCCCGATCGCCGGATCCGAGCTTGACGCTTTCGCCGCCGCCGCCACCGATCCGGCCCATGCCGCGGCGGTGCGGCGCTATGCCGAGGACCTGCTGGTCAAGAGCGCGATGCGCCGCGACTGGTGCTTCCTGGCCGAGCGGGACGGGGCGCCGGTCGGCCGCATCGCCTTCTGGACCCTGCCCGGCGCGGCGGCCCCCAGCGACATCGTGCTGTTCGACCTGCCCTGGGCGGCGCCGGACGCCGAGGCGATCGGCGCCGCGATGCTGCGGCAGGCGGCGGACCGGGCCCGGGCGCTCGGTGCCGGCGCGCTGGGCCATGTGCTCGACACGCCGCTGCAGGCTCCGCAGTGGCAGGCCGAGCCGGAGCGGCGCAAGGCGCTGCTCACGGGCCAGGGCTTCGAGATCCGCCGCGAGACGATCCGGTTCGAGTTCGACCCCGGCACGCCGGGGCCGCCGCAGGCCGGCGGCTTGGTCTTCCGGTCGATGGCCGAGGTCGGCGAGGCGGCGTTCCGGGCCGCCATCGACCGGGTCACCGCTGGCACGCTCGACCGCCGCATCGGCGATGAGGACATCTTCGCCGATCTGCAGGGGCTGGAGCACGAGCCCGGCTGGTGGGAGCTGGCTTTTGCGCCGGACGGGGCGCTGGTCGGTCTGGTGATGCCCGCCGCGGCGCCGAGCATGGCGGCGATCGGCTATGTCGGCGTGGTGCCGGAGCAGCGCGGCCGCGGCCATGTCGACGCGCTGCTGGCGCGCGGCACGGCGACGCTGGCCCGCATCGGCCGCTGGCCGGTCAGGGCCGACACCGACACCCGCAACACGCCGATGGCGAACGCCTTCCGTCGGGCCGGATGGCGCGACTTCGCCATCCGCACCGAATTCGAACGGCCGTTGGGCTGACGCCCGGCCGCCGGTCAATCGGCCGGCTCAATTGGCCGCCGTCGCCGGGGCGTTGACCACCACGGCGCCGCCGGCCTCGGCGGGGCATTGCTGGTCCAGGCCGGCGCCGGCCTCGAGCGCCGGGACGCAGGCCTCGCCGTAGCGGGCCGCCTCGATCGGCATGAACTGGCCCCCACAATTCGGCCGTGCGACGGTGTCCGGCAGGCCGGTGACGTCGCAGATGAGGGCACCGCCCATCTTGACCCCGGTCAGGGTCGCCCCGTCGAACTTCACGCCGGTCAGGTTGGCGCCGCGGAAATCCGCATTGGTCAGGTCGCTGTATCCGAAGTCCGCTCCCGTCAGATCGGCCCGGACGAAGACCGCGTCCCGCAGATCGACGTTGTCGAACCGGGCCGACCGGAAGAAGCCATCCGAGAAGTCGGCCCCGGAGAAGTCGGATCTCCGGGCCTCGGGTCGGCTGGGGGCCGAGATGGAGGGAGGATTCGAGAAATTTGCCCTGGGCGCGCAGGCGGTGCTGAATCTGGCGCCCTCCCCCCGGGCACCGAGAAGCATGGCCCGGGCGAGCGTGGCGTGCCGGAAATCCGCCCCGCCGAGCTGCGAATCGTCGAGCCGGGCGTCGTTCATCATCGCGCATTGGAAATTGGCCCCCCGCGCGTTGGCGGTGACGATCTGTGCCCCGCCCAGCTGTGTCCGCAGACGGGGCAGCCGGGGCAGATCGGGAGAGGCGAGGTTCTCGTCGGGCCCGAAATTCGCGCCGACCAGGGACGCGTTGGCGAAGCTGGCCCGCGTCAGGTTCGATCCGCCGAAATCGGCCTTGTCCAGGCTGGCCTGGAAGAAATTCGCAAGATACAGCTCGGACGCCGACAGGTCCGAATTCCGCAGGTCCGACCGGGTCAGCTGGGCAAAGGCCATGGAGACACCGCGGAAATATCCGTGCGAGAGGTTGAGGGGTACCTCCTTGGAATAGGGTTCGCAGCCACGCCGGGCGATGACGGCGAGGGCCGCGCGGGTGTCGGCGCCGACCACCGCCTCGTGCGAGGCCTCCTCCCGCGCCCGGCGGGCCGCGTCGCTGTCCGGCTGCTGCCCGAGATGGGAGGAGGCGACGGCCTGGGCGGCGATGCCCTCCAGCGCCACCCGATACAGCTGGTTCTCGATCGAGAAGGCGGCCCCGCCGCCTGCCCCGGACAGCGGGCTCTGGTTGCCGTCGGGGCAGAGCGCGTCCGGGCGATCGCCGCCCATCAGCTGGGCCAGGACGTAGATCCCGCCCAGCCTTGCGGTGATGTTGCCGTCCGCCAGCGCCTGGAAGCCGTAGCTGTACTTCTCCTGCTGGCTCCTCTCGGCGCTCTCGCGCGCCGCCCGGGATACCTGATGCAGGGTGTAGAGGGTGGCGACGACCAGGACCGGGACGATCAGCAGTTGCCCGATGATGCGGCGGTAGCGGTCCGTGTCCTTGACCCGTTCCCCACGGGTCTCGTATTTGCGGCGCGAGGTCAGCCGCGCCGGCCCCCACAGCCAGATGGCCAGGATCAGGATGGCCGCGACCGCGATCAACGCGATGGCTGCCCGCGGATGGCCGTTCACATAGCTCTCGGTATTCGCCAGCCAATCCATCATGAAATGTCTCCTGGGCCGGGCCCGTATCGTGAGTTCGAAATAACGGCAAAGGGTTGATGTCGATGCACCATCGGAAATGGCTATGTCGGATTTGGTGCATCGAAAGGAGACGGGACTCCTATCCCTGGCCCGTGGCAACTCTCCGCATTTCGATCATATGCTTCCCCGTGAAGGCACAATAAAATCCGTGCCGGAGAACGTTAATTTCAACGTCAAGTTCTCTGATTCATCTTAGCATGGCGGCCGAAGGCGCGCGACGGTCGCGGCCAGGCTTGCGGATGGGCTGCTAGGGCCGGGCCGGCACCGCCTTGCGGCCGCGCAGCGCCAGCATCGCGGCGTTCCACAGCACGCAGGCGGCCAGGGCCAGGCCCAGCGCTGCGGTGGAGCCGAGCGGCGGCGCGGCCAGGTGCAGCAGCGCCAGCGCCGGGATGTACCCGACCATGCCGATCAGGGCGTTGGCGAAGACCACCGCCGTTGCCGGGCCGCCGATGCGCGGATGCAGCAGCACGGCCAGGCTGCCGGTGACCACCGGGGCCAGGGCGGCGAAGCCGGCCGCCGCCGGCCCCAGGGCACGGCCGATGACCAGCACCGCGGCGATCAGGCCGGTGACGGCGGCCGCCCGTGCCGGGATGTCCCAGCGCCGACCGGGCGCGCGGACCGCCGGCAGCGTGGTCAGGCGCCGCAGCGCCAGCGGCAGGCAGGCGGCGAAGACGACCAGGTTCAGGGCCACGGCGCCGGCCAGGGTCCAATCGACCCGCGAGATCACGGCAACGGTGGCGGCCCAGCCGAGCAGGCCCAGGGCCAGGCTGGGAGCAAGGCCGCGCGACCGAGCCAGCAGGGAGTAGAGCGTCAGGAACACGGCGGTCGCGCTGTTGACCGCCAGGCTGGCCACGGCGCTGCCGGCGATGAAGGCGGCGTCGTGCTCCATCGCCAGGAACACATAGGCCGGGCCGACCGAGATCGGCAGGGTGGCGATCATCGCCCCCAGCACCGGCCCGCTGCGCTCGACCAGCAGCGATGCGGTGACGACGATCCCGGCGGTCAGCGCCAGCTTGGCGGCGAACAGAAGCCAGAACGGGTCGATCACGGCGGGTCTCCCGGCGGCGGGCCGTGTTCCTTGCTAGACCATCCGGCGCCGCCGGTGCCGTGACGCTTTGTCGGGCCAGTCCTGCATGGTTGGGGTTCGACCGCAAGAACCGGGTGGCGACCTTCCCGTCTCTCGGCGAGAACAGGGGCATGAGCATCACCAAACCCGCAGCCCCGCCCGCGATGGGAGTCGCCGACTGGCTGCTGCTGATCGCCCTGTCGGTCGTCTGGGGCGGCTCCTTCTTCTTCTCAAAGGTGGCGGTGGCCGAGCTGCCGCCGCTGACCATCGTCCTCGTCCGGGTCGGGCTGGCGGCCGCGGCGCTGCTGCCGGTGCTGTGGCTGACCCGCCAGGCGCTGCCGCGCGACCGCGGCACCTGGGCCGCCTTCTTCGGCATGGGGGTCCTGAACAACCTGATCCCGTTCTGCCTGATCGTCTGGGGCCAGACCCGGATCGGCAGCGGCCTCGCCGCCATCCTGAACGCCACCACGCCCTTGTTCACCGTGCTGGTCGCCCATGTTCTGACCGCCGACGAGAAGATCACGCCGAAGCGGCTGGCCGGGGTGCTGCTCGGCCTCGCCGGGGTGGTGGTGCTGATCGGCCCGCAGGTGCTGGGCGGGCTGGGGGGCGAAGTGACGGCCCAGATCGCGATCCTCGGCGCCGCCTTATCCTACGCCTTCGCCGGCATCTTCGGCCGCCGTTTCCGCGGTTTGCCGCCGATGGTCACCGCCACCGGCCAGGTCAGCGCCACCAGCCTGATGATGCTGCCCATCGTCTGCCTGGTCGACCGGCCCTGGTCCCTGCCGATGCCGAGCGGGACGACGCTGCTGTCGCTGGTCGGCCTGGCCCTGCTCAGCACGTCGCTGGCCTACGTCCTCTACTTCAAGTTGCTGGCCCGGGTCGGCGCCACCAACACGGTGCTGGTGACGCTGCTGATCCCGCCCAGCGCGATGCTTCTCGGGCACCTGGTGCTGGGCGAGGTGCTGTCCGGCCGCGCCTGGATGGGCATGGCGCTGATCACGCTCGGCCTGGTCTCGATCGACGGGCGGCTGTTCGCAAAGCTCTGGCGGGCGATTGACCGATCGCTCGGTCAGGCCACCTCGTCATAGGTCACGCCGAGCGAGGCCAGGGCATCCCAGTAAGCGGGGTAGGTCTTGGCCACGCAGCCGGGGTCGAGGATGGTGATGCCGCCGATCTTCAGCCCGGCCAAGGCGAAGCTCATGGCGATGCGGTGGTCGGCATAGGTCTCGATCCGGGTCGGCAGCATTTGGCCGGCCAAGGCGGGGTCGGAGGCGACGATCAGGTCGTCGCCCTCCTCGCGGCCCAGGCCGGGGCGGATGCGTGACAGCTCGGTCGCCAGCGCGGCGACCCGGTCGCATTCCTTGACCCGGAGATTGGCGATGCCGGTGAAGCGCACCGGCGTCCGGTTGAACGCGGCCAGCACCGCCAGGGTCGGCACCGCATCCTGTATCTGCGACCCGTCGATCACCGCCGGCAGGTGCGGGAAGCGCGCGATCAGCGCCTGGGCCTTGGCGTCCGGCTGGGTGAAAGCCGGCACGCCCAGGTCGATGGCGCCGCCGGTCAGCACCTCGGCCCCCCACAGATAGGTCGCGGCCGAGGCGTCGGGCTCGATCACATGGTCGGCGGCGCGGTAGCCGGTCGGCTGCACCCGCCAGGTCGCCTCGTCGACCTGCTCGACCTCGGCGCCGAAGGCGCGCATCGCCGCCACGGTCAGGTCGACATAGCCGCGGGCGCCGATCTCGCTGCCGGTCAGCGCCACCTCGACCGGCCCGGTGCCGCAGGCGGCGGCCATCAGCAAAGCGGAGATGTACTGGCTGGACAGGCCGCCATCGATCTCGACCCGGCCCGGCGCGAAGGGGCCGTGGCCGCGCACCGTGACCGGCGGATACCCGTTCGTGTCGGCGATGTCGATGCCGAGCGAGCGCAGGGCCTGCACCAGCGGGCCGATCGGCCGCTTGCGCATATGCGCATCGCCATCCACCACCACGGTGCCGTCGACCATGGTCACGGCGGCGGTCAGGAAGCGCGTGGCGGTGCCGGCATTGCCCAGGAACAGCAGCCCGGCCGGGGCCTGCAGCCGGCCGGTGCCGGTGACCACGAAGCTGGTGTCGTCCGGCTCCTCGACCGTCACGCCCATGGCGCGCAGGGCGGCGGCCATCAGCTTGGTGTCGTCGCTCTTCAGCGCCCCGGTCAGGCGGCTGGTGCCGCGAGCCAGCGCCGCCAGCAGCAGGACGCGGTTGGTGATCGACTTCGATCCCGGCGGGGTGACGCGGCCGGTCAGCGGCCGGCCCGGCGCCTTGATCGTCAAACCGTTTGCGCGCGCATCCATGCCGGTCGTCCAACTCTCTCGGGTGATGATCCTGATCTAGCGGTCTATGCGGCCTTCAACCAGCGCGATCGGCTCATTCGAGCCATTCGGTGATGAAGGTGCCGTTCTCATGGATGTCGATGGTCTGCAGCGGGCCGGGGCCGGGATTGGTGAATTTGTGCGGCGTGTTCGCCGGCACCACCACGATCTGCCCGGCCTCTGCCAGGATCTCCTGGTCGCCCAGGGTGAACAGCACGCGGCCTGCGCGGATGATGAAGGTCTCGGGATAGGGATGGCGGTGCAGCTTCGGCCCGCCACCGGGCTCGGCCCGGTCGAAGAAGATCACCGAGACCCCGGCGCCGTGCTTGCCGAGCTGGATCTCGCCATGCCAGCGCTCGGGATCCTCGGCCCAGGCCTGGCGGTCGATGACGGGCTTCATGGCGGTCTGTCTCCTTGGTGTTTCATTGGTCCGGCCCGGGCGTCCGGGCCTCGCCCAGCAGCCAGTCGCGGAAGGCGACCAGGCCGGGGCGCGGCGTCCGGTCGGCCGGCACGGTGAACCAGTACCCGTGGCGGCTGTGGAAGCCTAAGGCCACCGGATTGACCAATCGACCGGTCAGCAATTCCTCGCCGATCAGGCAGCGCGGCACCAGGGCCAGGCCCTGGCCGGCGATCGCGGCGCGGATCACCAGTGCGTAGAAGCCGAAATGCACCATATGGGCCGGGGTGAAGCCGGCCAGCCCCTGGGCCTCGGCGAACTCGCTCCAGCGCAGCGGCGTGTGGCGGTGGTCCAGCACGGTGTAGCGGCGCACATCCTCGGCCCCGGCGATGCCGCCCATCCGGGTCAGCAGCGCCGGCGCCCCGACCAGCGCGACGTGGCGGCCGAACAGGTACTCCGCCTGCTGGCCCGGCCAGTCGCCCTCGCCGAAGCGGAACACGCCGTCGGCCTCCTCGACCGTGTCGCCATGGCTGGTGAACTGCACCTCGAGCTCCGGCCGCGCCTGGGCCAGCAGCGACAGCCGCGGCACCAGCCAGCGGTCGCCCAGGATCGGCAGGACATGCAGCCGGATGGCGTTGGGCGACCCGCGCAAGGCCGCGATCCGCCCGGCCGCGGTCTCCAGCGCCCCCAGCGCGATCCGCGCCTGGGCGACGTAGATCCGCCCGGCCTCGGTCGGCACCAGGCCACGGCCGGTGCGGGCGAACAGGGCCATGCCGGCGATCTCCTCCAGGCTGCGCAGCTGCTTGCTGACCGCGCTCTGGGTCAGGTGCACGCTCTTCGCCGCCTCCGAGGCCGAGCCGTGCTCGACCAGCGCGGCCAGCACCCGCAGCGCGGTGGTGGAGGGCAGGGGGATCTGCGGCATGTCTCCGGCTATGACCATTCGGACTGGCGGGCACGATATTCCATTCCGGACTATCGCGGGGAAATCATTTCCATTGTGGCGGTCCCTGCGGCTTGCCAGCATCCCTGCCGAACAGGGAGCCGAGCATGACCGAACCGACCCGTCTCTGGGGCGCCCGCTTCCGCGCTGCGCCCGCGCCGGAGCTGATGGCCCTGTCGCGCTCCGACCCCAGCCATTTCCGCCTCGCCCCCTACGACCTCGCCGCCTCGGCTGCCCATGCGCGCGAACTGGTGCGGGCCGGCATCCTGACCGCGGCCGAGGGCGATGCGGTCGCCGCTGCCTTGTCCGATCTGGGGCGCGACACCGCCGCCGGCACTGTCCGCCCGAACCAGGGCGACGAGGACGTCCACACCTTCCTCGAGCGGGTGCTGACCGAACGGCTCGGTACTCTCGGCGGCAAGCTGCGGGCCGGCCGCTCGCGTAACGACCAGGCGGCGAACGACCTGAAGCTGTATCTGCGCGACGTCGCCCGCCGCCTGGCCGGCCATATCATGCGGCTGCAGCAGGCGCTGGTGGCGCAGGCCGAGGCGCATGTGGCGACGCTGGCGCCGGGCTTCACCCATCTGCAGCCGGCCCAGCCGGTCACCTTCGCCCACCAGCTGCTGGCCCACGCCCAGACCTTCGCCCGCGATGTCGAGCGGCTGCAGGATTGGGACCGGCGCAGCGCCCGCTCACCCCTCGGCGCCGCCGCCCTGGCCGGCTCCGCCATCGCCCTGCGGCCCGACCTGTCGGCGGCCGAGCTGGGCTATGACGGCCCGTGCGAGAACTCGATCGACGCCGTCGGCAGCCGCGACCATGTGGCGGAGTTCCTGTTCGTCGCCGCGATGCTGTCGGTGCATCTGTCGCGGCTGGCGGAGGAGGTGTTCCTGTGGTCGTCGCGTCAGTTCCGCTGGGTCGAGCTGGATGATGCCTACGCCACCGGCTCCTCGATCATGCCGCAGAAGAAGAACGCCGACATCGCCGAGCTGACGCGCGGCCGCGCCGCCCGGCTGATCGGCGGGCTGACTGCGATGCTCACGGCTCTGAAGGGCCTGCCCTTCGCCTACAACCGCGACCTGGCCGAGGACAAGCGCGCGGCGTTCGAGGCGGTCGACACGCTGGACGCCGTGCTGCCGGCGATGGCCGGGATGCTGCGCACGATGCGGGTCAATGTCGAGACGCTGCGGCGCCAGTCGGTCGAGGGCTTCACCCTGGCGACCGAGGTGGCGGACTGGCTGGCCCGGCGCGGCGTGCCGTTCTCGGAGGCGCATGAGATCACCGGCGCCCTGGTCCGCCACTGTGAGGGCCGCGGCATCGGGCTGGAGGATCTGGCGGATGCCGACCTGGCGGCGGTCGACCCGCGGCTGGCGCCGGAGATCCGGTCCTGCCTGACGCCCGAGGCCGCGGTCGCCGCCCGCAGCGGCCATGGCGGCACCGCGCCGGACCGGGTGCGCGAGCAGCTGGCCCGGCTGCGCGAGCTGCTGGTCGAGCAGGACAGCTGGGCCCAGGCCTATGATGGCCCGCGCGGCTGAACGGAGAGGGCACATGACCGACACCACGACGGGCACCTCGCCCTATTCCATTGCCCATCTGCGCCATGTGCCGCGCCGGCACTATGGCCGCTGGGTCGCGGCGGCGCTGATCCTGCTGGCCCTGGCGGCGATCGTGAAGGCCTTCGCCGAGGGCCAGATCGCCTGGCCGGTGGTCGGCCAGTTCTTCACCGCCCCGGCGATCCTGTCCGGCCTGGCCAACACCATCCTGATGACGGTCTGCGCCATGGCGCTGGGCATCGCGCTCGGCGTGGTCTTCGCGATCATGGTGATGTCGCCCAACCCGGTGCTGAAGACCGTGGCGGTCGGCTACATCTGGTTCTTCCGCGGCACGCCGCTGCTGCTGCAGCTGCTGCTGTGGTTCAACCTGGCGCTGGTATTCCCGACCATCGGCATCCCCGGCCTGATCGAGGGGCGGACGGTCGACCTGATCACGCCCTTCGTGGCGACGCTGCTGGGCCTCGGCATCAACCAGGGCGCCTACACCGCCGAGGTGGTGCGCGGCGGCATGCCGGATCGTGCTGCCGCAGGCGATGCGGGTGATCATCCCGCCGGTCGGCAACGAGGTGATCAGCATGGTCAAGCTGACCTCGGTCGCCAGCGTCATCCAATACGCCGAGATGCTGCGCAACGCCCAGACCATCTACTACGCCAACGCCCGGGTGATCGAGCTGCTGATCGTCGCCGCGATCTGGTACCTGGTGGTGGTGACCGTGCTCAGCATCGGGCAGCATTTCCTGGAGAAGCGCTTCGCCCGCGGCCGCGGCGACAACCGGGCCAAGTGTCGCTGGAGGTCGAGCGCGGCGAGGTGCTGTGCATCATCGGCCCGTCCGGCTCGGGCAAGAGCACGCTGCTGCGCTGCATCAACCAGCTCGAGAGCGTCGATGGCGGTGCCGTCTGGGTCGATGGCGAGCTGGCCGGCTTCCGGCGGGAGGGCGACGCGCTCTATGCCCTGACCGACCGCGAGGTGGCGCGTCAGCGCCTGGCCGCCGGCATGGTGTTCCAGCGCTTCAACCTGTTCGCGCATCTGACCGTGCTGGGCAACATCATCGAAGGCCCGGTGACGGTACAGAAGCGGCCGAAAGCGCAGGCGGTGGCGGAGGCCATGGCCCTGCTGCAGCGGGTCGGGCTGGCCGACAAGCGCGATGCCTATCCGGCCGAGTTGTCCGGCGGCCAGCAGCAGCGCATCGCCATCGCCCGTGCCCTGGCGATGAAGCCGAAGCTGATGCTGTTCGACGAGCCGACCTCGGCCCTCGACCCCGAGCTGGTGGGCGAGGTGCTGGCGGTGATGCGCGACCTGGCCGCCAGCGGCATGACCATGATCGTGGTGACGCATGAGCTGGGCTTCGCCCGCGAGGTCGCCGGCCGTGTGGTGTTCATGGACCGCGGCCGGATCGTCGAGATGGGGCCGCCGCAGCAGGTGCTGGGCAGCCCGCGAGAGGCGCGCACCCGGGACTTCATCGCCGCCGTCCTGTCGTGACCGGCGGGGAACCAACAACAGGAGAGGCCACCATGTTTCGTTTCGCTCTGCTCGCCGCCACGGCGGCCGTCGCCGCGCTCGCCGTCACATCGGCCTCGGCGCAGGCTGTGCCCGACCGGATCAAGCAGGCCGGCAAGATCATCATCGGCACCAACAACAACTACCCGCCGATCATCTTCAAGGACCCGGCCACCAACGAGCTGCAGGGCGTCGACATCGACCTCGGCAAGGCGATCGCCAAGCAGCTGGGCGTCGAGGCCGAGTTCCAGGAGATCGCCTTCGCCCAGATGCTGCCGTCGCTGCAGACCGGCCGCATCGACATGGTGATGGCGGGAATGAGCGATACGCCGGCGCGGCGCGACATCGCCGATTTCGTCGACTACATGAAGTCCGGCGCGCAGTTCTACACGATCACGGCCCTGGCCGATCAGATCAAGTCGACCGACGACCTGTGCGGCAAGACGGTGGGCGCCAGCCGCTCGACCAACTGGCCGCAGCAGATCGGCGAGTGGAGCGACACCAACTGCGTCGCCAAGGGCAAGCCGGCGATCACCGTGGTCGGCACCGAGGGCTCGGCCGACGCCCGCACGCAGTTGAAGACCCAGCGCCTGCAGGCGGCGGCCCAGGGCAACGAGACGCTGCCCTATTTCCAGAAGCTGGAGCCGGACACCTATGTGCCGATCGGCGCGGCCTTCACCGAATCCCTGGTCGGCATCCCGGTGCTGAAATCCGAGCCGCAGCTGCGCGATGCGGTCAAGGCGGCGGTCGAGAAGCTGCAGGCCGACGGCACCTACGACCAGATCCTGGCCAAGTACGGCCTGCAAGCGAACACGCTGCCGGCGGCGCTGAACCAGGGGCAGTGAGGGGCTGGAGCGCGTGAGCTCAGATCGGGTGACCCCGATCTTATCAAGGCGGTGACGTGTTGCCTCTCCCGCTTGCGGGAGAGGTCGGAGACGCGAAGCGGCTCCGGGTGAGGGCTCTTTGTCGAGGCCCGGGCCAGCCCTCACCCGGTCGTCCTGCGGACGCCCGGCCTCTCCCGCTTGCGGGAGAGGCGACGCAAAGAGGCTCGACAGCCCGTTAACCTCTCGACCCTCAATCCTCCAGCCGGTGCACGTCATGGATGACGATGCCGGCGCCTTCCGGCGGCATCTCCATCCACTGCCGGCGCTTCAGCGTGCGCTTGGTGTCCTCGTAGCCGCTTTGCCAGTGCTCGCGCATCGAGGTGCCCGAGAACTCGTGGTCCTTGGCGTGGCCCTCATAGGCCTTCTGCTGGTAGATCAGGTGCAGGATGGTGATCTCCGGCAGATGCGCCAGCTCGTCGCGCAGCCGGCGCTCCTCGGCGGTCAGCGCTTCCTCCTGCGCCTTCGCCAGCGCCTGAGCCAGCCGCGTCTTCCACTGATGCAGCCGCTTGTACAGGTCGGTGGTGTAGCGGGTGCGCGACGAGTACATGATGTCCTTGTGGCGGGCCATGACGTCGTTCATGTCGCGCGGCAGCTGGCCCCGGGCACTGAACAGGTCGACCTGGAACACCAGTGTGTTCAGCCCGCCATCCTGGTCCAGCAGGTGCTGCAAGGGCGTGTTCGAGACGATGCCGCCGTCCCAGTAATGATCGGTGCCGATCTTCACCATCGGCAGGGCCGGGGGCAGGGCACCGCTGGCCATCACATGGTCGGGCCCGATCGCCTCGTCGGCGCTGTCGAAATAGGTGAAGTTGCCGGTCAGCACATTGACCGCCCCGACCGCGAAGCGCACCGGGCCGGCGTTGATCCGGTCGAAATCCACCAGCTCGGCCAACGTCTCGCGCAGCGGCCCCGTGTCGTAGTGGCTGGTGGCGCTCTTCGCCCCGGCCAGGCTGAGCCACGGGCTGGCGGCGTGCGGCGAGAAGAAGCCGGGCTGGCCCTGCACCATGGTCATCCAGGTGCTGGCGGCATTGCGCATCTGCCGGAACAGGTCGCCATCCGGCGTGTAATACCAGATCTTGCGGTCGGTGATCCGTTCCCAGAAGGCGCGCAGCCGCTCCAGCCGCCGCTCCGGCGGATTGCCGGCGATGATGGCGGCGTTGATGGCGCCGATCGACACGCCCGACACCCAGTCCGGCTCGATCCCGGCCTCGTGCAGCGCCTGGTACACCCCGGCCTGGTAGGCGCCGAGCGCGCCGCCGCCCTGCAGCACCAGGGCGACGCGATCGCAGCGATCCGGGCGCCAGCCTTGCGTCGGGACGTCATGCTGGGCAACGGGGCTCTTCGCATCCATGGCGGCCGGTCTCCTGCTCGGGGACGGCACGATAGGCTGGGATGGATGACGGGCTGATGACGTGTGGGCCGTCCCGCTGCGATGTCACATGACTGTCGAAAGACTGTCGCGGCAGCGTCCGGGCTCGCTGTCTATGAACCGCCTCGGCCGGGTTGCGGCCGTTCGCTGAGAGAGGGTGAGATCATGCGGATCCAGGACGTCCTCCGGCTGCCGTCGATGCCCGCGGCGGGGCCCAGCTACCCGGCCGGGCCGTACCGTTTCGTCGACCGCGAATACATGATCATCACCTACGAGACCGACCCGCAGGTGATCCGCGACCAGTTGCCGGAGCCGCTGGAGCCGCTCGAGCGGCCGGTGGTGCATTACGAATGGATCCGGATGCCGGACAGCTCGGGCTTCGGCAGCTACACCGAATCCGGCATGGTCATCCCCTGCAAGTTCCGCGGCGAGGAGATGAGCTTCGTCGCCCAGATGTATCTCGACGACGACCCGCCGATCGCCGCCGGCCGCGAGATCTGGGGCTTCCCGAAGAAATACGCCCATCCGAAGCTGCAGATCGTCAAGGACACGCTGACCGGCACCCTGTCTTACGCCGACCAGCTCGTGGCCATGGGCACCATGGGCTACAAGCATGAGAGCATGGCCGGCAACGGCGAGCGGACGATGGCGACGCTGTCGCGGACCCAGGTGAACCTGAAGCTGATCCCGGGCGTCGACGGCCGGGCGGAGGTGTGCCAGCTGGTCGCCTACAACCTCGTGGACATCACGCCGAAGGGGTCCTGGATCGGGCCGGCGCGACTGCATCTGGTGCCGCATGTCAATGCGCCGGTGGCCGACCTGCCGGTGCGCAAGGTGATCGGCGCTCACCACCTGATCGCCGACCTGACCCTGCCCTACGGCCGGGTGCTGTACGACTACAACCGGCCGGACTGAGAGGGCGGACCGAACCACCGCCCCGCTTCGGCACGATTTGCCCAACCGGGCCGTTGTCATGGCATCCACCCTTACCCGGAGGATGCCGTGAAGGACACGCCCTGGTTCGCCCGTTTCGCCACTCGGACATCACATCTCGCCGGCCACCCCATCACCTTCGGCGTGGCGGCGGGGGCGATGGTGGTCTGGGCCGCGGTCGGACCGTTTGTCGGGTTCTCCGATGTCTGGCAGCTGACCGTGAACACGGCGACGACGATCGTCACCTTCCTGATGGTGTTCCTGATCCAGAACACCCAGAACCGCGACACCGCCGCGCTGCAGATCAAGCTCGACGAGCTGATCCGCGCCACCAAGACGGCCCGCAACACCCTGCTCGACCTCGAAGACCAGTCCGAGGAGGACATCCGCAAGATTCGCGAGGAGTACGAGAAGCTGGCGGAACTGGAGCGCAACAAGAGGGGCAGCAGCCAGTCCCGATAGGCGGCGCTGGCCGGATGCCCGTCACCCCGCCTCCGGCAGTCGCTCCCGTTCATGCGGCGCCGTCAGGTCCAGCACCGGGCCCTTGGGCACGATGCCGGTCGGGTTGATGCTGTGGTGGCTCTCGTAATAGTGCCGCTTGATATGCGTCATCTCGATCGTCGCGGCCACGCCCGGCCGCTGCGCGATCTCGCGGGTGAAGCCCCACAGCGCCGGGTATTCGTGCAGCGGCCGCAGGTTGCATTTGAAATGGCCGTGATAGACCGGGTCGAAGCGCAGCAGCGTGGTGAACAGCCGGATGTCGGCCTCGGTCAGCCGGTCGCCGACCAGCCAGCGATGCGCCGACAGATGCCCTTCCAGCCGTTCCAGCGTCTCGAACAGCCGGGTCACGGCTTCCTCATAGACCGCCTGGTCGGTGGCGAAGCCGGCCTTGTAGACGCCGTTGTTCACCCGATCGTAGACCTCGGCGTTGATCGCGTCGATCTCCGGCAGCAGCGCGGCCGGTGCAAGATTGACCGATCGATCGGCGAATTCCTCGAAGGCCGAGTTCAGCATCCGGATGATCTCGGCCGATTCGTTGTTCACGATCGTGCCGGTCTGCTTGTCCCACAGCACCGGCACCGTCACCCGGCCGGTGTAGTCCGGCTTGGCCAGAGTGTAGATCTCGTGCAGCGCCGCGCGGCCGTTGACCCGGTCACCGGTCGCGCCGGGCGATCGCACGCCGGTGCGGAGATCGGCGAAGGTCCAGCCCTGGGCGCCCATGAACGGGTCGACCGCGTCGACCGAGATCACGTCCTGCAACCCCTTCAGCGCCCGCACGATCAGGGTGCGGTGCGCCCAGGGGCAGGCGTAGCAGACATAGAGGTGGTAGCGGCCGGGCTCGGCCTTGAAGCCGGAGCTGCCATCGGCCGTCACCCGGTCGCGGAAGGCGCTCTCCTGCCGCACGAAACGCCCGCCGGTCGATTTGGTGTCGTACCACTGGTCGGCCCAGCGGCCCTCGATCAGCAGGCCCATCGCATCCTCCATCGGCCGCCGGGCGGAACCCGGCGGCGTCATCCTACAAACACTTAGCCGGCGAGCTTCGACGCGATCTTCGTCACATGCGCGCCCTGGAAGCGGGCGCCGGCGAGCTCGTTCTCGCTCGGCTGGCGCTGGCCCTGGCCGCCGGCGATCGTCGTGGCGCCGTAGGGCGACCCGCCGGTGATCTCGTCCAGCGTCATCTGGCCCTGGAAGGAGTAGGGCAGGCCGACAACCACCATGCCCTGGTGCAGCAGGAAGGTGTGGAAGCTCAGGATCGTCGCCTCCTGGCCGCCATGCTGGGTCGCGCTCGAGGCGAAGACGCTGCCGACCTTGCCGATCAGCGAGCCCTTCATCCACAGCCCGCCGGCCTGGTCGAGGAAGTTGCGCATCTGCGCCGCCATCATGCCGAAGCGGGTCGGCACGCCGAAGATCACGGCGTCGTAGTCGGCCAGCTCGTCGATCGTCGCGATCGGCGCCGCCTGGTCGAGCTTGAAGTAGGAGGCGCGGGCGGTCTCTTCCGGCACCAGCTCGGGCACGCGCTTGATGGTGGGCTCGCCGCCCGCCTCGCGGACGCCCTCGGCCACCGCCGTGGCCATGGTCTCGATATGGCCGTAGGAGCTGTAGTAGAGGACCAGGACCTTCGTCATCGCATGGATTCCCTTGGGGCTGGCAGCCTGTGCTGCGGCCCAAAGGTAGTCCTTGCCGGCCGGCGGGAGAACCCGCCGATCCGGCACAGGATTGTTTCCTGGAACGAGACGATCGATCCGGCGGCGTCAGGCTGCCTGGGTCGCCGCATCCGTCACCCGGCGCCGGGACGTGGCGGCCAGCAGGGCGAGGGCGATCGCCGCCGACAGGGCGCCGACCCAGCCGAGCGCGGGCACGCCGCCCCAGCCGAGCGTCGCCGAGCCGAGCAGCGAGCCGAAGGCGATGCCGGCATAGAGCGCCGAGGCGTTCAGCGACGCCGCGATCATCCCGACCTCCGGCGCCAGCCGCATCAGCCGCGTGGTCTGCGCCGGGTGGAAGGCCCAGCCGGCGATGCTCCAGACCAGCATCAGCGGCGCGATGGCGAACAGCGCCTGGCCGCTGGGGAGGGCGGCGGCGGCCCCCAGCCCGGCCAGGGCAAGGGTCAGGAACACCAGGGCGCCGAGCTGCAGCCGCACCGGGCCGATCTTGTCGGTCAGCTGGCCGCCGACGGCGTTGCCGATGGCGGAGCCGATGCCGAACAGGAACAGCACGGCGCTGACCCCGTCCGGGCCGATCCCGGCCGTGTGCTCCAGATAGGGCGCGATGAAGGTGTAGAGGACGAAGGCGGCGGCGATCCAGAAGAAGGTCACGGTCAGCGCCTGCAGCACGGCCGGCCGGCGGGCCACGGCCAGCCGCTCGGCCAGGGTCGAGGCGCCGAGCGGCAGCTTGGCCGGCAGGCCGAAACGCAGGCCCGCCATCCCGGCCAGGCCGAGAACGGCGACGATGACGAAGGTGGCGCGCCAGTCGGCATGGTTGCCGATCCAGGCGCCCAGCGGCACGCCCAGCGCGGTGGCGATGGTCATGCCGCTGGTCACCGCGGCGATCGCCCGGCCGCGCCGGTCGGGCGGTACCAGCGAGGCGGCGACGGCATAGGCGGTCGGCATGAACAGCCCGGCGCTGAGCGCCAGCAGCACCCGGGCGGCAATCAGCTGCCACAGGCTGCCGGCCAGCGCCGCCAGCAGGTTCGAGACGGTGAAGGCCAGCAGGGCCATGACCAGCAGCCGGCGCCGGTCGAGGCCGCCGCACAGCGCCGACAGGATCGGCGATCCGACGGCATAGGCGAGGGCGAAGATGGTGATCAGCTGCCCCGCCGTGGCGACGGAGCTGTGGAAATCCGCGGCGATCGCGGGCAGGAGGCCGGCGATCATCAAGCCTTCGGTGCCGATGGCGAAAGCGCCGATCGCGAGCCAGACCAGGGAGGCGGGCATCGATGATGGTCCATTGTTCAAGGATTATTGAACTATACGTCCGCGGGGTGACCGGGCGTCAAGCGGATTGTTCAATGATCATTGAACATTGAAACGAAGGCGCGGATCGACTAGATGTCGGGCATGCGCCCGCCCTTCCAACCCGATCGCGACCAGCTCGACCTCGTGACCATCCTCGCCGCGCTCAGCGACCCGACCCGGCTGGGCATCGTCGCCACGCTGTCCGAGGTGGGCGAGGTGTCGTGCCGCAGCTTCGGCGACGGGGCGACCAAGACCGCGCTGTCCTACCACTACGCCAAGCTGCGCGAGGCCGGTGTCACCCGGACCCGGATCGAGGGGACGCAGCGCTTCATCTCGCTGCGGCGCGACGATCTCGACGTCAAGTTCCCCGGGCTGCTCGACTCGATCGTGACAAATGCGCGCAGGACCAAGCCGCCCGGAACGGCGGCGTAGCGCTGTCGAGGCCAGCAAATCCGCGGGTCCCCCGATGCGTCCGGTTACGAAACGGTAATTTCATGTCTCCCGCTCGCCCGGCTATGGTGCCCCCACCGAAGAGGCTCGGGAACGCAGCGGCCCCCCGTGTGTTTCGAGCCCAAAGCCAGCGCAATCCCCAGATGGTGACGCCCGTGCGTCGACCGAGTGAGCTCATGCGGACATTCTCCGTCGTCACGACCTGTCACGCCGCCGGCTATGCCGAATACGGCCGCCGCATGATCGAGACCTTCGATCGACACTGGCCGGACGAGATCCCGCTGATCCTCTATCGCGAGAACTTCCAGCCGGAGCTGCCGAGCGACCGGATCATCGTGCGCGACCTGGTCGACAGCTGTCCGGACTTGATGGACTTCAAGCGCCGCCACGCCGACAACCCGCTGGCGCATGGCCAGACCCAGCGTTACCGCTTCAAGCTGTCGCGCAACCCCTACAAGAACCGGATCAAGCTGGGCGAGCGCGCCTGGGGCGCCGGCTTTCGCTGGGACGCGGTGCGCTTCGCCCACAAGGCTTTCGCCATCTTCCACGCCGCCAAGACCTGCGACAGCGACGTGCTGATCTGGGTCGATGCCGACAGCCTGTTCTTCGCCGCGCCGCGCTGGGACGAGCTGGAGAGCTTCGTCCCGCCGGACTGCTTCGTCGGCCATCTGCAGCGGCCGACCTACACCGAATGCGGCTTCATCGCCTACAACCTGCGCCACCCGGCGACGCAGGAGATGCTGGCGGCGTTCGAGCGGCTGTACACCGAGGACGGGCTGTTCCGGGAATACGAGTTCCACGACGCTTATCTGTTCGACGTGGTCCGCCGCCAGGTCGAACAGGCCGGCCACCGATCGCACGACATCGCCGAAGGCATCGGCGCGCGAGCCAAGCATGTGCTGATCAACTCGCGCCTCGGCCGCTTCATGGACCACGTCAAAGGCGGCCGCAAGGATGCCGGCCACAGCGGGCGCAACGACCTGGTGGTCGACCGCCGCGAGGCCTACTGGGCCAATTCCGCCTAACTGCCTGACGCGGGCGCCGGCCGGCCGGCGCGGACCACGGCGCACAGCGCCGCCCCAGCCGCCAGGGTGACAGCGGCTAGCACGGCGGACAGCCACAGCGCCGCGGCCTCGCCCAGCCTTTCGATCACCGCGGCATAGGCGATCGGCGCCGCGGCCGAGCACAGGAAGCCCGGCACCAGCAGCCGCCCGGCCACCGCGCCGTAGCGGCCCGGATCGAACAGCACCAAAGGCAGCGTGCCGCGGGTGATGGTCAGGAGGCCGTTGCCGGCACCGTAGAGCAGGGCGAAGGCGATCGCCGCCGCCGGCACCTGCCCGCCCCACAGCCCGGCCAGGAAGCACAGCGGCAGCAGGGCCGCCGCCGCCAGGGTCAGCGCCGGCGGCGACAGTCCGCCGCCGAACAGCACCTCGACCAGCCGGGCGCCGGACTGGCCGATGCCGCGCAGCGTCGCGATCCACACCGCGACCGGCGCCGCGAGGCCGAGCCCGGCCAGGATGCCGATCATATGCGCCGACATGCCGGCGTTCAGGATGTTGGTCAGGGTCACGATCAGGGCGTAGAGCGCGCCGGCGACCCAGGGGCTCCGCCGGGTTTCGGCCAAGGGCCGGGGCGTGGGCCTGGCGTCCAGCGCGCGCTCGGCGCGGCCGGCGGGCAGACTCAGATGCAGCGGGATTGTCAGCAAAGCGAAGCCGGCATAGGCGAGGACCGCGCCGCGCCAGCCGAAAGCGGCGGCCAGCTGCTCGCCGATCGGCCAGAAGGCGGTGGAGGCGAGGCCGCCGAGCAGCGTGATCTGCGCCATCGGCTTGCGTGCCGCCGCCCCGCCGATCCGCGCCAGCGCGGCGAAGGCGGCGTCGTACAGGGTGCAGCGCATCGCCAGGCCCAGCACCAGCCAGGCGGCGTAATAGGCCAGTGGGTCGTGCGCCAGAGCGAGGCCGGCGCAGCCGAGGGCCGACAGCAGCGACCCCGCCACCATCACGGCGCGGCCGCCATGCCGGTCGATCAGCCGTCCGATCCGGGCCGAGGACAACCCCATCACCAGGAGGGCGGCGGAGAAGCCGCCATGCACCAGCGTCTGGGACCAGCCGGTCTCGGCGATGATCCGCGGCCCGAAGCCGCCGATCAGGTAGTAGGTGGTGCCCCAGCTGACCAGCTGAGCGAGGCCGAGTCCGAGGACGGTGCCGCGGCGGATCACGCGCCGCGGCCTGAGCCCGGGGCCGGCCACGGCCCGGGCAGGGTGGCGTCGCCGGGGCCGAGCGGCCGCTGCATCAGCACGCTGTCGACCCAGCGGCCGAACTTGAAGCCGACCGATTGCAGGATGCCGGTCCGGCGGAAGCCCAGCGCCTCGTGCAGCGCGATCGAGCCGGCGTTGCCGGTGTCGCCGATCACCGCCACCATCTGGCGCCAGGGCCCGGCCTCGCAGCGCTCGATCAGCGTCGCCAGCAGCGCCCGGCCGATGCCGCGGCCGGCCAGGCCATCGGCGACATAGACCGAATCCTCGATGGTGTGGCGATAGGCCGGGCGCGGCCGATAGGCGCCGGCATAGGCGTAGCCGGCCACCCGGCCATCGAGCTCCGCCGCCAGATAGGGCAGGCCCTGGGCCAGCACCGCCGCCCGCCGCGCCGACAGCTCCGCCGTCCCCGGCGGCACCTCCTCGAAGCTGGCGAAACCGTGCAGCACGTGCCGGGCGTAGATTGCCTGGATCGCGGGCAGGTCCGCCTCCGCCGCGTCGCGGATGGTGATCAGGGCAGCGGGGTGGCGATCGGGCATGGTCGGTTCGGTCTCTCGGTCAGGGCATCCGCGCCGTCAAGATCGCGGCGTCCGCGCAGCGCCTCGCCCCGGCTGATGCCGAGATCGGCCAGGCGCCGGTCGTCGAGGCCGCGCAGGATCTCGACCTGGCGCCAGCGCGACTGCGGCGCGGCGGCGAACCAATGCAGCATCTCGGACAGCAGGGGGCAAGTCATCGGCGTGGGCCATGGTGGGAACGGGCCGAGATTGCGCTTTCGCAACGGATAAGAGAAATTTCGATATTCAATGCAGAGCATAAGGGATTCTTTGGGATGCGCGGGCTCAGCCTCGACCAGCTGCACACCTTCACCGAGGTGGTGCGGGCCAGCAGTTTCTCCGGCGCCGCGGCCCGGCTGAACCTGACCCAGCCGGCGGTCAGCCTGCAGATCCGGCAGCTCGAGGCCCGGCTCGGCGTCCGGCTGGTCGAGCGGGTCGGGCGGCGGGCGACGCCGACCGCGGCGGGCCGGGACCTGCTGGTCCATGCCGGGCGGATCGAGGCCGAGGTCGCGGCGGTGGTCGAAGCCATGGCCGCGCATGCCGGCGGGTCGGTCGGGCGGGTGCGGCTCGGCACCGGCGCCACCGCCTGCATCTACCTGCTGCCGCCGGTGCTGCGGGCGCTGCGCCGCCGCCTGCCGTCGCTCGAGATCGTGGTCTCGACCGGCAACGCCGTCGACGTGCTGCGGCTGCTGGAGGAGAACGCGCTCGACCTCGGCCTGGTCGCCCTGCCGGCGCCGGGCCGCGCCTTCGTCGTGACGCCGCTGCTGGAGGAGGCGTTCGTCGCCGTCGCCCCGGCCGAGGCCGACGACCTGCCGGCGGTGGTGACGCCGGCGGCGCTGGCCGGCCGCCCGGTCGTGCTGTACGAGCCCGGCGGCCAGACCCGGCGCATCGTTGACGACTGGTTCGCGCGCGCCGGGGTCAGCCTGAAGCCGGTGATGGAGCTGGGCAGCGTCGAAGCGATCAAGGAGCTGGTCGGCGCCGGCCTCGGCTGCGCCATTCTGCCCGCCATGGCGGTGGCGCAGGCGCCGGGGCTGGCGGTGCATCCGCTGTCGCCGCGCCTCGGCCGCCAGCTCGGCCTGGTGCTGCGCCGCGACAAGCCGCTGGGCCGCGGCCTGCGCGAGACCATTGCCGCGCTGAAGCAGGCGACTCTGGGCCAGGCGACGCTGGATCGTTGACCCCGCGCTTCGCCTCGTAGACCTTGCGCCGGATGGATATGCCCGGCGCCATGATCGTCTTCGCCCAGGTGGTCGACAGCCGCAGCTTCTCGGCCGCCGCGGCGCGGCTGGGTCTGTCGAAGTCGGCGGTCAGCAAGCAGATCGCGAAGCTGGAGGACCGGTTGGGCGCCCGCTTGCTGAACCGCACCACCCGCACCCTCAGCCCGACCGATGCCGGGCAGGATTTCTACGAGCGCTGCCTGCGCGTCGTCCGCGAAGTGGAGGAGGCGGAGCGGGCGATCAGCCATCTCTCGGCCGAGCCGCGCGGCCTGCTGCGGCTGAGCGCGCCGGCCAGCTTCGGCCGCGAATACCTGGCGCCGCTGGTGCCGGAGATGCTGGCGCGATGGCCCGAGCTGCGGATCGAGGCGCTGTTCGAGGACCGCTTCGTCGACGTCGTGGCCGAGGGCTTCGACCTGGTGATCCGGATCACCCGGCTGCAGGATTCAAGCCTGGTGGCCCGACGGATCGCCTCGTGCCGGCGGGTGGTCTGCGCCGCGCCGGCCTATCTCGATCGTCACGGCGTGCCGCGCGTGCCGGCCGATCTGCTGCAGCACGACTGCATCCTCTACAGCTACGCCACCGACCAGAACGAGTGGGAGTTCGTCGGCCCCGACGGGCGGCTGGAGACGGTGCGGGTGGACGGCCGGCTGCGCGCCAACAACGCCGAGGTGACGCTGGCGGCGCTGCTGGCCGGCGCCGGGCTGGCGCTGTCGCCCGACTTCATCGTCGGCCCGGCCCTCGCCGACGGGCGCCTGGTGCCGCTGCTGACCGAATACGAGAACCCGTTCGGCGCGATCTACGCCGTCTGGCCGCACAACCGCAACCTGGCCGCCAAGGTGCGCGCGGTGGTGGATTTCCTGGTCGAGCGCTTCGCCGTCGAGCCGATCTGGCAGAGGAAGCCCTGAGCCCGGGATTGGCCGCCGGCCTCACGCATCCTCGCCGAACCGACCCGATGCGCCCAGCCGCACGGTCAGCAGCTCGACCGCGGTGCGGGCAATGTGCGGTCCCTGCCTGGTGCCGGCGGGGGTGGTCCAGAACGTGCCGGCGTCACACACCCGGCCGCCGGTCTCGACCGTGCCCGAAAGCACGAGCACGAACTCGTCGGCAGGATGGGCGTGGACGGGAATAACCGTCCCCGTCGCCAGCCGGGCGCGATGAATCGAGCCGTCCGGGACAGGCTGCGCGAGGGGCAGCAGCTCGACGCCCGGCAGGAAGTCGATCTTTGTCCAGACCTGGTCGTCCGGAGGGATGAAGCTTTGCCTGCGGCTCATTGCGACGGCCTCCCATCAATTGGTAACCTCAGGTTACAATCTGATAGTAACCTGAGGTTACCATATGTCGCAAGATGCGGACGGTCCGGAGCCCGGCGGAAGAGAAGAGGCGAGAAGCCGGAACTTGCGTCAGCTGCTGCTGCGCGCGGCCCGGATCGTCAACCGCGACGTGGTCGAGGGATTGCACGCCCGCGGCTACAGCGGGCTGCGCTCCACGCACACGACGCTGCTCTCGAACATGCCGCTTGCCGGCGGGACGATCAGCGAGGCGGCCGAGCGCGCGGGTGTGACGAAGCAGGCGATGGGCCGGCTGGCAGCCGAGCTCGAGGCGGCGGGTTATATCCGTGTGATGGGGGATCCGGCCGATGGGCGGACGAGGCGGCTCGAACTGACCGAATCCGGAACCCGGCTCATGCTCGACAGCCTGGATGTCATGAAGGGCCTCGAAGACGGCTATGCCGAGCTCATCGGCCGTGACCGGCTGCGGGCCGTGCTGGATGGCCTGCGCGCCTTCAGCGATGACAGGGGCAAGCCCTAACCCGCCCCGCTGTCGGCACCGCCATGGGTCTGGCTGCGCAGCGGCCGGTGCTCGACCCGCAGATAGGTTACCAAGCTGAGGGCGAACACCGCTGCCACCGCCGCGAACAGCACGGCGAAGGCCAGGGCGACATCGCCGCGCTCGGCCTCGCCCAGCGGCCGGCGCACCAAGTCCTCCAGCCCCGAGACCGAGGCGACCGACGGGCTCCAGGCCACGATCAGGCCCAGCACCAGGGCCGAGCCGCCGGCGACCAGGATGGCGCCGCCGAGGGCGCGGGAGAAGCCGACGGCGCCGGTCACCGCGCCGAGGTCGCGCGCCGCCGCTGCGTTCTGCGCCGCCACCATGCTGGCCGGGAAGATCGGGCCGACGCCGAGCCCGATGATCATCAAGAGGCCGGTGGCGGCCAGCGGCGTGGCATGCGTCGCCGCCGCGGCCAGCACCAGCGCCGCCGCGATCGCCACCGGCAGGCCGATCACCGGTGGCCGGCGATAGGTGCCCGTGCGCGTGATGTAGCGGCCGGACAGCGAGGCGGTGATGGTGGTCGACACCATCAGCGGGATCATCATCAGCCCGGCCTCGCCGGTGCTGGCCTGCAGCGCCACCTGCAGATAGGTCGGCGCCAGCACCGCCAGCACCAGATAGCCGCCGAAGGCGAGGAAGACCGACAGCAGCACCGGCCCGACCACGGCGTCGCCGAGGAAGCGCGGCGGCAGGATCGGCTCGTCCGCCCGGCCCTGGCGGCGGAAGAACAGCCAGCCGCCGAGCCCGGCCAGCGCCACCGCGGCGACCACCGGCAGCGACGCCCAGGGGAAGGCCGTGCCGCCCCAGGACAGGCCCAGCAGCAGCGCGACGGTGCTGCCGGTGAGCAGCGCGATCGAGACGAAGTCGATCCGCGCCTTGATCCGCGGCACCGGCAGCTTGCGCAGCGCCCGGTCGATGATGCCGAGCGCCAGCAGGCCCAGCGGCAGGTTGATCCAGAAGATCCAGGGCCAGCCGACATATTGGGTGAGGACGCCGCCCAGGGTCGGGCCGATCAGGGCGGAGCCGGCCCAGACCGTGGCGAAATAGGCGGCGTAGCGGCCGCGCTCGCGCGGCGCCACGACATCGGCGATCACCGTCTGGGCCAGGGTCAGCAGGCCGCCGCCACCCAGCCCCTGCAGCGCGCGCGACGCGATCAGCATGGTCATCGAGGTGGACAGCGCGCACAGCGCCGAGGCGACCAGGAACACGATCAGGCAGCCCAGCAGCATCAGCCGGCGGCCGTACAGGTCGCTGAGCTTGCCGAGGATCGGCGTGGCGCAGGTCGAGGTCAGCAGATAGGCGGTGACGACCCAGGAGATCAGCTCGAAATCGCCGAGCTCGCGCCCGATCGAGGGCAGGGCGGTGGCGACGATCGTTTGGTCCAGCGCGGATAGGAACAGCGCCAGCAGGGCGCCGAGCACGATGGTGTGGATCTCGGACTGGGTCAGGTTCATTTTTTGCTTCCTCCCGCCCCGCGCGAGTCGGGGTGCCTCATCCTAGCGGCTCGGGCAAGCGGGCAGGGCGGCGAAGGGTCGGGACCAGCGTTGCGGAGAGGCCTGCGATCACCAGCCTGCACGCTTTTCCACTCTCCCCCTCCCCTTGCGGGAGGGGGGAAGGGGGAGGGGTCTATGCGCGCGTCCGCGCGCGGAGAGGGGCTGGATGAACGCCGGATGCCGGCTGCTGCCGGTCTGGGCTGCAGAAACCCACTCCCCCTACCCCCTCCCGCTGTATGGACCGGGGAGATAGTGAACAGGTGTTCGGGGACATGGTGGACACTTGCGGCATGAGGCGAAGGAGGCCGCATGCCGTTTCAGGAGTGTTCGCGGATGTCGCAACGGGAAGAGT
>JAEKLZ010000001.1 GCA_019508225.1 Inquilinus limosus | reverse complement strand
GGCGACGCCGAAATAGGCGCCGTGCAGCTGCAGCTTGCCGCGCCCGACCAGGATCGAGACGCAGGGGAAGGTCATCAGGTTCTTCAGGCTCAGCTCGACCGAGGCGAATTCGAGCCGGCGCAGATAGCCGTCGCCATCCTCCGGCTTGCGGGGCCCGAGGCTTTCCGCCGCGGGGGCGATCTGCGACATCCAGCGGCCGATGAAGTCGCCGGGCGACAGCGGCTCCTGCTCGTCGGCAAAGGCGCGGATGCCGCCGCAATGGGCGTGGCCCAGCACCACGATATGCTTCACCCGCAACGCCTGGACCCCGAATTCGAGCGCGGCGCTGGTGCCGTGCTGGGTCTCCCGGTCGGGCTCGTAGGGCGGCACCAGATTGGCGACGTTGCGCACCACCAGCAGCTCGCCCGGCGCCGCGTCGAAGATGACCTCGGGCGACACCCGCGAGTCGACGCAGCCGATGACCATGATCTCGGGCTTCTGCCCGGCCTCGGCCAGCATCTCGTAGCGGTTGCGCTCGGCGGCGAACCGGCCGCTGAGAAAGGCGCGATATCCGTCGGTAAGCCGTTCGGGAAACATGGCCGCTCTCACATCCACCTCGCCGCGACAAGGAATGCGGCAGAAGCGTGGCAATAGCAAACGCCGTCGCCCGCGCCAATACGGACCGCACCGGCGGGATCGCGGTTGGATCGATGGCGGGTCTGCTCTAAGCAGGGTCGGAGCGGCTGTCGAGGCCGGGATCGAGGGGACGAATGCTGACGCTGGAGCGTATCTGCCGGAGCTTCGGCGCCGTCCGGGCGCTGGACGAGGTGTCGCTGTCGATCGCGCCGGGCGAGATCGTCTGCCTGGTCGGCCGGTCCGGCTGCGGCAAGTCCTCGCTGCTGCGGATCATCGCCGGGGTCGACGCGCCGGACGGCGGCCGGATCCTGCTGGACGGCCTGGAGATCGCCGGGCCGGGCGGCTTCGTCGAGCCGGAGGACCGCAACATCGGCTTCATGTTCCAGGATTACGCGCTGTTCCCGCATCTGACGGTCGAGGAGAACGTGGCCTTCGGCCTGAAGCGGCTGCCGCGCAAGGAGGCGCGCGCCCGGGCGGCGGAGGTGATCGGCCGCATCGGCATCGCGGCGCTGGCCGGCCGCCATCCGCACACCCTGTCGGGCGGCGAGCAGCAGCGCGTGGCGCTGGCGCGGGCCCTGGCCCCGAAGCCGGTGATCCTGCTGATGGACGAGCCCTTCTCCAACCTCGACCGCGGCCTGCGGGAGCAGGTGCGGGAGGAGACCATCGCGACGCTGCGGGCGCTCGGCACGACCGCGATCATGGTCACGCATGACCCCGAGGAGGCGCTGTCGGCCGGCGACCGGGTGGTGCTGATGCAGAAGGGCCGCATCGTCCAGGCCGGCACCGGCTACGAGATCTACGACCACCCCAACTCGCTCTACGCCGCCGAATTCCTGTGCTCCCTCAACCGGATCGCCGGCACCGTCCGCGACGGCCGGGTGGAGACGCCGCTCGGCGCCTTCCCGGCCCCGCCCGGCCTGCCGGAGGGCAGCGCGGCGGTTGCCTGCATCCGCCCGCAGGGGCTGTCCCTGGCGAAGCCGGGCGAGGGCCTGCCGGGGCGCATCGTGAGCTGTTCGTTCCTGGGCGAGATCGAGCAGCTGACGATCCGGCTGGAAGCCGTCCCCGACCTCCTGCGCCTGCGCACCACCGGCCGGATCGAAGCGAAACCGGGCGAAGCGGTGGCTTTGGCCGTCGATGCCGCAGGCGTGCTGGTGTTCGCCGCCGAGTGAGGCCGAATGCCGCGACGTAACCGGGCGGCTTGACGGCGCGAATCCAGCTCATCTACACGACCCGCGAGCCCGGGCTGATCCAGCCGCTGCTCGACGCCTACACCGCCAAGAGCGGCGTCAAGGTGAACACCGTGTTCCTGAAAGACGGGCTCGCCGAGCGGGTCGCGGCCGAGGGGCAGAGCTCGCCCGCCGACCTGCTGATGGCGGTCGATGCCGGCAACCTGGCCGACCTGGTGGACAAGGGCGTCACCCAGGCGATCCAGTCGGACGTCCTGACCGCCGCGGTTCCGGCGCCGCTGCGCGATCCGAACAACCATTGGGTCTCGCTGTCGATGCGCGCCCGCGTGCTCTACGCCAGCAAGGACCTCGACCTGACGGCCTTCACCTACGAGGACCTGGCCGACCCGAAGTGGAAGGGCAAGGTCTGCATCCGGTCCGGCCAGCACCCCTACAACACGGCGCTGTTCGCCGACTACATCGCCCATTACGGGGAGGAGAAGACCGAGGCCTGGTTGGCCGGCGTCAGGGCCAACCTGGCCCGCAAGGCCGGCGGCGGCGACCGCGACGTGGCCAAGGACATCCTCGGCGGCATCTGCGACATCGGCATCGCCAATTCCTACTATGTCGGGCTGATGCGCTCCGGCAAGGGCGGCGAGGAGCAGATCGCCTGGGGCAATGCGATCAAGGTGATCCTGCCGACCTTCAAGGACGGCGGCACCCAGGTGAATGTCAGCGGCGCGGCCCTGGCCAAGCATTCGCCGAACAGGGCCGAGGCGGTGAAGCTGCTGGAATACCTGGTGTCCGACGAGGCCCAGAAGATCTATGCCGAGGCCAACTACGAGTATCCGGTGAAGGCCGGCGCCCAGGCCGACCCGATCATCGCCTCCTTCGGCGCGCTGCAGGTCGATTCCGTGCCGCTGACCGAGATCGTCAAGCACCGCAAGCAGGCCAGCGAGCTGGCCGAGAAGGTCGGGTTCGACGGCTGATGATGGATCCGGGCGCGGCGAAATCCGCGCCCGGCATCTCCCGATGATGACGCAAGCCGTTCTGCAGCAGGCCCCCGCCCTGACCGTCGCCCGGCGCCAGCCCGGGCGGCGCTGGCTGTCGGCCGCCGCGATTATCGGCGGGCTGGTGGCCCTGCCGGTCCTGGCCCTGGCGTGGGAGGCGCTGCACGGGTCGACCGGGCTGTGGCCGCACCTGTTCGCCTATGTGCTGCCGCCGGCGCTGGGCCAGACGGCCATGCTGCTGTTCGGCGTCGGCGTGATCGTCACCGCGATCGGCGCCTCGGCTGCCTGGCTGGTGACGGCCTACGACTTCCCGGGCCGCCGGCAGCTGGAATGGGCGCTGCTGCTGCCGCTGGCGGTGCCGACCTACATCATCGCCTACGCCTATCTCGACATCCTGCACCCGCTCGGCGTGGTCCAGGGCGCGATCCGGGCACTGCTGGGCTATTCCAGCCCGCGCGAGCTCCGGCTGCCCGACATCCGGTCGATGGCCGGCTGCATCGCGCTGCTGGGCTTCGTGCTGTACCCCTATGTCTACATCACCACCCGGGCGATGTTCCTGACCCAGGCGGCCAATCTGGTCGAGGTCTCGCGCACGCTCGGCACCCGGCGCGGCCAGGTGTTCCTGCGGGTGGCCCTGCCGCTGGCGCGGCCGGCCATCGCGGTCGGGGTGAGCCTGGCGCTGATGGAGACGCTGAACGACATCGGCGCGTCGGAGTTCCTCGGCGTCCGGTCGCTGACCATCTCGGTCTACACCACCTGGGTGACGCGCTCGGACCTGCCCGGCGCGGCGCAGATCGCGTTGGCGATGCTCGTGCTGGTGGTCGCGCTGGTGGCGATCGAGCGCTGGGCCCGCCGGCGGCAGCGCTACTGGACCGCGGCGCAGCGCACGCGCAGCTTCACGCCGCACCGGCTGGCCCCCCTTCCCGGCCTCGCGGCGCTGGTCCTGGGCCTGGTTCCGGTCCTGATCGGCTTCGCCGCCCCGGCGCTGTATCTCGCGGTCGAGGCGTGGAAGCGGTTCCGCTTCAACGGCATCTCCGACCGGCTGCTGTCCGAGGCGGTCAACACCGTGACCCTGTCGGCGATCGCGACGGTGGCCGTGCTGCTGTTCGGGGTGATCGTCGCCTACACGGCGCGGTCGCGGCCGGGACGGGTCACGGCGGCGCTGCAGCGCCTCTCGACCCTCGGCTACGCCATGCCGGGCACGGTGATCGCGATCGGCATCCTGGTCCCGGTCGCCGCCCTCGACCAGGTGATCGATCGGGCGGCGAGCG
>JAEKLZ010000143.1 GCA_019508225.1 Inquilinus limosus | reverse complement strand
TCTGCTGTGCCGTGGTGCCGGTGCCGAACACCAGCTCGAACGACACCCGCTCATGCCCGGCCTCCTTCAGCAGCTGCCTGGCCTTCTCCAGATTGCGGGCGCGCACCGGGAACTTGTCGCTGAAATAGGGGCTGGCCTGTGGGAAGGGCTGCTGCGCCGGCGGATAGATGCCGGCCCCGACCACCTGATTGATCGCGTCGCGGTCGATCGCCAGCTCCAGCGCCTGGCGCACGCGCTTGTCCTGGCCCAGCGGGTTCTTCGACCGGTCGCCATTGTTGATGTTGATGGTGATGCCCTGGTAGCCGATGCCGGTGACCGGGATGAATTGCAGCTCCGGATCCGACTTCGCCGCCTCGACGTCGGACGGGGCCAGCCGCTCCAGCATGTCAAGGTCGCCGGCCTTCAGGTTGGCCAGCCGCACCGTGGTGTCCGGGATCGGCTGGAACACCACCTTGTCGATCTTGTAGTTCGCGGCGTCCCAATAGCCGGCGTATTTCTGCAGCACGATGCGGTCGTTCTGCACCCGCTCGACGAAGCTGTAGGGGCCGGAGCAGACCGGCTTCTGGCCGAAAGTCTCGAAGGCCTTCGGTGCCAGCATCATGCCGGCGCGGTCGGACAGCTGGGCGAGGATCGTGGCGTCGGGCCGCGACAGCTTGATCGCCACCGTCTTGGGATCGACCGCGACGACGTCGGCGACCGAGGCCAACTCGCTCTTGCGCAGGCTGTCCGGCAGGGTGCGGGCGCGGTCGAGATTGGCCTTCACCGCGGTGGCGTCGATCGGCTCGCCATCCTGGAAGGTGATGCCGTCGCGCAGGGTGAAGGTCAGGGTCAAGTTGTCGTCGCTCCAGGTCCAGCTGGTCGCCAGCTTCGGCACGAAACCGAGCTCGGGGTTGATGTCGAGCAGCTTGTCGCAGAGCGAGGCGAAGACGATGCGGCCGACGAAGGTGCGGGCCCGGTGCGGGTCCAGCACGTCGGGGTCCTCGTTCAGCCCGACCCGCAGCGTGGTCTGGCCATAGGCCGTGCCGCTGAGCAGCAGGCCGGCGAGCATGATGAGAATGGGGCGTGCGCGCATGGAATGAGCCTCCTGTTCGGTTTCTTATGGACGGGCCGCGGCCTGGCGGGCGCGGTAGAGCGACAGTCGCGCCGCCAGGTTGGGCGGCGTCGGCGGCGCGGCCAGGGCGCCGGCCCCGGCATCCTGGATCTCGCGCCAGAAATGGCAGGCGACGCTGCGCCCCGGCTCGGCCTCCTCCGCCGGCGGCCGGATCTCGGAGCAGATCGGCTTGGCGTGCGGGCAGCGGGTGTGGAAGCGGCAGCCGGGCGGCGGCGCGGTCGGGCTCGGCACGTCGCCCTGCAGCAGCGACTTCGTCTGGCGCCCGGCCGGGCTGGGCACCGGGATCGCCTTCATCAGCGCCTGGGTATAGGGGTGCAGCGGCGCGTCGAACAGCGCGTCGACCGGCGCCTGCTCGACGATCTCGCCGAGATACATCACCGCCACCCGGTCGCTCATGTGCCGGATCACGGCGAGGTCGTGGGCGACGATCACCAGGGTCAGGCCGAAGCGCTCCTTCAGCTCCTCCAGCAGGTTGATCACCTGCGCCTGGATCGAGACGTCCAGCGCCGAGACCGGCTCGTCGCCGACGATCAGCACCGGCTGCCCGGCCAGGGCGCGGGCGATGCCGATGCGCTGACGCTGGCCGCCGGAGAATTCATGCGGGTAGCGGCCGGCATGGTCCGGCAGCAGGCCGACGATGCGCAGCAGCTCCGCCACCCGGTCGCGCCGTTCGGAGCCCTGGGCCAGGCCGTGCAGCCAGATCGGCTCGCCGATGATGTCGCCCACGGTCATCCGCGGGTTCAGCGAGGCGTAGGGATCCTGGAAGATGATCTGCAGCTCGCGCCGCAGCGCCCGCATCTCCTTCGGCGGCAGGGCGGTCAGGTCGCGGCCGCGATAAATCACCCGGCCGGCGGTCGGCTCGATCAGCCGCAGCAGCAGCCGGCCGAGGGTCGACTTGCCGCAGCCGGATTCGCCGACCACGGCGAAGGTCTCGCCCGGCCGGATCGCCAGCGACACGCCGTCGACCGCGTGCACCAGCGGCGAGCCGCCGAACAGGCTGCGGCCGCCGCCGAAGCGCTTGACCAGGCCCTTGCCTTCCAGGAGGGGAGCTTCGGTCATGCGGCGCCTCCGGCATGCTGTTCCAGCGGCGCGAACCAGCAGGCGGCATGATGGTCCGGCCCGACCAGCTTCGCCGGCGGCGCCTCGGCGCTGCAGCGCGGCGCGGCGAAGGGACAGCGCGGGGCGAAGCGGCAGCCCGGCGGCATGCGGTCGGCCGGCGGCACCGTGCCCGGGATGGTGGCCAGCCGCCCCTCGCGCCGGCCGAGCGACGGCACCGACCCCATCAGCCCGATGGTGTAGGGGTGCTGCGGATCCTCGAAGATGGCCTCGACCGGGCCGGATTCGACGATCCGCCCGGCATACATCACCGCGACATGGTCGGCGACCTCCGCCACCACGCCGAGGTCGTGGGTGATCAGGATCATGGCGGTGCCGGTCTCGTCCTGCAGCCGCCGCACCAGCGCCAGGATCTGGGCCTGGATGGTGACGTCCAGCGCCGTGGTCGGCTCGTCGGCGATCAGCAGCTGCGGGTCGTTGGCCAGGGCCATGGCGATCATGGCGCGCTGGCGCATGCCGCCCGACAGCTGGTGCGGATAGGCGTCCAGCCGCTTCTCCGGCGCCGGGATGCGCACTCGGCGCAGCATTTCCAGCGCCCGGCCGCGGGCCTCGGCCTTGCCCACCGCCTTGTGCCGGCGGATGCCCTCGGCGATCTGGTCGCCGATGGTGAAGGCCGGGTTCAGGCTGGTCATCGGCTCCTGGAAGATCATCGCCATGCGGCTGCCGCGCAAATCGGCGCGCTGCCGGTCGGTCAGCCGGAACAGGTCGTGCCCCTCGAGCCGGGCGCTGCCCGAGGTGATGGTCGCGACCGGCGGCAGCAGACCCATCAGGCCCAGCGCGGTGATGCTCTTGCCGCAGCCGGATTCGCCGACGATGCACAGCGTCTCGCCGCGGGCGACCGAGAAGGACACGCCCTCCACCAGGTTGCTGTCGAGCGACAGCGACAGGGCGAAGTCCCGCACCTCCAGCACGGTCTCGCGCGCCGGCTCCTGTGCGGCGGTGGGGGCGCGGGCGATGCGGGCGTCAGAAACCGAGGCCATCGGCCGCCTCCGTGCTGCTGTCGGCGGGACGGGCGGTTCGGTCCTGCGTCGCGTCCTGCGGCGCCGGCTCGCCATGCATCGCCGCCTCGAGATTGGCCTGCAGCGCCAGCAGGTGGCGGCGCATCGCCGCCTCGGCCCCGGCGCCGTCGTGCCGGGCGATGGCGGCGACGATGTCGCCATGCTGGCTGGTATAGGCGCGCAGGCGGATGCGGTTGCGCGCCGCCTCGCGCAGCCGGCGCCAGGAGGGCGACTGGCGGATCCGGTCGATGCAGTCGAACAGGGCCAGCAGCAGGCCGTTACCGGCGGTCTCGGCGATGTGGCGGTGGAAGGCGCTGTCCCACAGCTCATGGCCGTCGCTGTCCATGCTGGCCGCGGTCTTGCGCTCGATCCGGCGCAGCGCGGCGACGCTCTCGGGCGACGCCTTCAGCGCCGCCAGCCGGGCCAGCGCCGGCTCGATGTTCAGCCGGGCTTCCATCACCTCCAGCGGGCTGGTGCGGTCGGCCAGCGATGCGATCAGATGCGGCTGCACCGGCGGCCGCTGGCCGGCGAAGGTGCCCTTGCCCTGGTGGCGCCAGATCCGGCCTTCGGCCTCCAGCACCTCCAGCGCCCGGCGCACCGCGCGGCGGCCGACGCCGATCCGCTCGGCCAGGTCGCGCTCGGTCGGCAGCTGCCATTCGGCGCGGTCGCCCTCGGCGTCCAGCAGCGCGCGCAGCCGCTCCAGCGCCACGCTGGAATTCGACACGCCGCGAGGAGAGGGTGAAACCACTTCAGCCATTGGTCTCCCAAAGGCCGCGTCCGCCGTTCCGGCTCCGAGCCATCTGCCAGTCCCTGATGTGCTTGAGGACGTCCGGCCCGCCGATCCTGAGGACCGATCATGACACGCGACGCCGCTTCATCTTGCCGAACAGCCAAGCGCAAAGGGAACCAATTTGCAAATGGTTTCCTGGGTGGTGGCATCAACTCGTAGGTTGGGTTCGCGGTTGCGAACCCAACATGGCCAATGATGGTGCGGCGGCAGAGTGTTGGGTTCGCGTGCCGCGAACCCAACCTACGATTCCCGGCCGTCCAGGTAGTCCGCCAGTGGGCGGTCATGCCCCACGATGTGATCGCTCAGATCAAAGACATCCTTGAGCCGGGGGTGGCGCAACGCCTCTTCCCTGGCGAGAATGCGGCCCAGGACTCCCGAGGACCAAGCTGTCTGCTCCGGTCCGACGATGCCGATATTGCATTGGCTGTCATCCGACCAGAGCTGGAACGCGAAGGCGACACGATCCTCAGGAGATGCGGCTTCGTCCCAGTCTCCCAGCCCGACGATCATCTCCGCCCGCGGGTGCCGCGGGCCGCGCGTCAGTATCGCGCGATAGATCGCGAAGGCCTCGCCATCGCGGGCCACGAAACGGACCAGCCGGGTGCTAGGCAGGCCGCAGCAATCGCAAGAGGTGAGAATCGGCTCGACGAATTCGATCTCGTATACGACGTCCCCCACGCCATCGGCCAAGCATCGCTCGTTGCGGCCGATGGCGCGAGTCCCGTCACGCGGCGCTGCCCTGCGCCGAGGCTCTCCGGCTGGATCGACTGTTGGATTTGCCAGTCGTTCCTTTTGCGTTGCCTCTCCCGCGTGGCGGGAGAGGTCGACAGCGCGCAGCGCTGGCGGGTGAGGGCTGGCACGGGCCTCGACAAAGGACCTCACCCGGAGCCGCTTCGCGTCTCCGACCTCTCCCGTAAACGGGAGAGGCAACGCACAAGTCTTCGCCTACGGCTGGTCCCGCTTCAGGTCCAGCCAGTCGCGCTCGCTCTCGGTCAGGTCGGCGGACAGGCCTTCGACGTTGCGGCGGCTCTCCTCCAGCGTGCGCGGGCCGGACAGGGCGAAGGTGGCGAAGGGCTGCGACAGCACCCAGGCCATGGCGATCTGCACCGGGCTGGTGCCCTTGGCTTCGGCCAAAGCGATGGCGCGGCGGCGACGCTCGAAATTGTCCTCGGCGTGCCAACAGCGCGCGATTTCGGCCTCTTCCGCCGCCCGGGACGGGTCGCCGCGCCCGGTGAAGAAGCCGCGGGCGGTCGAGGACCAGGCGAACAGCGCCGTGCCGCTCTCCTCCAGATAACGCAGCCACTCCGGGTCGCGGGCCGAGATGCAGCCGGCCCAGACCGGCTCGATCATCCGGGCCAGGGCCAGGTTGTTGCTCAGCACCGTGAAGCCGGTCTTGCCGGTACGCTTGGCGTAGTCATTGGCCGCCCGGAACCGTTCCAGGCTCCAGTTCGAGCCGCCGAACACGCCGATCCTGCCCTCGCGGTGCAGCGCGTCCAGCACGTCGACGAACTCGCCGACCGGCACCTGCGGGTTGTCGCGGTGCAGGAAGTAGATGTCGACCCGGTCGGTGCGCAGCGCCTCCAGGCTCTGCTCCAACTGGCTCCGCGCCGCCTCCGGCGTGCAGTTCGGGGTGTGGGCGCCCTTGCCGATCAGGACGATGCGGTCGCGCGCGCCGCTTTTCGCCAGGTATTCGCCGAACAGCGCCTCGCAGCCGCCGCGCATGTAGATCCGGGCGGTGTCGAAGCAGTTGCCGCCGCGCTCGATATAGTCGTCGAACAGCGGCGCCGCCTGGGCCAGGTCGTCCTGGTTGTCGACGCCCATCACCATCCGGGCGACGGGCTTGGCGACGCCGGGGATCGTGCCGTAGATCATCTCTCGCTTCCCCTATTCCGCCCGCCAGCAGGCCACGCCCTGCGGCGGCACCACCGGCCCGCCCAGCAGGTAACGGCCGGCATCCTTCACCGGTGCCGTCCAGTCGATCTCGCCGTAGTTGAAGGCGAAGGTCAGGCCGCCGCGGCGGCGCAGCCGCACCGCCTCCGGCAGCTCGATCAGGTCCAGCCCGGCGCGGCCCAGCAGATCGGCGATGACACCGTGCAGCAGCGTCGGGTCCGGCCAGCCGGCCAGGTAGGAGCGCTTGCCGTCGCCGACCAGTGCCGGGGCGCCGTCGGCGAAGCTGGCCTGCACCGGCAGGTCGGTCTCCAGCCATTCGCGCCAACGGCGGATGGATCCCTTCAGGCCGGCCCCCTCGACCGGCTCCACCAGGTTCGGGCGCAGCGAGGCGACCTGGGTCACCTTCAGCGGCAGCAGTTCCTGCAGCAGGCCCGGCGGCAGCCCGTCCGGGATGGCGAAGTCGCGGGTCTTGGACCCGGTGCGCGGGCCGAACAGGATGACGGCATCGGTGGCGGCGAAGGCCTGCCGCGCGGCTTCCGACACCTGCGCCAGGCTCGGCACCACCACCGCCTTGTACCCGGCCAGGGACGCGCCGGGACGGACCATGTCGACATCCAGGCCGAAGCGGCGGATCGCCTCATACCAGCGGAACACCAGGTCGGTGTAGCGGAAGTCGCGGCCCTGCGGCTGGATCCGGGTGATCCAGGAGGTCTCGTAGTCGAACACCAGCGCCACCGGAGCCTGGCCGGAGGCGGGCAGGGCGCCCAGCCGCGCCAGCTCCTGCCCGACCTGCGTCGCCTCTTCGCCGCCCACCGAGAGCTTGCGGTCCGGCCGGTTCAGTCCGGCATGCATCTGCTCCTGCGCGAAGGGGCATTGCCGCCAGCGGAAATAGCTGACCACCTCGGCGCCATGGGCCAGCGCCTCCCAGCTCCACAGCCGGACCATGCCGGGCTTCGGCACCGGGTTCCAGGCGGCCCAGTTCACCGGACCGGGCTGCTGCTCCATCACCCACCAGCGGCCGCGGCCGACGGCGCGGTACAAATCGTGGTTGAACGGCGCCAGGTCGGGATGCGAGGTGCGGGCCCAGCGCGCCCGCTCGTCGTCGTCGCAGGCGATCTTCTCCAGCGTGCCCAGCGGGTAGCTGTCCCAGGACGCGATGTCGAGGTCCTCGCCCAGCGGCCAGTGATCGAACTCCTGGAAGAAGCCCATGAAGTTGTGGGTGACGAAGCGGCCCGGCGAATGCTCGCGGATGATCTCGACCTGCATCCGGTTGTAGGCGGCGACCTGGTCCGAGGCGAAGCGCCAATAGTCCAGCCGCGCCGCCGGGTTGGTCTCGGTCACCGCGCCGACCGGGGCGATGATCTCGTCGAAGCTGCCGGCCTCCATCGACCAGAACACGTTGCCCCAGGCCTGGTTCAGCGCGTCCGGCGTCTGGTAGCGGTGGCGCAGCCAGGTGCGGAAGGCGGCGACGTCCTCGGGACCGTAGGACAGCACGGTGTCGTGGCAGCCGAACTCGTTGTCGGTCTGCCAGCCGGCGACCGCGTCATGGCTGCCGTAGCGGCGCGCCACGTCCTCGGTGATCCGCGCGCTCTCCTTCAGCCAGACCCGGCTGGAGAAGCTGGTGTGCCGGCGCGAGCCGAAGCCCCGGATCTTGCCGTTCTCGTCCACCGGCAGGATGTCCGGGTGGCGGTCGACCAGCCATTTCGGCGGCGTCGCCGTCGGCGTGCACATCACCACCTTCAGCCCGGCGGCGCCCAGCGTGTCGACGGCGCGGTCCAGCCAGGCCCAGTCGAAGCGCCCCGGCTCCGGCTCGATCCGCGACCAGGCGAATTCGGCGATGCGGACGAAGGTGATGCCGACCTCGCGCATCCGGCGGGCATCATCCTCCCACCACTCTTCGGGCCAATGTTCCGGGTAATAGCAGACGCCGAGCATTCGGAAGCCTCGTCAGGAGCGAAGGGTGGGGCGCTACTTCACCGCGCCGGCGGTGATGCCGGCGACGAAATAGCGCTGCAGGAAGATGAAGACCACGAGCATGGGCAGGGTCAGCAGCACGGCCCCGACCATCAGGGGGCCCCAGGGCACGACATTCAGCCCGATCAGGCTGCCCAGCGCCACCGGCGCGGTGCGGGCCCCCGGCTGGGTCGCGACCAGCAGCGGCCACAGGTAGTTGTTCCAGGAGGCGAGGAACAGGATGATCGCCAGCGCCGCCATGCTGGGCCGCACCAGCGGCAGGGCGATGGAGAAGAAGATCCGGCCCTCGCGCGCGCCGTCGATGCGGG
>JAEKLZ010000142.1 GCA_019508225.1 Inquilinus limosus | reverse complement strand
TCGCGAGCGAAGGGTGACGAGGCATGAGCAACTTCAATGAGGAGCGCGTTGTCAGCGTCCATCACTGGACCGACACGCTCTTCAGCTTCAAGACGACCCGCAACCCGACGTTCCGCTTCAAGAACGGCCAGTTCACGATGATCGGGATTCCGGTCGACGGCAAGCCGCTGCTGCGCGCCTACAGCGTCGTCAGCCCGAACTACGAGGACGGGCTCGAGTTCTTCTCGATCAAGGTGCAGAACGGGCCGCTGACCTCGCGCCTGCAGCACCTGAAGGAAGGCGACCCGGTCATCGTCGGCCGCAAGGCCACGGGCACGCTGGTGCTGGACAATCTCAAGCCCGGCCGCAACCTGTATCTCCTGGGCACCGGCACCGGCCTGGCGCCGTTCCTGTGCCTGATCCGCGACCCAGAGACCTATGAGCGGTTCGAGAAGGTCGTGCTGCTGCATGGCTGCCGCCAGGTCGCCGAGCTGGCCTATGGCGAGCTGATCACGCAGGAGCTGCCGCAGGACGAGTTCCTGGGCGAGGAGATCCGCGACAAGCTGATCTACTACCCGACCGTGACCCGCGAGCCGTTCCGCAACCGCGGCCGGATCACCGACCTGATCACCTCGAACAAGCTGTTCGAGGATATCGGCCTGCCGCCGCTGTCGGTCGAGCATGACCGCGTCATGCTGTGCGGCAGCCCGCTGATGCTGGCCGACCTCAAGACGATCCTGGAGGAGCGCGGCTTCGTCGAGGGCAACCACGGCGAGCCGGGCGACTACGTCATCGAGAAGGCCTTCGTCGAGAAGTAAGCGCGGTTCTGCCGCTGCGAGATCCAAAGGCCGCCGGAGCGATCCGGCGGCCTTTTGCTTTTCGTCGTAGGTTGGGTTCGCCGTCGGCGAACCCAACATGGTGCCGCCGGAACGGGTGTTGGGTTCGCTTCCGCGAACCCAACCTACGCTGCGTGCTGGCTTGTGGCGTCAAAAGCGTCACCCACGCGCGAAACGTGCATGGACGGCCTTGGCCGCCCCTCGTTTCGCACGGAACGGCCACGCCCTCACTGCTATCATCCCTGACGGACCGCCACGCCAGGAGAGCAGCATGGGCCCCTATCCGCACGATGCCCCGCCGGCCGAGATCACCGAGTCCAACCCGATGGGCACGGACGGGTTCGAGTTCGTCGAATATGCCTCCTCCGAGCCGGAGAAGCTGGGCGCGCTGTTCGAGACCATGGGCTTCCTGCCGGTGGCGCGGCACAAGTCGAAGCGGGTGACGCTGTACCGCCAGGGCGACATCAACTTCATCGTCAATGCCGAGCCGGACAGCTTCGCCAGCGATTTCGCCCGCAAGCACGGCCCCTGCGCCTGCGCCATGGCCTTCCGCGTCGCCGATGCCGCCCACGCCTTCCAGCGCGCCGTGTCGCTGGGCGCCAAGCCGGTCGAGACCCGGGTCAATGCCGGCGAGATGCAGATCCCGGCGATCGAGGGCATCGGCGGGTCGCTGCTCTACCTCGTCGACCGCTACGGCGCCAAGGGGTCGATCTACGACGTCGATTTCGACTGGATCGGCGAGGCCGAACCGCATCCCGAGCCCGCCGGCCTCTACTATGTCGACCACCTGACCCACAACGTGCATCGCGGCCAGATGGATGCCTGGGTCGGCTTCTACAGCCGGCTCTTCAACTTCCGGCAGATCCGCTATTTCGACATCAGCGGCAAGCTGACCGGCCTGTTCTCCCGCGCCCTGACCAGCCCGGACGGCAAGATCCGCATCCCGATCAACGAGAGCGCCGACGAGAAGAGCCAGATCGAGGAATACCTGCGCGCCTATAAGGGCGAGGGCATCCAGCACGTGGCGCTGGGCAGCCGCGACATCTACGCCTCGGTCAGCCGGCTGGACCGCAACGGCCTGGCCTTCATGCCGGCCCCGCCCGACACCTATTACGAGAAGATCGACGGCCGCCTGCCGAAGCATGGCGAGCCGGTCGAGCGGCTGCGCGAGCTCGGCCTGCTGATCGACGGCGAGGGCGTGGTCGAGGGCGCCCACACCAAGGTGCTGCTGCAGATCTTCTCGCAGACCGTGATCGGCCCGATCTTCTTCGAGTTCATCCAGCGCAAGGGCGATGACGGCTTCGGCGAGGGCAATTTCCGCGCTTTGTTCGAGAGCATCGAGGAGGACCAGATCCGGCGCGGCGTGCTGTCCGCCGACAGCGACGCGGCGTGACGGGCAATCCCTTCGCGCCGGAGGACGGGCCGGCCTGGCGCCGGCATCCGCATGCCCCGGCGCCGGCGACGGTGCTGGGGCGCCTGGACGAGATCGAGGATCCGGGCGTGCGGCCGCTGGCCTTCGGCGCCGGCCGCCGCGTCTTCTCGATGCTGCTGGTCCGCCGCGGCGGCACGGTGCATGCCTTCCTCGACGCCTGCCCGCACGCCTTCCTGCCGCTGACCTGGCGCGGCGGCAGCGTGCTGAGCGCGGACGGGCAGCGCCTGGTCTGCAGCAATCACTTCGCCGAATTCGACGCCGCGGATGGCAGCCCGGTCTCCGGCCCCGCCGATTGCGGGCTCGACATCCTGCCGGTGCGGCTGGAGGCCGATGGCACGATCGTGATGGGGTGAGGCCGCCGGCCCGGGATGGTAAGGAGAGCTGAACTCCTCGGGGGCACTCCGCCATGCTGACCGGCAAGACCATCATCGTCACAGGCGCCGCCTCCGGCATCGGCGCCGCCACCGCGCGGCTGGTGAAGGCCTGCGGCGGCCGCGTCGTCGCCGTCGACCGGCACGAGCCGGCGGAGCCGGTGGATGCCTTCTTCCACGCCCACCTGTCGGACCGCGCCGCGATCGACGCCCTGGTCGCGGCGCTGCCCGGGGGCGCCCACGGCCTGGCCAACATCGCCGGCCTGCCGCCGACCCGCCCGGCAGCCGAGGTGCTGCGGGTCAACCTGATCGGGCTGAAGCACCTGACCGTCGGGCTGGTGCCGAAGCTGGCCGACGGCGCCTCGATCGTGAACCTCGCCTCCCTGGCCGGGCTGGACTGGGCCGAGGCCCTGCCTGCCATCCGCGCCAGCGAGGCGCTCGGCTTCGACGAGGTCGAGGCGTTCTGCGCGCGGCACGGCATCGAGGGCGCCCGCAGCTACTTTTTCTCGAAAGAGGCACTGATCGCCTGGACTCACCGCAACCGCTGGACCTGGCGCGACCGCGGCATCCGCATGAACGCGGTCAGCCCCGGGCCGGTCGACACGCCGATCCTGAAGGATTTCGTGGCCACCCTCGGCGCCCGGGCCGAGGAGGACATGGCGGTGATGGACCGGCCCGGCCGGCCGGAGGACATCGCGCCGGTGGTGGGATTCCTGCTGTCCGACGCCTCGGCCTGGATCCGTGGCGCCAACCTGCCGGTCGATGGCGGGATGTACGCCCATGTGCTGGACCGCCGGCACGGGCTCTAGCTGCGCTGCACCGCCAGCGCGATGCCCCGCGCGGCCTCCTGCAGCGCCGGCAGGAAACGGTCGCGCATCCCGTCCGCCCCGACGCGCGAGGCCGGCGCGCTCATGTTGATCGCCAGGCTGCCGGCCGAGATGCCGCCGGGGACCGCGATCGCGATCGAGCTCAGCCCCGCCTCCAGCTCCTCCGACACCAGCGCGTAGCCGCGGCTGCGGATCTCGGCCAGCCGCGCGGTCAGGGCGGCGCGGGTGGTCAGGGTGTGCGGGGTGTATCGGTCGAGCGTCGCCGCCTCGAAATACTGCTCCAGCTCGCGCGGATGCAATGTCGCCAGCAGCGCCTGGCCCATCGAGGTCGCATGGGCCGGCAGCCGGGTGCCGACGCCCAGCCCGACGGTCATGATCCGGTGCGGCGCCGGCGACCGCGCGACATAGGCGATGGCGGTGCCGTCGAGCATGGCGGCGGAGGCGGATTCGCCCAGCCGGTGCGTCAGCTCCAGCAGCGCGTCGCGCACCCGCTCCAGTTCTCCCATCCCCGACAGGAAGCTGTGGCCGAGCGACAGGATCGCCGGCGTCAGCTCGAAATGCTTGCCGTCGCTGCGGGCGTAGCCGGCCTCGCACAGGGTCAGCAGGAAGCGCCGGGCCGCCGCCCGGGTCAGGCCGGCGCGCGACGCCGCCTCGGTGATGGTCTGCCGGCGATGCCCGGCGCCGAAGCTGCGGATGACGTCCAGCCCCTTGCGGAACGACAGGACCTGCTCGATTCGCTGCAGCGTCTCCCTCCCCCGGAGCATTTTGTTCGTTGAGCGAACAAGAGATTCATTGTGCGAACAGATCCTTGACCCGATCCGCCACCCGGCACAAGACAGCCAAGGGTGAAAAACGCGAGAAAGAGGGGGAGCGTCCGGGATGGCGAACACCGTCACCCTTCCGCCGACCGATGCCGCGGCGGGCCGGGACCCGGCCCCGCGCACCCTGTTCTTGCGGTCGACGCCCCGCAGGCCGGCACGCCCGGACCGCGCCGGCCCCCCAACCGCGTCACGAGGCTGAAGACATCCGCATGGTCGCATCCACCTCCGAGGACCGCCCGCCGAGCCCGTCGCCCAGCGCCGCCATCGCGGCGATGAGCACCCGCGAGCGCATCGTCGCGATCGTCGGCAGCTCCTCCGGCAACCTGGTGGAGTGGTATGATTTCTACACCTACGCCTTCACCTCGCTGTACTTCGCCAGCGCCTTCTTCCCAAAGGGCGACCCGACCAGCCAGCTGTTGAACACCGCCGGCATCTTCGCCGCCGGCTTCCTGATGCGGCCGGTCGGCAGCTGGCTGTTCGGCTGGATCGCCGACAAGCACGGCCGCCGCACCTCGATGATGCTGTCGGTGCTGATGATGTGCGCCGGGTCGCTGGCGATCGCGGTGCTGCCGACCTATGAGAGCATCGGCGCCGCGGCGAGCCTGCTGCTGTTGCTGGCCCGGCTGGTGCAGGGCCTGTCGGTCGGCGGCGAGTACGGCACCAGCGCGACCTATATGAGCGAGGTGGCGGCGCGCCGGCACCGCGGCTTCTTCGGCTCGTTCCAGTATGTCACGCTGATCGGCGGCCAGCTGCTGGCGACGCTGGTCGTGGTGATCCTGGAATTCTCGCTGACCGGCGACGAGATCCGGGCCTGGGGCTGGCGCATCCCCTTCGTGGTCGGGGCGGCGGCGGCGGTGGTCGCCCTGTACCTGCGCCGGGCACTGGTCGAGACCAGCTCCGCGGAGGTCCGCAAGTCGAAGGATGCCGGCTCGATCCGCGCCCTGCTGCAGCACCCCCGGTCGTTCCTGATGGTGCTGGGCTTCACCGCCGGCGGGTCGCTGATCTTCTACACCTACACCACCTACATGCAGAAATACCTGGTCAACACCGCGCATCTGGAGACGAAGACGGTGAGCCTGGTGATGGCCGCGGTGCTGTTCGTCTACATGGTGGCGCAGCCGGTGTTCGGCGCCCTGTCCGACCGCATCGGCCGGCGCAACAACATGCTGCTGTTCGGCCTGCTGACCACGCTGAGCACGGTGCCGCTGCTCGGCGCCATCGGCACGGTGACCAGCCCCTACGCCGCCTTCGGGCTGATCCTGTGCGGCCTGGCGGCGGTCAGCTTCTACACCTCGATCAGCGGGCTGGTGAAGGCCGAGCTGTTCCCGATGGCGGTGCGGGCCCTGGGGGTCGGCCTGGCCTACGCCATCTCCAACGCCGCCTTCGGCGGCAGCGCCGAATACGTGGCGCTGCGGCTGAAGGATGCTGGGGTCGAGGGCTGGTTCGCCTGGTACGTCACCGGCATGTGCGCCATTGCCTTCGTCGTCGCCATCCTGATGCCGGACAACCGGCGCGAGAGCATGATCGAGGACCATTGATCCACCGGCCGGCGGCCCGAACCGCCGGCCCTTCAAGAAAACGGGGAGGACAAAGATGAAACGACGTCACCTGACCACCACCGTCCTGGGCGCGGCCCTGGCCACCGCCCTGCTGGCGGCCTGGCCGGCCGCGGCGCAGGACACGGTCAAGATCGGCCTGATCCTGCCGATGACCGGCGCCTCCGCCTCCACCGGGCGGGAAATCGAGGCCGCGGCCCGGCTGTACCTGCAGCAGAACGGCACCACCGTCGCCGGCAAGACGGTCGAGCTGATCGTCAAGGACGACACCGGCACCGCCGACGTCACCAAGCGCCTGGCGCAGGAGCTGGTGGTGAAGGATAAGGTGGCGGTGCTGGCCGGCTTCGGCCTGACCCCGCTGGCCGCCGCGGCGGCGCCGATCGCCACCCAGGCCAAGGTGCCGCAGGTGGTCATGGCCGCCGCCACCGCGATGACCACCGAGGCGTCGCCCTTCATCGTCCGCACCAGCTTCACCCTGCCCCAGGTGACCGTCCCGCTGGCCGACTGGGCGGCCCAGAACGGCATCAAGACCGTGGTCACGCTGGTCAGCGACTACGCCCCCGGCCTGGACGCGCAGAAGGCCTTCGCCGAGCGCTTCGGCAAGGCCGGCGGGACGGTGGTGGAGCAGTTGCAGGTGCCGCTGAAGAACCCGGACTTCGCGCCTTTCCTGCAGCGCGTCGCCGATGCCAAGCCGGATGCGGTCTTCGTCTTCGTGCCCTCGGGCTTCGGCGCCGTGTTCATGAAGCAATTCGTCGAGCGCGGGCTGGACAAATCCGGCATCCGCCTGATCGCCACCGGCGACGTCACCGATGACGAGCTGCTGGACAAGATCGGCGACGTGGCGCTGGGCACCATCACCACGCACCACTACTCCGCCGCCCATGACAGCCCGGAGAACAAGGCCTTCGTCCAGGCCTTCCAGGCGGCCAATGCCGGGCTGCGGCCGAACTTCATGGCGGTCGGCGGCTATGACGGCATGCATCTGATCGTCGAGGCGCTGAAGAAGACCGGCGGCGCCACCGACGGCCAGGGCCTGCTCGACGCCATGAAGGGCATGAGCTGGACCAGCGTGCGCGGCCCGATCTCGATCGACCCCGACACCCGCGACATCGTCCAGAACGTCTATGTCCGTAAGGTCGAGAAGCGCGACGGCGCGCTCTACAACGTCGAGTTCGCGACCATCGAAGCGGTGAAGGACCCGGTCAAGGCCGCGAAGTAAGCCCGCCATGGCGACGATCCTGTTCGACGGCATCGCCTACGGCATGCTGCTGTTCGTGCTGGCCTGCGGGCTGTCGGTGACGCTGGGGCTGATGAACTTCATCAACCTGGCGCATGGCGCCTTCGCCATGCTCGGCGGCTATGTCACCGCCATCCTGATGAGCCGCTGGCAGGTGCCGTTCTTCCTGTGCCTGCCGGCGGCCTTCCTGGCCGCGGCCGCGGCCGGGCTGGTGCTGGAGCGGACCTTATACCGGCAGCTGTACCGCCGCAGCCATCTCGACCAGGTGCTGTTCTCGATCGGGATCGTGTTCATGGCGGTCGCCGCCGCCGACTATCTGATGGGATCGGAGCAGCAGATCATCCAGCTGCCCGACTATCTCCGCGGCCGGGTCGAGGTGCTGGGCGTCGGCATCGGCATCTACCGTGCCCTGATCATCGTGGTCTGCGGCGTGCTGGTGCTGGCGCTGCAGGGGGTGCTGGCCTACACCCGCTTCGGCAGCCGGCTGCGCGCCGCGGTCGATGACCCGCGGGCCGCGCGCGGCCTGGGCATCCGGGTCGACACCGTCTTCGCCGCCACCTTCGCCGTCGGCTCGGGCCTGGCCGGGCTCGGCGGCGCTCTGGGGGCGGAGATCCTGGGCGTCGACCCGACCTTCCCGCTGAAATACATGATCTACTTCCTGATCGTGGTGACGGTCGGCGGCACCTCCAGCCTGACCGGCCCGTTCCTGGCGGCGCTGCTGCTCGGCATCGCCGATGTCGCCGGCAAATACTACGTGCCCGCCGCCGGCTCCTTCGTCATCTACACGGTGATGATCGTGGTGCTGCTGCTGCGGCCGCAGGGGCTGTTCGCCCGGGGAGGCAGCCGGTGACGGCTGCCCTGCTCTCCTCCCCGGCCGCATCTCGCGCCCGCTGGCGGTGGCCGGAGTTCCTGTTCCTCGCTCGACCTGATCCTCGGCTATGCCGGCATCGTCTCGCTCGGCCACGCCGCCTTCCTCGGCATCGGCGCCTATACGGCCGGGCTGCTGACCATCCACGTCGCCGGCGAGCCGGTGCTCGGCCTCGTGGCCGCCGCGTTGGTCGGCGCCGTGCTCGGCTTCGCCACCGGCTTCCTGGTGCTGCGCGGCTCCGACCTCACCCGGCTGATGGTCACGCTCGGCGTCTCGCTGCTGCTGTTCGAGATCGCCAACCAGGCGGCCGGGCTGACCGGCGGCGCCGACGGGCTGAACGGCATGGCGGTCGGCCCGATCCTGGGCTGGTTCGAGTTCGACCTCTACGGCCAGACCGCCTATGCCTACAGCCTTGCCGTGCTGTTCGCGCTGTTCCTGTTCGCCCGGCGGCTGGTGCATTCTCCCTTCGGCTTGTCGCTGAAGGCGATCCGCGACAACCGGCTGCGTGCCGCCGCCATCGGCGTGCCGGTGGCGCGGCGGCTGATCGCGATCTACACGCTGTCGGCCGCCTATGCCGCGATCGCCGGGGCGCTCCTGGCCCAGACCACCCAGTTCGTCTCGCTCGACGTGTTCGACTTCCACCGCTCGGCCGACGTGCTGCTGGTGCTGGTGATCGGCGGCGCCGGCTATCTTTATGGCGGCCCGGTCGGCGCCGTGCTGTTCCGCTTCCTGCAGGACTGGATCTCCGGCCTGACGCCGCAATACTGGTCGTTCTGGCTCGGCGCCTTCCTGGTGCTGCTGGTGCTGGTCGGCCGCGACCGGCTGGTGCAGGGCGTACGCCGGCCGGTCGCCGCCCTCCTCTCCCGCTTCGGAGGCGGGCGATGACGGTGGCGCTGGAGACCATCGGCCTGCAGAAGCGTTTCGGCGGCCTGGTTGCCACCAATGACGTGTCGCTCAGGATCGCGGTCGGGGCGCGGCACGCGCTGATCGGCCCGAACGGCGCCGGCAAGACCACCTTCGTCAACTTGCTGACCGGCGTGCTGGCGCCGAGTGGCGGCCGGGTGCTGCTGGGCGGCGAGGACATCACCGGGCTGAAGCCGCATCTGCGGGTCCGCCGCGGCCTGGCCCGCACCTTCCAGATCAACCAGCTGTTCGCGGAGATCACGCCGCTCGACACCATCGGCCTGGCCGTGGCCGAGCGCATGGGCCGCGGCGGCGACTGGTGGCGGGTGGCCGGCGGCAAGGCCGAGGTGCTGGACGAGATCCTGGCCATCGCCGACCGCTTCCGCCTGACCGATGTGCTGCAGGCCCGCACCGCCACCCTGGCCTATGGCAAGCAGCGGCTGCTGGAGATCGCCACCGCCTTCGCCTGCCGCCCGCGCGTGCTGCTGCTGGACGAGCCGGCGGCGGGCGTGCCGGAGGCGGAGCGGCACGAGCTGCTGGCCACCATCGCCGAGCTGCCGCCGGACGTGTCGGTGCTGCTGATCGAGCACGACATGGACCTGGTGTTCAGCTTCGCCGACCGGATCTCGGTGCTGGTCAACGGCGCGCTGCTGACCGAGGGCACGCCCGACGCCATCGCCGCCGACGCCCGCGTCCGCGCCGTCTATCTCGGGGAGGCGGTGGATGGCTGAGCTGCTGGCCCTGAAGGATCTCGTTGCCGGCTATGGCGAGGCCGTCGTCGTCTCCGGCGTGTCGCTGACCTTGGCCGATGGCGAGGCGCTGGCGCTGCTGGGTCGCAACGGCACCGGCAAGACCACGCTGCTGAACAGCATCATCGGCGTCACCCGCCGCTTCGGCGGCACCGTCACCCTCGCCGGCCGCGACCTGACCCGGGCGCGGCCGGAGGACCGGGCGCTGGCCGGGATCGGCTGGGTGCCGCAGGAGCGCAACATCTTCAAGTCGCTGACGGTCGAGGAGAACATGACCGCGGTGGCGCGGCCCGGCCCGTGGACACCGGAGCGCGCCTACGCCCTGTTCCCGCGGCTGAAGGAGCGGCGCGGCAACCTGGGCAGCCAGCTGTCGGGCGGCGAGCAGCAGATGCTGGCCATCGCCCGCGCCCTGATGCTGAATCCAAAGCTGCTGCTGCTGGACGAGCCGACCGAGGGCTTGGCGCCGATCATCGTCGAGGAGCTGCTGGCGGCGCTGAAGCGCATCCTGCGCGACGAGGGCGTCGCGGCGATCGTGGTCGAGCAGCACGCCCGGAAGATCCTGTCCGTCACCGACCACGCGGTGATCCTGGAGCGCGGCGCCATCGTCCACGCCGCCCCCAGCGCCGTTCTGAGGGCCGACGAGGCCGCCCTGACCCGCCATCTCGGCGTCACCCGCAAGGGGCCCGCTCGTGCCGCGCCGTAGGTTGGGTTCGCGATGCGAACCCAACATGGCCCCGCCCGATCCGCTGTTGGGTTCGCCAAGCGCGAACCCAACCTACGACTAGACCAGGAGGAGACCCCGATGCCGCGCCAGACCCCGCCCTTCCGCGCCGACATGGTCGGCAGCCTGCTGCGCACCGCCCCCCTGAAGGCCGCCCGTGCCCAGCACGAGCAGGGTGCGACTACCGACGGTGAATTGCGCGCGGTCGAGGACCAGGAGATTCGCAAGATCATCCACCGGCAGGAGGAGATCGGGCTCCAGGCCGTCACCGACGGCGAGTTCCGCCGCGCCTTCTGGCATTTCGACTTCCTCGAGCATCTCGACGGCGTCGAGGGCTACTGGGCCGATCACGGCATCCAGTTCCAGGGCACCCAGCTGAAGCCCAAGGGCATCCGCGTGACAGGCAAGCTCGGCTTCACCGGCCATCCGATGCTGGAGCATTTCCGCTTCCTGAAGGCGAACACCGCCCGGGTGCCGAAGATGACGATCCCGTCGCCCAGCATGCTGCACTATCGCGGCGGCCGGCAGGTGATCGACGCGTCGGTCTATCCGGAGATGGAGGATTTCTACGCCGATCTCGGCCGCGCCTATGCCGGCGCGGTCGCGGCCTTCGCCGCCGAGGGCTGCCGCTACCTGCAACTGGACGATGTCAGCTTCGCCTATCTCTGCGACCCGGAGCAGCGTCGGATGCTGGCCGAGCGCGGCGACGACCCGGTGCGGCAGCCGGCGATCTACGCCGCCATGCTGAACGCCGCCATCGCCGGCCGCCCGAAGGACATGGCCATCACCATGCATCTCTGCCGCGGCAATTTCCGCTCCACCTTCATCGCCTCGGGCGGCTACGAGCCGGTGGCGGAACGGCTGTTCAACGAGATCGCCGCCGACGGCTATTTCATGGAGTGGGACACCGAGCGCGCCGGCGGGTTCGAGCCGCTGCGCTTCCTGCCCAAGGGCAAGTCCGTGGTGCTGGGCCTGGTCACCTCCAAGTCCGGCACGCTGGAGAAGAAGGACGACATCAAGCGCCGGATCGACGAGGCGGCAAAGTTCGTCGACCTCGACCAGCTGTGCCTCAGCCCGCAATGCGGCTTCGCCAGCACCGAGGAGGGCAACGTCCTGGCCGAGGACGAGCAATGGGCGAAGCTGGCGATGATCGTGGAGATCGCACGGGAGGTCTGGGGGTAAGGACCGGATGCGTAGGTTGGGTTCGCGGTCCGCGAACCCAACATCCCGACGCCCGAGCCGGTGTTGGGTTCGCCAGGGCGAACCCAACCTACGCGATTAACAAAGCAGTCTCTTGCAAAAACCCCTTGACCTAAAGCGCACTTGAACTTGTACCGATGGAAGCTCCCGACGACAGGAGCATCCATCATGCCTATCGACACCGATCTGCGGCGGCTGCGCGTGGCGGTCACCGGCGGCACTTCCGGCCTGGGGCTGGCGCTGGTGCGGCTGCTGACCGCGATGGGCGCTCGCGTGGCCTTCGTCGCCCGCGGCGCCGAGGCCGTGGCCCGCACCGCGCGCGAGACCGGCGCCCAGGGCATCGTCGGCGATGTCGGCCGCAAGGAGGACATCCACCCGATCGCGCTGCAGGTCACCGCCGGGCTGGGCGGGCTCGACGTGCTGATCAACAACGCCTCGAGCCTCGGCCCGATCCCGCTCGCCCTTCTGGCGGACACCGAATGCGAGGCGCTGGAGCAGGCGCTCGCGGTCAACCTGGTCGGGCCGTTCCGGCTGACCAAGGCGCTGTTCGGCGCCCTCGCCGCCTCCGGCCGCCAGGGCCGCGGCGCGGTGGTGGTCAACATCTCCAGCGACGCCGCCGTGAGCGCCTATGCCGGCTGGGGCGCCTACGGAGCCAGCAAGGCCGGGCTGCGCCACCTGACGGCGATCTGGGCCGAAGAAGCCCGGGACGACGGCGTGCGCTTCCTGTCGATCGACCCCGGCGACATGGACACGAAGCTGCATGCGCTGGCCGTGCCCGACGCCGACCCGTCGACCCTGAAGATGCCGGAGCTCTCGGCCTCGGAGATCGTGCAGGCGGTGCTGGCCGCCCTGCCGGACCGGGCCGCCGAGCAGCGAGTCGGGGAATCCGCATGATCGCCGCCGATCGCCCCGACCATCCGGCCGCCCGGCTCTGCGCCGTTGACCCTGCCGGCCGGGCTCGGCATCTGCCGCGCGCGGCCATGGCCACGCTGCTGGTGCCGGGCGATCTGGTCGTCGCCAATGACGCCGCGACCCTGCCGGCGAGCCTGCACGGCTGGCATCACGAGAGCGAGAACCCGATCGAGCTGCGGCTGGCCGGCTGGGTGACGCCGGGCGATCCGACGCGCTTCGTGGCCGTGGCTTTCGGTGCCGGCGACCACCGCATTCGCACCGAGGATCGGCCGCTGCCGCCACCGCTCTCGGCCGGCGATCCGCTGGCGCTCGGACCGCTGGCGGCTGTGGTCGAGCGCATGCTGGACCACCCGCGGCTGCTCCAACTGCGCTTCCTCGGCCGGCGCGACGCCGTGCTGGCCGGGCTGGCGCGGCACGGAAAGCCGATCCAATACGCCCATGTGCCGCAGCCGCTGGCGCTGTGGGATGTCTGGACCCGCATCGCCGCCGATCCGGTGGCATTCGAGCCGCCCTCGGCCGGCTTCGCGCTGGACTGGGCGCTGCTCGCCGCCTGGCGCCGAGCCGGCGTCGGCTTCGCCACACTGACCCATGCCGCCGGCATCTCCTCGACCGGCAACCCGGCGCTCGACCGCCGCCTGCCCTTCGACGAGCCCTATCGGATCCCGGAGGTGACCGCCGCGGCGATCGCCCGGGCCAAGGCGGCGGGCCGTCGAATCGTAGCCATCGGCACCACCGTGGTCCGTGCCCTTGAGGCCGCGGCGGAGCTCGACGGCACGGTCCGCGCCGGCGATGGGATCGCCGCCAACCGCATCGGGCCCGGGACCCGGCTGCGCACGGTCGACGCCCTCCTCACCGGCATGCACCAGCCGGGCGAGAGCCATTTCGAGCTGCTGCGCGCCTTCGCCCCGGACGGGGTGCTGGACGGCCTGCCGGCCACCCTCGCCGCCGAGGGCTATCGCGGCCATGAATTCGGCGACGTGATGCTGCTGGAGCGGACGCCCGGAGTAGGTTGGGTTCGCGACCGCGAACCCAACGAACAGCGCGTCGCGTGACGTTGGGTTCGCCTGGGCGAACCCAACCTACGCCGCCGGCCAGGTCTCGATGGTCTCGACGAAACGGGCCAGCCAGGCGTTGGTCTGGGCGCCGTCCAAAGCGCGGTGGTCGATGGTCAGCGAGACATAGGCCATCGGCAGGATCAGCATGGCGTCGGCGCCGTTCACCTCGCGCACCACCACCCGCTTCTCGACCTTGCCGACGCCGAGGATCGCGACTTGCGGCTGGTTGATGATGATCGGCGCCGCCAGGAGCGAGCCGGAGACACCGTGGTTCGAGATGGTGAAGGTGCCGCCCTGCACATCGGCCGGCGCCAGCTTGCCGGCGCGAGCCAGGGCCGTCGCCTCCTGCAGCCGCGCGGCGATGCCGAGCAGCGACAGCGACTGTGCCCGGTGCACCACCGGCACCACCAGCCCCTTGTCCCCCAGCGCGGTGCCGATGCCGATGCCGATATCGTCGAACACCTCCAGCGCATCGTCATGCCAGCGGCTGTTGACCGTGGGCACCGCCTTCATCGCGGCGACGCAGGCCTGGACCAGATAGGCGGTGACGGTCAAGGCGATACCCTGGCGCTCGAACGCCGCCTTATGGGCCTGGCGATGCGCCAGCACGGCGCCGAAATCGGCCTCGAACACGGCGGTGACATGTGGCGCCGTGGTCACGGAGTGCGCCATGTGCTCGGCGATGCGTCGGCGCATGGCATCGTGCGGGATGCGGCGGGAGCGGAGGGCGGAGGCGGGCTTCGTTTCGGCCGGAGCCTGCCGCCGGGCCACCTCCTGCTCGACATCCTGGCGGGTCAGCCGCCCGTCCTTGCCGCTGCCGGTCAGCCCGGCCGGGTCGAGCCCCGTCTCGGCCAGCAGCTTGCGGACCGATGGCGACAGGCGGAGAGCCGGGTCGAAGTCGGCGATGGATCTCCCTTCCGGCACGACATTTGCGTCGCCTCTCCCGCTTGCGGGAGAGGTCGGAACCGCGCCAGCGGTTCCGGGTGAGGGCTCTTTGTCGAGGCCTGGGCCAGCCCTCACCCGGTCTCGCTGCGCGAGCCCGACCTCTCCCGCCCCGCGGGAGAGGCCACGCGCGGTTTCGTCTTGGCTGGTCTCGATCCGCCCCAGCACCGCCCCCGGCGCGGCGTCCTGGTCGGTCGCGACCAGGATCTCCACCAGCGTCCCCGAAGCCGGGGCCGGGACCTCGACCGTGACCTTGTCGGTCTCCAGCTCGACCAGCGGGTCGCCCTCGCGCACCGTGTCGCCCACCGACGCCAGCCAGCCGCGCACCGCCGCCTTGGTGCCTTCCTGCTGGACCGGCGGGTCAGCGCGAGGATCTTGTCGCGGATGCGGTCGACCGACGGCACCGCGGCCTCCAGCAGCACCGGATTGTGCGGGCTGGGGATGTCCGGCATGGTCAGCCGCGCCACCGGGGCGTCGAGGTCCATGAACGCCTCGTCCGCCACCACCGCCGCGATCTCCGCGCCGAAACCGCCGGTGCGCAGGTCTTCATGCACGATCAGGCAGCGCCGGGTGCGGGCCACCGAAGCGAGCACCGCCGCGCTGTCCCACGGCATCAGCGTGCGCAGGTCGATCACCTCGACCGATTTGCCGCTGGCCCGCGCCGCCGCCTCCGCCCGCTCGACCATCGCGCCCCAGGTGACGATGGTCAGGTCGATGCCCACCATCGTGGTCCGGGCCCGGCCGAAGGGCAGGACGTAGCCGTCGCCTGGATAGGGCCGCCGGGCCCAGGCGGCGTCGAGCATGGCGCGATGCTCCAGGAACATCACCGGGTCGTCGCCGCGCAACGCCGCGCGCAGCAGCCCGACCGCATCCTCGGCGTTGGAGGGCACCGCCACCTTCCAGCCCGGCGCGTGCACGAACTGCACCTCGTTGGTCTGGCTGTGCCAGGGGTCGCCGCATTTCAGGAACCCGACCGGCATGCGCAGCACCATCGGCGCGGCGAAGCGGTTGTTGGTGCGCCAGCGCATCGTGCCGCAGTCGTTGATCTGCTCCGCCGCCGGGTCGGCGTATTTGCGGAACTGGATCTCCGGCACCGGCAGCAGCCCGGCCAGTGCCATGCCGACGGCGCGGCCGACGATGCCCTCCTCCGACAGGCTGGTGTCCATCACCCGCGCCGCGCCGAACTTCTCCTGCAGCCCCAGGGTCACGGCATGGACGCCGCCCTTCGGCCCGATGTCCTCGCCCAGCACCACCATGCGCGGATTGACCGACAGCTCGTGGTCCAGGACGCGGCGGATGGCGGTGACCATGTTGATTCGCGGGCCGTCCGGCTGCGGCGTGTCGTGGCCTTCGGCCGGAGCAATGCCCTCGCCGCGCAGCCCACCCATCGCCTGGGGCTCTCCTTCGAAGAAGACGTGGCGCGTCACCGCGACGGGATCGGGCAGCGGCCGCGCCTCGGCCTTGGCCCGCGCTGCCTCGACCTGCGCCCCGGCCTCGGCGGCGAGAGCGTCCCATTCCGCCGGCTCCATCACTGCCGGCACCAGGAATTGCTTCAGCTTGGGCAGCGGGTCGCGGGCCCATTCCGCCGCCACCGTCTCGGCCGGCTTGTAGGCCTGGGTGTCCTGGAAGCTGTGGCCCTCCAGCCGCGGCACGCTGAGCCGCAGCAGGCACGGGCCCTTGCGGTCGCGGACATGGGCGACGGCGGCATCGGCCAGCCGCGCCGCCTCGGCCGGGTCGGTGCCGTCGCCGGCCAGGATGTGCAGGCCGCGGAAGCTGGCGAGGTTGGCGGCGATGTCGCCGCCCGGGGTCTGGAACCGCGACGGCACCGAGATGCCGTAGCCGTTGTCCTCGATCAGGAACAGCACCGGCAGGCGCTGGGTGGTGGCGATGGTCAGGGCCGACCAGAAGCCGTTGGTGGCGACCGAGGCGTCGCCGCCCAGCACCACGGCAATGGCGCGGTCGCAGGCCGGGTCATGCAGCACGGTGCGGCCGTATTCCAGCGCCTGGGCCCAGCCGGCGGCCGGGGTGTACTGGGTGCCGACGCCGCCGCACATCGGCAGCGCCGAGGGGCCGGAAGGGTTCGGGAAGTTGAACACCACGCCGATGTCGCGGCCGGCGGAATAGCCCCCGTCCCGCGCCATGGACGAGCCGAGCGCGTCGACCAGGTCGACGCCCAGGGTCAGCAGGATCGGGCGGGAGCGGTAATAGCCGCAGACCGCGTCGCGCGGGTCGGTCAGCCGCGTGCCCAGCAGGATCTGAGCCAGGTCGTGGCCGCGGGCGGAGAACTGGTAGAGCACCTTCTTCTGCGGCGCCAGCACGGTCTCCTCCAGCGCGTCGAGGGCGCGGGACAGATGCAGCAGATGGGCGATGCGGCGCCAGTCGAAGCCGGGATCGGGCGCATTCGCCAGGAGGCGGGGCTGCTGGAAGGCGAGAGCGGTCACCGGGTCGTCCTTCTGCTGGGTTTCGCCGGACGTGCAGAGCGCGGATCTTCAGAGAAAGGATGCGCCGAGGTCGGGGAAAAGTTTTGCCGATGTCGGCGCAACACCATGAGATCTGAGGTATGATTTTTCTGGATCAAGGAGATTACGGAGGTTTCATGCCTGCGGATGCCGAGGAGCTGGACCGGTTCGAGCGCGCCATCCTGGCGGCGCTGCAGCGCAACGCCCGGCAGAGCGTGCAGGAGCTGGCCGACGCGGTCGGCCTGTCGACCTCGCCGACCTGGCGGCGGCTGAAGGCGCTTGAGGAGCGCGGCGTGATCAAGGACTACGTCGCCCGGGTCGACCCCGCCCGTCTGGGCTATGGCGAGACCGCCTTCGCCCATGTCACCCTGGCCAAGCATGACGGCGAGCAGATCGAGGCCTTCGAGCGCAAGATCGCCGAGCGGCCGGAGGTGCTGGAGTTCTATTCCATGACCGGCTCGGCCGACTACATCCTGCGGATCGTCACCCGCAGCCCGCTGGACTACGAGAAGTTCCTCAAGGAGGTGGTGTTCACCAGCCCGGCGGTGCAGCACATCAGCTCGAACTTCGCCCTGCGCGAGATCAAGAACAGCGTGGCGATCCCGGTCTGAGAGGCCCGCCCCCTCACCCTCCCGTCGCCAACGCGACGGGCCCCTCCCTCTCCCCGAGGAGAGGGAAAACAGGAGTCGCGTCCCTCTTACCTCTCCTTGGGGAGAGGTCGAAATCGCGCAGCGATTTCGGGTGAGGGGGCGGCCCCGGCCCATCAGCGATCTTCTTGCCCGCCCGGCCGTGGCGGGGCATCGTGGCGGCCGCAGCCCTGGGAGGATCGCGGCCGTGAGCATCGAGTTCCTGATCACCTCGTTCATCATCGTCGCCTCGCCCGGCACCGGCGCGCTCTACACCATCGCGGCCGGGCTGACCCGCGGGTCGCGCGCCAGCGTGGTCGCCGCCTTCGGCTGCACCCTCGGCATCGTGCCGCATATGGCGGCGGCCATCCTCGGGCTGGCGGCGCTGCTGCACGCCAGCGCCCTGGCCTTCGAGATCTTCAAATATCTCGGCGTCGCCTATCTGCTGTGGATGGCCTTCAACACGCTGCGCGAGCACGGCGCGCTGAAGGTGGAGAAGCAGGTCGGCGGCCGGTCGGCGCTGCAGGTCACGGTGACCGCGATCCTGATCAACATCCTGAACCCGAAGCTGTCGATCTTCTTCGTCGCCTTCCTGCCGCAGTTCGTCAGCGCCGGCGAGGCCCAGCCTCTGGCCCGGATGCTGGAATTGAGCGGCGTGTTCATGCTGATGACCTTCGCGGTCTTCGCCGTCTACGGCCTGTTCGCCGCCGCGATGCGCGACCATGTGATCTCGCGCCCGCGGGTGATGACCTGGATGCGCCGCAGCTTCGCCGCCGCCTTCGTCGCCCTCGGCGCCAAGCTGGCCCTGGCCGAGCGCTAGCCCGGCGGAACGCCCCCGCTCCCCCTGCCGTTCGACCTGAGAGGTCCGGTATCGGTGGGAGAGCCCGATGGCGACGTCGCTGTCGACGGAGGACAGGCGCGGCCGCGATGCGCGGTCGCCGGTCGAGATCCCGCGGCGCGGCTGGCTGGACGTCCTGTGGCGGGTGTGGGCGGAGATCGACGACGACCGCGTCTTCGCCCTCGCCGCCGGCGTCGCCTACTACGCCCTGCTGGCCCTGTTTCCCGCGATCGGCGTGGTCGTGTCGCTGTACGGCTTCGTGGCCGATCCCGCCACGGTCGAGCGGAACGTCGCCGACTTGGCCTTCATCCTGCCGAGCGGCGGGATGGAGGTGATCGGCGGCCAGCTGCATCGCATTGCCAGCCAGCCCCGCCAGGCCCTCGGCATCGCCTTCTTCGCCAGCCTGGTCCTCTCGCTGTGGAGCGCGAATACCGGGATGAAGGCGCTGTTCGATGCGCTGAACGTCGTTTACGACGAGCCCGAGAAGCGCGGCTTCTTCCGGCTGAACGCCGTCTCACTGCTGTTCACCGCGCTCGCCCTCGTCTTCGTCGTGCTGGCCCTCATCGGCGTCGTCGTCGTGCCGGTGGTTCTCGGCTTCGTCGGCCTCGGATCGGCCACCGGCACCCTGGTCTGGCTGCTGCGCTGGCCGGCGCTGCTGGTGCTGACGGTCGTCGGCCTGTCGCTGCTGTACCGCTTCGGACCGAGCCGCCGGGAGGCGCGCTGGCAGTGGATCAGCTGGGGCAGCGCGGTCGCCGCCCTGGTCTGGATGGGCGGGTCGATGCTGTTCTCCTGGTACGTCGCCCGCTTCGGCAGCTACGACGCGACCTATGGCTCGCTCGGCGCGGTGGTCGGTTTCATGACCTGGATCTGGCTGTCGACCGTCGTGTTCCTGATCGGCGCCGAGCTGAACGCCGAGACGGAGCACCAGACCGCCCGCGACAGCACCGTCGACGGCGACAAGCCGATGGGCCGGCGCGGCGCGGTGATGGCCGACACGCTGGGGAAAACGACGCCCTGGCGCGGCGGCGCATCGGAGAGATGATCGTCCCCGGCCGACGACATCTCGGGAATTCATTGATCGAGCGTTCAGAGAATTCTTGATCTGCGGCCGCGACGCGCCGAGTCTGACGGCAACTGACATTCCTTGAACGGACCGGAGGTCATGGCCCGCACCCGCGCCCCTGACTATGACGAGAAGCGGCAGGCGATCCTGCACCGGACGGCGGAGCTGTTCGCCCGGCACGGCTTCACCGGCGCCTCGATCACCATGATCGCCGAGGCCTGCGGCATGTCGAAGGCCCTGCTGTACCACTATTACCGCGACAAGGACGCGGTGCTGTTCGACATTTTGGCCGACCATCTGTCGCTGCTGGTCGCGGCGGTGGAGAAGGCTGCCGCCGCCCCGGCCAGCGCGCGCGAGCGGCTGCACGCGATCGTCGCCGCCCTGCTCGACGCCTATCGCAACGCCGATGCCGAGCACCAGGTGCAGATCACCAGCCTGAAGCTGCTGCCGCCGGAGCAGCAGGAGCAGCTCAAGGAGATGGAGCGGACGCTGGTGCGGATCTTCGCCGACGCCTTGGCTGCAGCAGTGCCGCAGGCGGCCGCCGACCGCAGCCTGCTGATGCCGCTGACCATGTCGCTGTTCGGTATGCTGAACTGGCACTACCTCTGGTTCCGTGAGGGCAAGGGGATGAGCCGCGCCGACTATGCCCGGCTGGCGACCGAGCTGGTGCTGTCCGGCGCCGCGAACGCGGTGGCCACGGTGCAGCCGCCCGGCAATGCCCGGCGGCGGATGGAAACCGCTTGATCGGGACGCAAGGGTGATCACGGCTGGACGGCATAGCGTGTTGCCTCTCCCGCTTGCGGGAGAGGTCGGAGACGCGAAGCGGCTCCGGGTGAGGGCTCTTCGTCGAGGCCTAGGCCAGCCCTCACCCGGACATCCTGACGGATGTCCGACCTCTCCCGCCAGGCGAGAGAGGCAACGCGTCCTCGTTGCTCATCCTCATCGCGGATCCCAGCGCCGTGCCTGACCCCCGTACCGCCCTGCGCCGGATCCTGGACAGCCTGAAGGCCGAGCCGTCGCGCACCTGGTCGATCATCATCACCATCTATGGCGACGCGATCGTGCCGCGCGGCGGGTCGCTGTGGCTCGGCACCCTGTCCGCCGTGCTGCACGCACTCGACATCGGCGACGGCGTGGTGCGGACGGCGATGTCGCGGCTGGCCGCCGATGGCTGGCTGGAGCGCAGCCGGATCGGCCGCAACAGCTTCTACCGCCTGGCCGAACGCGGGCGGGAGACGTTCCGCACCGCCACCGAGCACATCTACAACGCCCATCCGCCACCGCCCGGCAGCGGCTTCGAGCTGGTGCTGCTGGGCAATGGCGGCGACCGTGAGGCCGCGCGGTCCGCCCTGCAGGATGCCGGCTTCGGCAGCGCCGGGCCTGGCGTCTGGGTGGCGCCGGCCGGAACCGCGATCCCGCCTGTGGCGGCCGACGCGCTGCGGCTGGATGCGACGGCCGATGCCGAGACGCGGCGCCGGCTGGCGGCGCAGAGCTGGCCGCTGGACCAGACGGCCGCCGCCTACCGCCATTTCCTGGCGGAGTTCGAGCCGCTGCGGGAAGCGCTGGCGGCGGGCGGCGCGCTGCCCGACCAGGACAGCTTCATCGCCCGCATCCTGCTGATCCACGCCTGGCGCCGCATCGTCCTGCGCGACCCGGTGCTGCCGGCCGACCTGCTGCCGCCGGATTGGCCCGGCACCGCCGCCCGCGCCCTCTGTGCCGATCTCTACCACCGGCTGCTGCCGGCCTCGGAGCGCTGGCTCGACGGCCACGGCCAAGCCGAATCCGGTTCCTTGCCCCCGCCTGGTCCGGAGCTGCAGGCGCGGTTCCGGTAGAGCGGAATCGATCGAAGTCGGGTCATGTCATTCCGCCGGGGCTGGCAGGATGTCGAGCGGGCGAGCCGACCGGCATCCGCCGGAGGCCCGGCTGCGCAACCCGTTGATTCCAATCATTAAGCACGATGTTCATTGCGCTCGCATGCGAATCTTGTTCATGATACGTTCCATGAAGGAAATCCCTGCCGATTTCGACGTCCAGGCCTATGGCCGCGGCTGCATGCTGCAGCAATGCGAGATGCTGACCCGCCTGGCCGAGATCG
>JAEKLZ010000180.1 GCA_019508225.1 Inquilinus limosus | reverse complement strand
TGGTGAAGCGCATCGCCGAGGCCATGGTCTGACGATGGATGAAGGTGCCGGCATGCGGCGGCTGCAGCAGCTTGTCCGACTGGTTGGCCGAGACCTCGATGTGATAGCCGATGACGTTGTTGTGGCGGATCCGCAGGGTCCCGATCTTGGTCTCGTCGGCATAGCGCTGCTGCAGCGCCGCGATCAGCCGGCGGGATTCATCGCGCAGGGTGCGGACCTCGTCCAGCTCCGGCACATAGCCGGCGGCGATGAAGCCGCCGTCGCGGATCAGCAGCGGCAGCTCCTCCGCCAGCGCCCGGGACAGCCGGTCGACCACCGCGTCATGCTCGCCGAGCTCGGACGCCGCGCGGGACAGCAGCGGCGGCAGCTGGAGGAGGCGCGGCGCGCCGAGCCTTTCGCGCAGGCGCCCGCCCTGGCGCAGCGCGTCGCGGATCGCCGCCAGGTCGCGCGGGCCGCCGCGGCCGAGGCCGAGCCGGGTCAGCGCCCGCTCCGCATCCGGGCAGGCGCGCAGCAGCGCGCGCAGATCGTCGCGCAGCTTGCCGTCCTCGACCAGCGCCTGGACCGCGTCGAGCCGTTCGGCCACCGCCGCCGGGTCGGTCAGCGGCGCCGCCAGATGGCCCGCCAGCAGCCGGGCGCCGGGACCGGTGACGGTGCGGTCGATCGCGGCCAAGAGGCTGCCGCGGCGGTCGCCCGACAGGGTCCGCGTCAGCTCCAGGTTGCGGCGGGTGGCGACGTCGATCTCCATCACCGCGCCGCGCGGCAGGCGGCGTGGCGGCGACAGCCGCGGCAGCGCCTTCTGGGTCAGCTGGATGTAGTCGACCAGGGCGCCGGCGGCAGCGACCTCGGCCCGCTCGAAGCTGCCGAAGGAATCGAGCGTGCCGACATGGAACAGGTCCTGCAGGCGCCGCCGGCCGTTCTCGCTGTCGAAGCGGGCGCTGGGTTGCGGCGTCAGCCGCATCTTCCATTCGCCCAGCAGCTCGAACAGCTGCGGGTTCTGCAGCACCCGCTCGGGCAGCAGGATCTCGCTCGGGTCGAAGCGGGCCAGGGCCGCGGCCAGCCGATCAGGCGCCGTCGGCTCGGTCACCAGGTCGCCGGAGGAGATGTCGACCGCGGCGATGGCCAGGGTGCCGGCGACATCGGCCAGCGCCACCAGGTGATTCGCGGCACGGGGCTCCAGCAGCCCGTCCTCGGTCACGGTGCCGGGGGTGACGATGCGCACCACCTCGCGCCGCACCAGGGTCTTGCCGGAGCGCTTGCGGGCGTCCTCCGGGCTTTCGGTCTGGTCGCACAGCGCGACGCGGAAGCCCTGCCGGATCAGCCGGGCCAGATAGGCCTCGTGGCTGTGCGCGGGCACCCCGGCCATCGGGATGTCCTCGCCCTGGTGCTGGCCGCGCTTGGTCAGGGCGATGTCGAGCGCCGCCGCGGCCTTGACCGCGTCATCGAAGAACATCTCGTAGAAATCGCCCATGCGGAAGAACAGCAGGCAGTCCGGATGGGCCGCCTTGGCCTCCAGATACTGCGCCATCATCGGCGTGACGGCGGGATCGGTCGTCGCGGGGGTGCTGCTGTCGGGCAAGGCTGTCGACACGGACTTACGGGATCGGATCGGCGAGGGCGGACCGTAGCCCGGATTGCGGTTTCGTGAAAGAGACGGGGCCGCGTGAAGGGGAAAGGAAAGTCGAGGCCGCCGGTCAGGCGGCCTCGACCCGGTGCAGGATGCGCTGCAGCACCAGCTCGTCCCCCAGAGTCTCGCCGGTCTCGACGAAGCCTTCGGAGGCGTAGAGCCGGCGGGCGGCGGCGTTGCCGGGCACCACGCCCAGCAGCACCCGCTCGCCGCGGGGCAGCCGGTCGATGATGCCGAGCGTCGCCCGCAGGGCGGAGCGGCCGAAGCCGCGGCCCTGGTAGCGGACATCGATCATCAGCCGGTAGATCCAGCGATGGCCGTCCTCAAGGTCCAGCGCGTGCATGACGAAGCCGACCGGCCCGCCATGCGAGGCGTCGCAGATGCCGAGCGGCGCGCACCAGGGCGAGCCGTCGGCCTCGGCGATCGACTCCGCATTGGAGGCGACGAAGCCCGACTGGTCCGGCGAAACCCGGAGCGAGCCGAACACGGCCCGGTCCTGCGCCGTGACCAGGGGGACAAGCCGCACCGCCGGCGCGGCCGGCTGAGGCGGCGCACGATATGCGTACATGATTGTAGTCCTATCCAGCGTCGAATGCCCCACGGCCCGGGCGGCGACGTGCGTCGCGCCCGGCCGGAGGCCGATGGAAGGCGGTCGATCTATCGACGGGAGGCGGCGGAGCGGAGCCCGATGGCCCCGCCCCGCGCCCGTATCAAGATCGTAGCCCGACGTCCCGTTTCAGATGCTCGCTCAGCGAGTCGGCATCGCGGGGTTTTCGGCGCGGCGTCACGAGGACGCGGCCCAGCTCCGCAAAGGCGACGACGACGAGCGACAACGACGGACGGAAGGCACGCTTCTCGTTAGAAACGAACATGATGGTCTCCATGAGATTTGGAGGTGGGAAAACCGTCCGGCCGACACGGGCCGGGCCCATGCGGGTCGGACGGGGCGACTCCGCACGGCAGGATGCCGGGCGGAATGGGGTGGATGGTTGGAGGGACGATCGGATGCGGAGTCGTCGGAGGCGGCCCGTGAGGGACGTCCGGCGTGTCGGCAGCGATCAGGTCAGCGCAGGGAAGGTGTCAGGTCGTGAGTCGACGAAGACTGATCGTGCAGACGCTCAGGCGGTCTTGCCGCGGAGATTGAAAGCGATGGTCATTGCACGATCCTCCCAGGAATTGGAGTAGGAGCGAGAGATACGGGATCGCCGCTGCGCTCCGCAAGCGGCTTTTCAAGGGGCTGGGCGAAGATGGCGCGGCGTTGCATCGAAGCCACAGTCGGATCCACGGTCGGAAAGGCTTGACGCTCCCCGTCGCCGAAGGTCCAGTACTCGGCCCGTCACGCCGCGCCGCTGGACATCATGACCAAGACCTCGCTCGACGACGATGCCCTTGCCCTGCACGCCCAAGGGCGCCCCGGCAAGCTGGAGATCAGCGCGACCAAGCCGCTGACCACCCAGCGCGACCTGTCGCTGGCCTATTCCCCCGGCGTCGCCGCGCCCTGCCTCAGGATCCATGCCGATCCGGCCACCGCCTACGACTACACGGCCAAGGGCAACATCGTCGCCGTGATCTCGAACGGCACCGCGGTGCTGGGCCTGGGCGATCTCGGCGCCCTGGCCAGCAAGCCGGTGATGGAGGGCAAGGCCGTCCTGTTCAAGCGCTTCGCCGATGTCGACGGCTTCGACCTGGAGGTCGACACCCGCGACGTCGACGAGTTCGTCAACTGCGTGCGCTTCCTGGGCCCGTCCTTCGGTGGCATCAACCTCGAGGACATCAAGGCGCCGGACTGCTTCATCATCGAGGCGCGGCTGCGCGAGCTCCTGGACATCCCGGTGTTCCACGACGACCAGCACGGCACGGCGATCATCGCCGCCGCCGGGCTGATCAACGCGCTGGAGCTGACCGGCCGCAACATCCGCGAGGCGCGGCTGGTGCTGAACGGCGCCGGCGCCGCCGCCATCGCCTCGGTCGAGCTGTTCAAGTCGCTCGGCGTGCCGGCGCAGAACATCATCCTGTGCGACAGCAAGGGCGTGGTGTACCAGGGCCGCACCGAGGGCATGAACCAATGGAAGGCGGCCCACGCCGTCGACACGCCGCACCGGACCCTGGCCGACGCGGTCAAGGGCGCCGACGTCTTCATCGGCCTGTCGGTCAAGGGCGCCATGACCCAGGACATGGTCAGGTCGATGGCCGACAAGCCGATCGTCTTCGCCCTGGCCAACCCGGACCCGGAGATCGCGCCGGACGAGGTCAAGGCGGTGCGGCCCGACGCCATCATCGCCACCGGGCGATCGGACTATCCGAACCAGATCAACAACGTCCTCGGCTTCCCCTACATCTTCCGCGGCGCGCTGGACGTCCGCGCCAGCACCATCAACGAGGCGATGAAGCTGGCCGCGGCCCACGCGCTGGCCCGGCTGGCGCGGCAGGACGTGCCGGACGAGGTCGACAGCGCCTATTCCGGCCGCCGCCTGCGCTACGGCCCGGAATACATCATCCCGGTGCCATTCGACCCGCGGCTGATCGAGGAGATCCCGCTGGCGGTGGCCGAGGCGGCGATGGAATCGGGCGTCGCCCGCAAGCCGATCACCGACGTCGCCGCCTATCGCCAGAGCCTGCGCCGCCGCCTGGACCCGACCGCGGACAAGCTGCAGCTGATCTTCGACAAGGTGGCGTCGAGCGACACCCGCGTGGTCTTCGCCGAGGGCGAGGAGGAGCGGACGATCCGCGCCGCCATCGCCTTCCGCGCCCAGGGCTACGGCACGCCGATCCTGATCGGCCGCGAGGAGCGGGTGCGCGAGACCATGGCCCGGATCGGCCTGCCCGAGGCGACCGTGGCCGAGCTGGAGATCCACAACGCCCGGCTGTCGCAGCACAATGAGCGCTACATCGACTTCGTCTGGCGCCGGCTGCAGCGCCAGGGCCTGCTGCAGCGCGACGTCGCCCGCATGGTCAACCAGGGCCGCAACATCTTCGCCGCCTGCATGGTCGCGCATGGCGATGCCGACGCCATGGTCACCGGCCTGACCCGCAACTTCACCACCTGCTTCGAGGAGATCACCCGGGTGATCGACCCGGCGCCGGACCATGTGCCCTTCGGCCTGTCGATGCTGACGGTGCGCGGCGGCACGGTGCTGATCGCCGACACCACGGTGCATGAGCGGCCGGACCCGGACCTGCTGGTCGACATCGCCCTGCAGGCCGCGGCCAAGGCCCGCTCGCTGGGCCACGAGCCGCGCCTGGCCTTCGTCTCCTCGTCCAATTTCGGCCAGCCGATGCGCGAGTTCACCCAGCGCATCCGCGACGCGGTCACCATCATGGACGCCCGCGCCAAGGCCGGCGGGGTCGATTTCGAATATGATGGCGAGATGACCGCCGAGGTGGCGCTGGACTACGCGCTGATGAAGCGCCTGTATCCCTTCGCCCGCCTGTCCGGCCCGGCCAACCTGCTGATCATGCCGGCGCTGAACGCGGCCAATATCGGCGCCAAGATGATCCAGAAGCTGGCCGGCGCCTCGCTGATCGGCCCGCTGCTGTGCGGGTTGCAGAAGCCGGCGCAGGTGGTGCAGATGGGCGCGACGGTGAACGAGATCGTGACCGCGGCCGCGCTGGCGGCCTACGACGCGCTCGCTCAACGGCGTTGATCGGTTTCGCTGCACCGCACAAAAAGGACGAGGCGATGCGCGGCGAGGGAATGGCTCGGCACTAGCCGCCGGGCGCGGACCGCTTTATGGTCCGCGCCCGGAACCCTACAGGACCACAGACCAGGGCCGACATGGACATCAGCAAGATCGCGGTCGGGGTGAACCCGCCCTTCGACGTCAACGTCATCATCGAGAACCCCATGGGCGGGGTGCCGGTGAAGTACGAGCTCGACAAGGAATCGGGCGCGATGTTCGTCGACCGCTTCCTGCACACGGCGATGGCCTATCCGGGCAATTACGGCTTTATCCCGCACACCCTGTCGGGCGACGGCGACCCGGTCGACGTCATCGTCGTCGGCCGCGAGCCGGTGATGCCCGGCGCCGTGCTGCGCGCCCGCCCGGTCGGCGTGCTGCTGATGGAGGACGAGGCCGGCCAGGACGAGAAGATCCTGGCGGTGCCGGTGTCGAAGCTGCACCCCTACTACAACAAGGTGCAGAGCTACGAGGACCTGCAGGAGATCCTGCGCGACCAGATCTCCCATTTCTTCGCCCACTACAAGGACCTGGAGAAGGGCAAGTGGGTCCGCATCATGGGCTGGGACGGCCCGCAGCGGGCCGCCGAGATGATCGTCGAGGGCATCGAGCGCGCCAAGGCCGATAAGAAGAACGCCGCGGAGTAATCCGAAAGTCCTTCCGGATCCTTCGGACCTTCACCGATTGCCTCTCCCGCAAGCGGGAGAGGCTACGCGTTCCCTGACGCGCGATCGCTCTCGGCCATCGATCGCCGAACATCCCCGCTTGAGCCGACGCCTCCCGTCCGCCACCCTGGTGGTTTCCGGCGGGGGTCTGCGATGTCGGTGCGAAACCTGGACGCCCTGTTCCGACCGGCCTCGATCGCCCTGATCGCCGAAGGCCCGGTCGGCGCCGTGCTGGCCCGCAACCTGTTCGCCGGCGGCTTCGACGGGCCGGTGATGCCGGTCATCCCCGGCACCCGCTCGGTCGGCAGCGCCCTCGCCTACCCCTCGATCGCCGCCCTGCCGATGGCGCCGGACCTGGCGGTGATCGCGGCGCCGCCCGACGCCCTGCCCGGGCTGGTCGCCGAGCTGGGCGGCCGCGGCACCCGCGCCGTCGCCATCGTCGGCACCGACCGGCCGGCCGCGGCCAAGGGATCGGAGGCCGCCCGGCTGCGCCAGGCGATGCTGGATGCGGCCCGGCCGCATCTGCTGCGCATCCTCGGCCCCGACGGCTTCGGCCTGATGGCGCCGCATCATGGCGTCAATGCCAGCCTGGGCCATGTCGCGCCCCAGGCCGGCGACCTGGCCTTCGTCAGCCAGTCCGGCGCCGTCGCCGCGGCGGTGCTGGACCGGGCCACCCGGCGCGGCATCGGCTTCAGCCATGTCGTGTCGCTGGGCGGCATGGCCGATGTCGATTTCGGCGACATGCTGGACTGGCTGGCCGCCGACGCCCGCACCCGCGCGGTGCTGCTGCATGTCGAGACCATCCCCCATGCCCGCAAGTTCCTGTCGGCCGCCCGAATCGCCTCGCGCACCAAGCTGGCGGTGGTGATCCGGCCCGGCCGCGGCGCGCCCGGGGCCGGCGACGCCGACGGGCTGATCGGCCCCGACGCGGTGTATGACGCCGCCTTCCGCCGCGCCGGCATGCTGCGGGTGTTCGACCTGGCCGAGCTGTTCGACGCGGTCGAGACCCTGGCCAGCGGCCTGAAGGTGCATGGCGAGCGGCTGGCGATCCTGACCAACGGTTCCGGCCTCGGCCTGCTGGCGGCGGAGGCGCTGGCCGAAGCCGGCGGCGCCGTGGCTGCACCGGCGCCGGCGACGATGGCCCGGCTGCGTCAGGTGCTGCCGCCGGGGCTGGAGCGCGCCGGCCCACCCGGGCCGATCGACCTGGGCGATGCGGCGCCGGCCGACCGCTTCGCCCGGGCGCTGGAGGCGCTGCTGGCCGATCCCGGCCGCGACGCGGTGCTGGTGATCAACGGCCCCAGCGCCATCGCCGACCCGGTCGAGGCGGCGCGGGCGGTGACCGGCGCGGTCGCCGGGGCGACGAAGCGCGACGGACGGCGCCCGCCGGTGCTGGCCAGCTGGCTGGGCGCCGCCGCCGAGGCCGGCCACCTGTTCGCCGAGGCCCATATCCCGGCCTATGACACGCCGGGCCAGGCGGCGCGCGCCTTCATGCACTTGGCCCGGCACCGGCGGAACCAGGTGCTGCTGATGCAGACGCCGCCAGCCCTGCCGGAGGAGTTCCAGCCCGATACCGAGGCCGCCCAGGCGACGATCGCGGCGGCGCTGGCGGAGGGCCGGGCCGAGCTGACCCCGGCCGAGGCGCGGGCGGTGCTGGACGCCTACCGCATCCCGCTGGCGCCGGAGGGGGAGGCGCCGCCAGCCGACGCGCATCCGCTGGTGCTGGGCATCGACGAGGACCCGCTGTTCGGCCCGGTGCTGCTGTTCGGCCAGGGCGGCGCCGCGGCCGAGCTGCTGCATGACGGCGTCGCCGCCCTGCCGCCGCTGAACGCGGTGCTGGCGCGCGACCTGATGATGCGGGCCCGGGTATGGCGGCTGCTGCAGGGCTATCGTGGCCGGCCGCCGGCCGACCTGGACGCCGTGGCGCTGACCCTGGTCAAGCTGTCGCAGCTGGCCGCCGACCTGTCGGAGGTGGCGGCGCTGCGCATCAACCCGCTGCTGGCCGGCGCCGGCGGCGTGCTGGCGACCGGCGCCGCGATCCGGGTGCGGCCGCCGCTGCCGGCCGGCACGCCCCGCTTGGCCATCCGGCCCTATCCGCAGCGGCTGGTGCAGCATCTGACGCTGCGCGACGGGCGCGAGATCACCCTGCGGCCGGTGCGGCCGGAGGACGAGCCGGCGATCCGCGACATGCTGCAGCGGTCCAGCCCGGACGACGTGCGGCTGCGCTTCTTCAGCGCCATGCGCAGCTTCAGCCATGAATTCGCCGCCCGGCTGACCCAGCTCGACTACGACCGCGAGATGGCGCTGGCGGCCGAGGCCGAGGAGGATGGGCGGCGGGTGATCCTGGGCGCCGTGCGCATCATCGCCGACCCGGACGGCGAGACCGCGGAATACGGCATCATGGTGCGCTCCGACCTCAAGGGCCGGGGCCTCGGCCACCGGCTGATGACCGAGATCATCGACTATGCCAGGAGCCGCGGCCTGAAGCGGATCTTCGGCGAGGTGCTGCGCGAAAACACCGGCATGCTGCGCATGGCCGCGGAGCTCGGATTCGCCCGCGCCGACGTGCCGGACGAGCCCGGCATCATACATGTGACGATTTCGCTCGACGGCTTGCCCGCTCTCAGTCAGCATTCCGCCTAGGAAATCGCCGCCCCGGGGGATGGGCGTTTGCGTTTTTCCTCTTTGAATGAAGCACTTGTCCGTATACGTTAAGGGCCTGCGTTAATTTTTCGGGCCCCGCGGCGTCGCCGCCGGGCTTTTGGTTTTGGGGGAGCATGGAGGGGAAGATGCCAGGGACAACCCGCTGGACGAGGATGGTTGCGGCCACGGCCTTGCTCGCAGGCCTGCTTGCCGCCTGCGCCGAGGCGCCGAAGCCCAAGCCCATGGTCGCCAGCGGCCCCTGGGGCGCCGAGATCCAGAACGCCTCGCACCGCTTCAACATCCCCGAGCAGTGGATCCGGGCGGTGATGCAGGTGGAGAGCAACGGCCAGACCCACTGGAAGGGCGGCCAGCCGATCACCAGCCATGCCGGCGCCATGGGCCTGATGCAGGTCATGCCCGGCACCTATGACGAGCTGCGCTACGTCCACGGCCTGGGCCCCGACGCCTATGAGCCGAGCGACAACATCCTGGCCGGCGCCGCCTATATCCGCGAGATGTACGACCTGTACGGCTATCCCGGCTTCCTCGGCGCCTACAATGCCGGGCCGGAGCGGTACCGCCAGTATGTCGAGGAAGGCCGGCCGCTGCCGCGCGAGACCCGACGCTACATGGACATCATCGCGCCGCAGATCGCCGGCATCATGCCGGGCCAGGGCGGCACCGACCGGATGACCCAGTACGCCGCCGCCCAGATCCAGCAGAAGGTGCCGGCGACGATCCGCATGGCGCCGATCCCGGATGGTTCGAGCCGGAACACGACCGTGGTGGCGGCGATGAAGCCGATCCCGGACGGATCGTCGACTCGCAACAGTGTCGTGGTCGCCGCGATGCAGCCGATCCCGGACGGGTCGAGCACCGTGACCGCCTCGGCGCTGCCGCCGGTCCGCGTGGTGCCGCAGCCCGGCGCGGTGCGGATGCAGCCGATCCCGGATGGCGCGACCACCCAGGTCGCCGCCGCCGCCCCGGTGGCCCGCCCGGTCGCCCCGGCCCCGGTGCGCATGGCGCCGATCCCCGACGGCAGCACCCAGGTCGCCGCCGCGACCCCGGCCGCCCGCCCGGCGCCGGTGCGCATGGCGCCGATCCCGGATCGCGGCACCCAGGTCGTCGCCGTCGCGCCGGCCCCGGCTCCCGCCGCCCGCTCCGCCATCGCGCCGACCCGGATGGCGCCGATCCCCGACGCCCCGCCGGCGCGCCTCGCCTCCGCCAAGACCGGCCGCGCCCAGCCGCTGCTGCAGCAGGTCGCCGACGCTGCCGAGCCGCGCCGCCAGTCCAACGGCCTGCCCACCGGCTGGTTCGTGCCGAACGCGCCGGGCAACTGACGGTCCGCTGACAAGAAAGCCCGCGCCGCCGAAGGGTGGCGCGGGCTTTTTCTTTTGGGGATTTGATCAGATTGCCTCGCGCGCACGACGAGACCTTTTCAGAATTCCCCCATCCGTCATCCCCGCGAAAGCGGGGATCTCGTCCCGCTTTGACCGGGCAGAGATTCCCGCTTTCGCGGGAATGACGGCTCAGGGATGGGTTGCGGTGTCCAAAAGGCCTCCACAGGCGGGAGGGCTACGCGCCCCCAAAGACCGCAGCGCCTCTTGCCAGCCTCACGCCGCGTCGGGCAGGCCCATGGGGCGGCGGTAGCTCCAGGCGCCGAGCGGCGGCAGGTTGCGCCAGACGAAATCGACCATCCGGCCCTGCAGCCCGAGCTTGCGGCGCGGCAGCGGCGACAGGATCTGGTTGGTCAGCTGCAGGAAGCGCCCCGACCGCCCCATGCGGGCGAAGGCGGCGTCGATGATCTGCCGCTGCAGGTCGAGCGGGAACCAGATGATCGGCAGGCTGGACGCCACCACCGACAGCCGCTTGATGCCGGCCTTGTCCAGCATCGGGCCGATCTCGGCCACGTCGCCCTCCAGCACCGTGACGCCAGGAAAGCGCTGGCGCAGCACGGCACAGAATTCGGGCATCTTCTCGACCACCACCAGCTTCTCCGGCGGCAGCCCGGTCGCCAGCAGGCCTTCGGTCAGGCTGCCGCTGCCGGCGCCGAGCTCGAGCACCGGGTCGCTGCAGCGGGGATCGATGTGCCGGGCGAAGGCACGCGCCACGGCGGGGCCGGAGGGCGCCCAGGCCGCGACCTTCAGCGGCGAGCGGAACCACAACCGGAGATACAGCCAGGAATCCTTGCTCATCGACACCTCCGTGCCGTTTCCCCGGGACAACCGGCAGCCGAAGAAGATGGTTCCCGATTCAGACCTGGGCCTGGACGTCCAGCGAGTAGCCGGCCGAACGGACGGTGCGGATCAGGTCGGTCTCGCTCTCGTCGTTCAGCGCCTTGCGCAGGCGGCGGATATGCACGTCGACGGTCCGCGGCTCGACATAGACGTCGTGGCCCCAGACGATGTCGAGCAGCTGCTCGCGGCTGAACACCCGGCCGGGATGCTGCATGAAGTGGCGCAGCAGGCGGAACTCGGTCGGGCCGAGATGCACGTCGCGGTTGCCGCGGCGGACGCGGTGGCCGCCGAGATCCATGCTGAGATCGGCGTAGCTGAGCACGTCGCCGGCGCTGGACGGCGACGTGCGGCGCAGCACCGCCTTGATCCGGGCCATCAGCTCCGGCGTCGAGAACGGCTTGGCGACGTAGTCGTCGGCGCCGGAATCGAGGCCGCGGACGCGGTCCCCTTCCTCGCCGCGGGCGGTCAGCATGATCACCGGGATGTCGCGCGTCTTGGCGCCGCGGCGGAGCTGGCGGCAGACCTCGATGCCCGAGAGATGCGGCAGCATCCAATCCAGGAGCACGAGGTCCGGGCGCTGCTCGCTGGCGAGAAGCAGAGCCTCCTCGCCATCATAGGCGGCGAGGACGCGGAAGCCTTCGCGCTCGAGGTTGTAGGTCAGGAGGGTGACGAGGTCGACCTCGTCCTCGACCACCAGAACCAGCGGCTGGATGCCGGCCCTCATGCGCTCTCCTCCGGCTTTGCCTCAGGGGTGACGATGGTGAAGGCGGTGGAGTCGCCCTTCGGCCGCACATCCTTCACCGGCTTGCCCGTGAGCTGGAAGTGGATCAGCTCGGCGATGTTGGTGGCGTGGTCGCCGATCCGCTCGATGTTCTTGGCGATGAACAGCAGATGGGTGCAGGGGGTGATGTTGCGCGGATCCTCCATCATGTAGGTGAGGGTCTCGCGGAACAGGCTGGTGTAGAGGTCGTCGACCGATTCGTCCTGACGCCAGGCCGACAGCGCCTTCTCCAGGTCGCGCTCGGTATAGGCGTCGAGCACGTCCTTGATGATCTGCTGCACCATCCGGCCCATGCGCGGCAGCGTCGTCACCGGGCGGACCACCGGCACCTGGGCCAGCGACAGCGACCGCTTGGCGATGTTGGCGGCGTAGTCGCCGATCCGCTCCAGGTCCGAGGCGATGCGCAGGGCCGAGACCACCTCGCGCAGGTCGGCGGCGAAAGGCTGCCGCAGGGCCAGGATCTGGACCACCGCCGCGTCGACCGAGGCCTCGTAGGCGTCCATCTGCTCGTCGCTGCGCATCACCCGGCCGGCAAGGTCGGCGTCGCGCCGCACCACCGCCTGGATGGCGAGCTCGAGCTGGCTTTCGGCCAGGCCGCCCATCTGCACGATGGTGCGACGCAGGGCCTCGAGCTCCTGGTCGAAGGACTTGACGATATGTTCGTTTGCCATGGCGCAGATCCTTCTGACCCGGGGCTCAGCCGAAGCGACCGGTGATGTAGCTGTGCGTCCGCTCGTTCTTCGGGCTGGTGAACAGCTCCGACGTCTCGCCGAACTCGACCAGCTCGCCAAGATACATGAAGGCGGTGAAGTCGGCGGCACGGGCCGCCTGCTGCATGTTGTGGGTGACGATCGCGATCGTGTAGTCGGTCTTCAGCTCGTCGATCAGTTCCTCGATCTTCGCGGTCGAGATCGGGTCGAGCGCCGAGGTCGGCTCGTCGAGCAGCAGCACGTCCGGCTGCATCGCGATGGTGCGGGCGATGCACAGGCGCTGCTGCTGGCCGCCGGAGAGGCTGGTACCGCTCTTCCTCAGCTTGTCCTTGACCTCGTCCCACAGCGCGGCGCGGCGCAGCGCCGCCTCGATGCGGCTGTCCATCTCGGCCTGGTCGAGCTTCTCGTAAAGCCGGATGCCGAAGGCGACGTTGTCGTAGATCGACATCGGGAACGGCGTCGGCTTCTGGAACACCATGCCGACCCGGGCGCGCAGCAGGTTCACGTCCTGCTTCGAGCTGAGGATGTTCTCGCCGTCCAGCAGCACCTCGCCGGCGGCGCGCTGCTTCGGGTACAGGTCGTACATCCGGTTCAGGATGCGCAGCAGCGTCGACTTCCCGCAGCCCGACGGGCCGATGAAGGCGGTGACGCAGCGCTCGTACAGCGGCAGGCTGATCTTCTTCAGCGCCTCGTTGTCATCGTAGAAGAAGGACAGGTTGCGGACCGAGATCTTCTCGCGCAGATCGCGGCCGAGATCGGTCTGGCGCTCGACATTGATGTTCATGTCGAGCGTCGTCACCTGAGCACCATTGCCTGTCATGACCGTCAGCCCTGCTTGCCGCCGAGCGAGGAGAGCGCCCGGGCGATGATGTTGAGGAGAAGGATCGTCACCGTGATCAGGAGCGCGCCGCCCCAGGCCAGGCGCTGCCAGTCCTCATAGGGGCTGAGCGCGAACTGGAAGATGACCACCGGCAGGTTGGCCATCGGCGCATTCATGTCCGTGCTCCAGAACTGGTTGTTCAGGGCGGTGAACAAGAGCGGCGCCGTCTCGCCGCTGATCCGGGCGACCGCCAGCAGCACGCCGGTGATCATGCCGTTGCGCGCGGCGCGGTAGCAGATCATCAGCACCACCTTCCACTGCGGCGAGCCCAGCGCCGCGGCGGCCTCGCGCAGGGTGTTCGGCACCAGCTTCAGCATGTCCTCGGTGGTGCGGATCACCACCGGCATGGCGATGATCGACAGCGCCACGGCGCCGGCCCAGGCCGAGAAATGGCCCATCGACGACACCATGATCTCGTAGACGAACAGGCCGATCACGATCGACGGCGCGCTGAGCAGGATGTCGTTGATGAAGCGGATCACCTCCGCCAGCTTGCTGGTCTTGCCGAACTCGGCCAGGTAGGTGCCGGCGAGGATGCCGATCGGGGTGCCGATCAGCGTGCCGACCACGGTCATGACCAGGCTGCCGAAGATCGCGTTCAGCAGGCCGCCGCCCTCGCCCGGAGGCGGCGGGGTCGATTCCGTGAACAGGGCCGGCGTGATGGCGGAGAGGCCGTTGGCCACCAGCGTGGCGAGGATCCAGACCAGCCACATGAGGCCGAAGGCGGCGGCACCGACCGAGATGGCGAGCGCCACCTTGTTGACGGCGCGGCGCCGGGCGTAGAGCGCGGATGAAGCCGGCATGTCCTAGCCCCCCGTCTTGCGCTGCAGCCGCAGCAGCTGGATCTTGGCCAGGGCCAGGACGATGAAGGTGATGACGAAGAGCACGAGGCCCAGCGCGATCAGTGACGAGGTGTAGAGGTCGCCGACGGCCTCGGTGAATTCATTGGCGATCGAGGCCGAGATGGTGGTGCCCGGCGCCAGGATCGAGTTCGAGATGCGGTGGGCGTTGCCGATGACGAAGGTGACCGCCATGGTCTCGCCCAACGCCCGGCCGAGGCCTAGCATGACGCCGCCGACGACGCCGACGCGGCTGTAGGGCAGCACCACCTTCCACACCACCTCCCAGGTCGTGGCACCCAGGCCGTAGGCCGATTCCTTGAGCAGCGGCGGCACCGTCTCGAACACGTCGCGCATGATCGAGGTGATGAAGGGCAGCACCATGATCGCCAGGATCAGCCCGGCGGTGAAGATGCCGATGCCGTAGGGCGGGCCGGCAAAGAAGATGCCGATCCAGGGGAGTTTGCCCAGCGTCTGGATCAGGAAGGGCTGCACCGTCTGCTGCAGGATCGGCGCCAGCACGAAGAAGCCCCAGATGCCGTAGATGATGCTGGGGATGCCGGCCAGGAGCTCGATGGCGATGCCGAGCGGCCGCTTCAGCACCGGCGGGCACAGCTCGGTCAGGAAGATGGCGATGCCGAAGCTGATCGGGACGCCGATCACCATGGCGATCAGCGAAGTCATCAGCGTGCCGTAGATCGGCGCCAGCGCGCCGAACTTCTCGGTCACCGGGTTCCAGACCTCGTTGGCGACGAAGCCGAAGCCGAAGGTCTGCAGTGCCGGCATGGCGCCGATGATCAGCGACAGGATCACCCCGCCGAGGATCGCCAGCACCAGCACGGCGAAGAACAGCGTGACCAGGCGGAAGCCGGTGTCCGTCGCGCGCTGCCGCTGCGCGGTCCGAGCGTCGATCCGCGGCCCGATCTTCTGATAGGTGGCGTCCACCATCGATCACCTTGCCCTGGGAAACAGGCGGCGCCGTGCGGAGGATCGCACGGCGCCCAATCGATCAGCCGTTGCCGGCGATCACTTCGAGGCGGTCCAGACCGGCTTGCCGTCGGCGCCCTTGATGCTGTCGGCCCAGGTCTTGTGGACCATGGCGACCACCGCGTCCGGCATCGGCACGTAGTCGAGGTCTTCGGCCAGCTTGTCCTGCCCGTAGGCCCAGGCGAAGAACTGCAGCGCCGTGGCCGACGCGGCCTGATCCTGCGGCTGCTTGTACATCAGGATGAAGCTGGCGCCGGTGATCGGCCAGCTCTCCGCACCCGGCTCGTTGGTCAGGATGACGTAGTAGCCCTTGGCGTTGGCCCAGTCGGCGGCGGAGGCCGCGGCCTGGAAGCTCTTGATCGTCGGATCGACTGCCTTGCCGTCCTTGTTGACCAGCTTGACGTAGGTCAGCTTGTTCTGCTTGGCGTAGGCGTATTCGACGTAGCCGATGGCGCCTTCGGTCTGCTTGGCGGTGTTGGCGACGCCCTCATTGCCCTTGGCGCCGATGCCGGCCGGCCACTGCACCGAGGAGTTGGCGCCGACATTGTCCTTGAACTTGGCGTTCACCGACGAGAGATAGGTGGTGAACAGGAAGTTGGTGCCCGACCCGTCCGACCGATAGGCCGGGGCAATGGCGGTGTCCGGCAGGGTCACGCCCGGGTTTAGCGCCTTGATCTTGTCGTCGTTCCAGGCGGTGATGTCGCCGAGATAGATCTGGGCGATCAGGTCGCCGCTGAGGGTCAGCTGGCCCGGCGCCACGCCCGGGATGTTCACGACCGGCACGACGCCGCCCATGATCATCGGGAACTGCACGAGGCCGGCGGCGTCGAGATCCTCCGGCTTCAGCGGCATGTCCGAGGCGCCGAAGGTGACGGTCTTTTCCTTGATCTGCTTGATGCCGCCGCCCGAACCGATCGACTGGTAGTTCAGGCCGATGCCGCTTTCCTTCTTATAGGAATCGGCCCACTTGGCGTAGACCGGGTAGGGGAAGGTGGCGCCGGCGCCGGAAATATCGGCCGCCTGGGACGCGCCCGCCACGAGCGCAACCGCCGCGCCGAGCACCGCGCTGCGAAGGATGGTTCGTGAAAAAAGCTTCACGCGAATCTCCTGTGGTGGTGGGACGAGCCCGATGGCTTCGCCCGGTCAGGCGACCAGCGCCCCGTTCCGAGCGCAGGCTATAGACACCGCCGCAGACGCTTTTAAGACAGTTCGGTTACGGTTTTATGAAGGCCCCGGCCGGATGGCTTGCCGCCTGGGGCGGCCGGCAGAAAAACGGTGAAGACGCTGCCGCGCCCGACCTCGCTGTCGATCTCCAGCCGGCCGCGGTGGCGGCTGACGATGTGCTTGACGATGGCCAGGCCCAGGCCGGTGCCGCCGACGGCGCGGCTGCGCGCCGGATCGACCCGGTAGAAGCGTTCGGTCAGTCGCGGCAGGTGCTCGCGGGCGATGCCCTCGCCCTGGTCCCGGACAGTGACGACCAGACTGGTCCGGCGCCCATCCACCGCGCTCCGGGCGGACAGGCCGACCACGCCGCCCTGGCGGCCGTAGTTGATGGCGTTCGACACCAGGTTCTGGAACACTTGGTACAGTTGGTCCGAATCCCCGACCACCGGCGGCAGGTCCGGCGCCAGGTCGAGCTCGAGCCGCTGCCCCTTGCGCTGGGCCTTGAGCTCGAGCGCATCGGCCACCGACTGCAGCAGCGGCCCGACGGCGACCCGCCCGGTCGGCGGCACATGCTCGTCCAGTTCGATCCGCGACAGCGACAGGAGGTCGTTGACCAGCCGCGACATGCGCTCGGCCTGCTGCTGCATGATGCCGAGGAAGCGCTCCCGCGCCGCCGCATCGTCCCGCGCCGGGCCGCGCAGCGTCTCGATGAAACCCATCAGGCTGGACAGCGGCGTGCGCAGCTCATGGCTGGCATTGGCGACGAAGTCGGCCCGCATCTGCTCGACCCGCTTGGTGGCGGTGAGGTCGTACAAGGTGACCAGCAGCGCCGGCTCGGGCCGGTCGCCGGACTCGCGCTCGCCAGAATCGCGTTCACCGGCATCGCCGCGCCGCTCGAAGCGCTGGATGCGGACCTCGAACTCGCGCTCGATCGGCACCGGCAGGTTCAGCGCCACGGTCTGGATCGGGCCGCCGGCGAGGACGGCGTCGACCGCGGCGACGATCTCCGGATGCCGGATCGCCTCGGCCATGTCGCGGCCCAGCAGCCGGTCGCCGAACAGCCGTTCGGCGGCGCCGTTGGCGCGCAGCACGCTGCGGTCGCCGGCCAGCACCAGGATCGGGTCGTCCTGCGCCTCCAGGATCTCCGACGCGGTCTGCAGCTCGACCGCCAGGCTGCGCTCGCGGCCGCGGGCATGGCGCTGCAGCCGCTGCAGATGCAGGAACAGGATCTGGCCGATCTCGGTCGAGGGCCGCGGCGACCGCTCCGGCACCTCGGCGGTCGAGGCCTCGATGTGCCGGCGCAGCAGGTCGAGGTCGCGCAGCAGGCGCCAGGCGAACAGGCCGGCGACGCCGATCACCACCACCACGCCGCCCGCCGCGAGCCAGACGCCGATCCCGTCAGCCCTGGACGACAGCAGCAGCAGCGCGACCACCAGGACGGCGATCACGCCGATGCCGAACAGATGGCGATAGATCGGACCGGCCATGCCAACGCGCCTCGAGCAGCGAGCCTCAGAATACCCCGATCATACGGGAAGCGGCGACGCTACTCGTGCTCGATGACGGTTTCGTGTCGTCCACCCGGCATGGCAGCCGGTGCCGCCATGCGTCAGGAAGGGACGGACAGGCCAGCGCCGGCGCCCATATAGACGCCCTTGGCCGGCTTCTCCGACCGCTCGCAGGCGGCGGCGCCGACCGCCACCGCCAGCAGCACCGCGATCAGGCCCAGGCGCCGCATCATTCGCCCCGGGCCACGCCGACCATGGCCGGGCGCAGCAGCCGGCCCTGCAGCACATAGCCGGGCTGCATCACCTGGACGATGGTGCCGGACGGCTTGCCGGTGCCCGGCAGCTCGAACATGGCCTGGTGGAAGTTCGGGTCGAAGGCCTCACCGACCGGCTCGATCCGGGTCACGCCGTGGCGCTCAAAGGCCGCCAGCAACTGGCGTTCGGTGGCGGCGACGCCGTCGACCAGGGTCTTCAACGCCGCATCGTCCTCGACCGCCCCGGCCGGCACCGCGTCGATGGCGCGGCGCAGGTTGTCGGCGGCATCCAGCAGCGACTTGGCGAAGCCGGAGATGGCGTATTTCGCCGTATCCTCGCGCTCGCGCTCCGACCGGCGGCGGATGTTCTCGGTCTCCGCCAGCGCCCGCAGCGCCTGGTCCTTCAGCTTGGCGTTGTCGGCCTCGAGCTCCGCGATGCGCTCCAGCGCCCCGGCCAGCGCCGCGTCGTCGGTGACTTCGGCGGCCTCGGATTCGGCGACACCCTCGACCTCGGGCCCGGCGGCCCCGGTCTCCGGCTCCGTCGCCTCGGGGCGGGGCTCGGCGGACATCGTCTTGTTGTGCATCATGCTACCTGGTTCGTGGTCTCGTTGGTTCTGAGGAGACGGCCTATCATCTTCGCGGTGTAGTCCACCATCGGGATGATGCGCGCATAGTTCAGCCGGGTCGGCCCGATCACGCCGACGGCGCCGACCACGCGCTGGTCGCTGCCCTTGTACGGGGCGATGATCATCGAGCAGCCGGTATGGCTGAACAGCCCGTTCTCGGCGCCGATGAAGATCTGCACGCCCTCCGCGGCATTGGCCGCGTCGAGCATCTTGAGCAGCGCCTCCTTGGTCTCCAGCGCCTGGAACAGGGTGCGGATGCGCTCCAGATCCTCCAGCGCGGTGACGTCGTTGAGCAGGCGGGACTGGCCCTTGACGATCAGCGTGCCGCCCCCGCCGCCGCTCCAGGTGGCGAGCCCGGCCGCCACGACCTTGGCCGCGAGGCTGTCGAGCTGGCTCTTCTGCGTCTCGATCTCACCCAGCACCTCGCTCCGCGCCTCGCCGATGGTGCGGCCGACGATGCGGGCGTTGAGGTAGTTGGTGATATGGACGAAGGTCGAGGCCGGCAGCCCGAGCGGCACCTCCAGCACCCGGTTCTCGACCATGCCGTCCTCGGTGACCATCACCACCAGGGCGCGGCCGGGCGACAGGTTGACGAACTCGATATGCTTCAGCGGCCGGTCGGTCTTCGGCGCCAGCACCAGGCCGGCGCAGGCGGACAGGCCGGACAGGGCCGAGGTCGCCTCCTCCAGCATCTCCGACACGCCGCGCCCGGCCTGGGCGCACATCGCATCGATCGACGCCCGCTCGCTCTCGCCGACATCGCCGAGCTGCATCAGCCCGTGCACGAACAGGCGCAGCCCGGCATCGGTCGGCATCCGCCCGGCCGAGGTGTGCGGGGCGTAGAGCAGCCCGGCATCCTCGAGATCCGCCATGACGTTGCGGATCGTCGCCGGCGACAGCGACATGCCGAGCCGGCGCGACAGGGTGCGGCTGCCCACCGGCTCGCCGGACTGGACATAGGCGTCGACGATCTGGCGGAAGATCTCCCGCGAGCGCTCGTCGAGGTCCCGGAACGCCTGGCCGCCGGATCGGGTCGAGAGTTCGTTCAGCATGCTCATGGCCGTCGCCACGCTATGTAGGGGCCGTTTGACCCGAATCAACGTGTCGGGCTTTACGGGCAGGACCCGCGAGGATAGCGTGCCCGACCCTCGCCGAGAACAGAAAGCGACCCCATGCGACCGTCCGGACGCGCCATCGACGCCCTGCGCGCCATCAGCCTCGAGACCGACGTCAACAAATACGCCGAGGGCTCGTGCCTGGTGAAGTTCGGCGACACCCATGTGCTGTGCACCGCCTCGGTCGACGACCGGGTGCCGTCCTGGCTGAAGAACGGCGGCAAGGGCTGGGTCACGGCGGAGTACGGCATGCTGCCGCGCGCCACCGACCAGCGCACCGACCGGGAGGCCGCGCGCGGCAAGCAGACCGGGCGGACGCAGGAGATCCAGCGCCTGATCGGCCGGTCGCTGCGCGCCGTCACCGACCTGAAGGCGCTGGGCGAGGTCCAGATCAAGGTCGATTGCGACGTGCTGCAGGCCGATGGCGGCACCCGCACCGCCGCCATCACCGGCGGCTATGTCGCGCTGGTGCTGGCATTGCGCCACCTGGTGGCGATCCGCAAGATCAAGGCGCTGCCGCTGACCGACAGCGTCGCCGCCATCTCCTGCGGCCTGCACCAGGGGCAGGCGGTGCTGGACCTGGACTATGCCGAGGATTCGAGCGCCCAGGCCGACGCCAATTTCGTCATCACCGGCAAGGGCGGGCTGGTCGAGGTGCAGGCGACAGCGGAGCAGAGCCCGTTCAGCCGGGCCGAGTTCGAGGCGCTGCTGGTGCTGGCCGAGCAGGGCACGGCCGAGCTGGCGGCGATCCAGAAGGCGGCGCTGGGCGAAGGCTGAGCAGTCTATCGAGGATGCGGCGGCGCGGCGCTTGAGTTGCGGGACGTGTCCGTGAAATCCTGCCGGCCCGCGGGCGGGAGGGCTGCATGGGCGTGTTCTCGATCTGGCATTGGGTCATCATCTCCCTGTTCCTGGGGATCAGCGCCCCCGTGCCGGCGGTTCCCGGCGCGATCGCGGACGCCCTCTCGGCGCTCCGGCGCCTGACCAACCTGCCCCACCCCGAGAAGCTGATCGACTACGCGCCCGAGGCCGGCGGCCCGGTGCTGTACCGGCTGCCCGGCAATGTCTGCTTCCTGCGCCTGGGGGGCCAAGCCGGCCAGACCGAATGGATCCGGCGCGACGAGCGGAACCGGATCGAGATCCTGGTCTCCGCTCCCGGCCTGGTGCAGGCGGGCCGCCGCTTCGACCCCGAGGGCACCGCCGAGCTGCGGCTGGACGGCCACGCCGTCGCGGTTCCGGTCACATCGCCGGGCCTGCCGACCTGGCGCTTCACGCTGGAGGAGACGCCGGCGCTGCAGCAGGCGCTGGACGCCGACGAGGCGACGCTGCGCTTCATCGCGGTCCGCGCCGGCAAGCCGGTGCCGGACGAGGTCCTGAGCATCGCCGCCAGCAATCTCTGGCAGGCGATCCAAGGCCTGGAGTCCTGCGCCAGCGGCGCCGAGCCGCCGGGCGTGGTCGGGCCTTAGTTGCCGTCCGGGCGGCGCGGACGGATCATCCCGGCATCCGAGCCGATCCACGAGGGTCCCATGATCGAAGCCTCCTGCCATTGCGGCGCCGTCCGGCTGCAGGTCGCGGAGCGGCCGCAGCGGCTGACCTCCTGCAACTGCTCGATCTGCCGCCGTCTCGGCACGATCTGGGCCTATTACCCGCGCGACCAGCTGACCATCGTGAAGGGCGCCGGCACCACCGTGTCCTATGTCCAGGGCGACCGCACGCTGGCGCTCCACCACTGTCCGACCTGCGGCTGCGTCACCCATTGGGAGGGGCTAGCGGCCGGGGATGTCGCGCGGGTCGCCGTCAACGCCCGGCTGATGGACCCAGCCGACATTGCCGACGTCCCGGTGCGGCGCTTCGACGGCGCCGACAGCTGGACCTATCTCGACTGACGGGCGTCCGCCGCGGCCTCGACCCGGTGCTTCAGCCCGGAGCGCAGGCCGAGGGCGAAAGCGGTCTCGGCCATCAGGAACATCGGGCCGATCAGCAGCTGGAACAGGTTTGACAGGAAGGCCGGCCGCTTGCCCTCATAGGCGTGGCCGACCAGCTGCAGGGCCCAGCCGCCGACGAACAGCACGGCGGCGACGGTCCAGGTGACCCAGCCCGACCCGCCGGCCACCGCATGGGCGATGATCAGCCCCGGGATCACCACCACCGCCATGGCCAGGCCCAACCCGAGATCGAGCGCGATCCACAGCAGCCAGGCCAGCATGGCGACGAGGTCGGCCAGCGTCGCCGGCCAGCCGCCGATGCTGCCGAGCGGCACCGTGGCCAGGGCCACCAGCACCGCCAGGATGATCGCCGGGATACCGAAGAAATGGGTCAGCCGGTTGCGGCCGTCGCGGTGAAAGCTGGTGTACATCGCCATCTGGCGATCGAACAGATCCGAAGCCATGCGCGATCCTCCCCGGCCAGGAGAATAAACCCAAGCCGGGGAGGAGCGTGTCAAAAACCGTCACGTCGCGACGGGAAACCTCAATCCTGCAGCGCGAGCAGCAGGCTCGACGTGTCGACCCGGCCGCCGGCCTTGGCCTGGACCGCGGAGTAGAACTGGTCGACCAGCGCCGTCACCGGCAGCCGGGCGCCGTTGGTCTTCGCCTCCTGGAAGCAGATGCCAAGGTCCTTGCGCATCCAGTCGATGGCGAAGCCGAAATCGAACTTGTTCTGCAGCATGGTGCGGCCGCGATTCTCCATCTGCCAGCTCTGCGCCGCGCCCTTGGAGATGACGTCGAGCACCAGATTGCCGTCGAGTCCCGCCTTCTGGGCGAAGTTCAGCCCCTCGGCCAGGGCCTGGACCAGCCCGGCGATGCAGATCTGGTTGACCATCTTGGTCAGCTGGCCGGATCCGGCCGGGCCCATCAGGGTGCAGGCCCGGGCAT
>JAEKLZ010000141.1 GCA_019508225.1 Inquilinus limosus | reverse complement strand
TACTGGAAGCCGCTGATCGACCGGTATGGCATCGCCGCGACCATGGTCAGCGATCTGGTCGACCCGACCTTCCGCTTCATGACCGCGGATTGGGACGGCAAGATCCGCATGGACTGCTCCTCGCCCTACGCCATGACCCGGCTGCTGGGGTTGCGGGACAAGTTCGACGTCGCCTTCGCCAACGACACCGACGCCGACCGCCACGGCATCGTCACCCGCACCGCCGGGCTGATGAACCCGAACCACTTCCTGGCGGCGTCGATCGCCTATCTGTTCCAGCACCGCAAGGGCTGGCGTGCCGACAGCGCGATCGGCAAGACGCTGGTCAGCAGCAGCGTCATCGACCGGGTCGCCGCCAAGCTCGGCCGCCGCCTGCTGGAGGTGCCGGTCGGCTTCAAATGGTTCGTCGAGGGCTTGAGCGACGGGTCGGTCGGCTTCGGCGGCGAGGAGAGCGCCGGCGCCTCGTTCCTGCGCCGGGACGGCACAGTGTGGACCACCGACAAGGACGGCCTGATCCTCGGCCTGCTGGCGGCGGAGATCACCGCCGTGACCGGCCGCGACCCGAGCGAGCTCTACACCGGGCTGACGCAGGAGCTGGGCACTTCCTGGTACGCCCGCGCCGACGCGCCGGCGAGCAGCGCCCAGAAGCAGGTGTTCAAGACGCTGACGCCCGAGAGCCTCGGCGCCAGCCAGCTCGGCGGCGACCCGGTGACCCAGACGCTGACCAAGGCGCCCGGCAACGGCCAGCCCTTCGGCGGCATCAAGGTGGCGACGGCGAATGGCTGGTTCGCCGCCCGGCCCTCGGGCACCGAGGAGGTCTACAAGATCTACGCCGAGAGCTTCCGCAGCGAGGACCACCTGCGCCAGGTGCAGGACGACGCCAAGGCCCTGATCGGCCGGGCGTTCGAGGCCGCGGCGGGGTAGGGCGGGGCAGGGGAACGGCCCTCACCTTCACGCATGGGCGAGTCGCGGCCTCTTCTGGTCTCGCGGCTGCGGTTTCGGCTATGGTGCCGGCCGTTCCCGCGGAAGCCGGCGCCATGACCGTACCCGATCCCCTGACCATCGCCCTGCCCAAGGGCCGCATCCTGGACGAGCTGCGCCCGCTGATGGCGCAGGCCGGGCTGGAGCCGGAGCCGGCCTTCGACGACCCGCGGCATCGCGGCCTGTCCTTCGCCACCAACCATCCGCATATCCGGCTGATCCGGGTCAGGTCCTTCGATGTCGCCACCTTCGTCGCCTTCGGCGCGGCGCAGTTGGGCGTCGCCGGGAACGACGTGCTGATGGAGTTCGACTACCCCGAGCTCTACTCGCCTCTCGATCTCGGCATCGGCGCGTGCCGCCTGGCGGTGGCCGAGCCGGTGGATCTGGCCGAGACCGACGATCCGCGGCGCTGGAGCCATGTCCGCGTCGCCACCAAATACCCGGCCGTGACCCGCCGCCACTTCGCCGCCCGCGGGGTGCAGGCCGAGTGCATCAAGCTGAACGGGGCGATGGAGCTGGCGCCGACGCTGGGCCTGTGCCGCCGCATCGTCGACCTGGTCTCGTCGGGCTCGACGCTGAAGGCGAATGGCTTGCGCGAGATCGAGCACATCGCCGACGTCACCTCGCGGCTGATCGTCAACCGCGCCGCTTTCAAGACCCGGCCGGAGGAGATCGCCGGCTGGGTCGACCGTTTCCGGAATGCCGTCCATGCCGCTGCGTCTTGATGCCCGCTCGCCCGGCTTCGCCGAGGATTTCGAGGCCTTCGTCTCCGCCCGCCGCGGCAGCCATGCCGATGTCGCCGGCGTCGTCGCCGCGATCGTGGCCGACACCCGGGCGCGCGGCGACGCGGCGCTAATCGACTACACCGAGCGCTTCGACCGGGTGCGGCTGACGCCCGAGACGCTGCGGATCGGTGCGGACGAGATCGCCGCGGCCCGGGCGCAGGTCGATGCCGAGACCTATGCGGCGCTGGATCTGGCGGCGCGGCGGATCGAGGCCTTCCATGCGAAGACGGTGCTGCCGAGCCTGTCCTATGTCGATGAGGACGGCATCGGCCTCGGCGCCCGCTGGACCCCGATCGACGCGGTCGGGATTTATGTGCCGGGCGGTCTGGCCAACTACCCGAGCTCGGTGCTGATGAACGCGATCCCGGCCCGGGTGGCAGGGGTCGGGCGCATCGCCATGGCGGTGCCGGCGCCGGACGGGGTGCTGAACCCGCTGGTGCTGGCCGCGGCGGAGCGGGCCGGGGTGACCGAGATCTGGCGCGTCGGCGGCGCCCAGGCGGTGGCGGCGCTGGCCTACGGCACCGCCAGCATCCGCCCGGTCGACAAGATCACCGGCCCGGGCAACGCCTATGTCGCCGAGGCCAAGCGCCAGGTCTTCGGCGCGGTCGGCATCGACATGATCGCCGGCCCGTCCGAGATCCTGGTGGTGGCGGATGCCGGCAACGACCCGGAATGGATCGCGGTCGACCTCCTGTCCCAGGCCGAGCACGACACCCATGCCCAGTCGGTGCTGATCACCGACGACGCCGCCTTCGCTGATGCCGTCGTGGCGGCGGTCGACCGCGTGCTGGCTCGGCTGCCGAAGGCGGAGATCGCCGGCACCAGTTGGCGCGAGCAGGGCGGCGTGATCGTGGTCGAGACGCTGGACGATGCGGTGCCGCTGATCGACCGGCTGGCGCCGGAGCATCTCGAGCTCGCCGTCGCCGATCCGGACCGCATCGCCGACCGGGTCCGCCATGCCGGGGCGATCTTCCTCGGCCGCCATGCGCCGGAGGCGGTCGGCGACTATGTCGCCGGGCCGAACCATGTGCTGCCGACGGCGCGCAGCGCCCGCTTCGCCAGCGGCCTCAGCGTGTTCGATTTCGTCAAGCGCACCACGCTGGTGCGCTGCGACGCCGCCGGCCTTGCGAAGATCGGCCCCGCGGCGGTGCGTCTGGCCCGGGCCGAGGGGCTGGAGGCGCATGCGCTGTCGATCGCCCAGCGGCTGAAGGGATGAGCGGCGCCGCCGGCGACACGGAGGAGGGGCGTCTCGTCGAGATCGTGATCGACGAGAGTGCCGCCGTCCGCCGGTCGCCGGAGGTGGCGCATGAGCGCCGCGTCGCGATCCACGACCTGATCGAGCAGAACAGCTTCCGCCTGGTCCAGGGCCCGGCCGGCCCCTACCGCCTGCGCCTGCGCATGGAGGAGAACCGGCTGATCTTCGAGATCACCAGCGGGCAGGAGGGCGAGCCCGAGCGGGTGGCCCTGCCGGTGCAGCCGTTCCGCCGGATCATCAAGGACTATTTCCTGGTCTGCGAGACCTATTACGCCGCGATCAAGACCGCGCCGCCGTCCAGGATCGAGGCGATCGACATGGGCCGCCGCGGGCTGCACGACGAAGGCTCAGTCATGCTCGGCGAGCGGCTGGCCGACCGGATCGCGATCGACCACCAGACGGCGCGGCGGCTGTTCACGCTGCTCTGCGTCCTGCAGATCCGCGGGTGAGCGATGGCGGGGCCGACCAGCGTCCTCTTCGCCTGCACTCAGAACGCGATCCGCTCGGCCATGGCCGAGGCGATCCTGAAGCATGTGGCCGGGTCGCGCATCTTCGTCGACAGCGTCGGGGTGCGGCCGGACGAGACCGAGCCCGACCCCTTCGCCGTGGCGGCGCTGAAGGAGATCGGCATCGACCTCAGCCGTCACCGGCCGAAGGGCTTCGACGATCTCGAGGACGACAATTTCGACCTGGTGATCTCGCTGTCGCCGGAGGCCCAGCACCGGGCGGTGGAGATGACCCGCACCACCGCCTGCGACCTGGAATTCTGGAACACCTTCGACCCGACCGTGGTCGAGGGCAACCGCGAGACCCGGATGGTCGCCTTCCGCCAGGTCCGCGACCTGCTGCTGTCCCGCATCCGCGAGCGCTTCGGCGACCGGGCGCAGGAGCGGGCGTGACGGCTGCCTCTTGCAGCTCAACCCAAAGCATCCGATATTCTGACCAATCTGGTCAGGAGGTGGTTCATGGCTGCCCGTAACAAGCGTGTCTCGTCATCCGCCCTGCCGGCCTGGAAGCTCGAGGATGCCAAGGCGCGTTTCAGTGAGGTCGTGCGACGAGCCCGGGAAGCAGGACCGCAGCGCGTGACCGTGCATGGCCAGGATGCGGTCGTCATCCTGTCGGCGGCGGACTATGCCCGCTTGGCACCGACCGCGGCTGTCAGCCTCGCCGCGCTGTTCGGAGACGGGCCGTTCGCGGCGTTGGATGAATTCGAGGAGCTCCGTGAGCAGGCGCCGGTTCGCGATCTGCCATCCTTCTGATCATGGCGCGCGGCTGGCTGCTCGACACCAATGTGGTTTCCGAGTTGCGCAAGGGGGCGCGGTGCAACCGGGCGGTCAGGATTTGGGCCGAAAGCGTGCCGCCCGTGGCCTGCTATCTGAGCCGTGTGACCGTCGCCGAGATCCGGCTCGGCATTGAGCGGGTTTCCGATCCTGGCTTCCGGGCTGAGCTGGAGGCATGGCTGGAGGACGGCATCAGGCTGTGGTTCGGCGACCGCATTCTGGATATCAACGAGGAGACCCTCCTGATCTGGCGCCGCCTGGTGCATGACGGGCAGAAGGCCGGTTACACTTATGCCCAGCCCGACGCGTTGATTGCGGCGACGGCGAAAGCGCATGACCTCGGCGTTGTCACCCGGAATATCGGCGATTTCCGATATGCCGGCGTTCCGGTCCTCGATCCGTGGACCGGCAGGACGCCCGAGGTGTGATGCGTCTGTGTAGACATGGCGGAAACGCGGCCCGAAACCGCACAAATTCCTTGACCCGACAAGTCCGGTCGCCCACTTCTTGGGCGGATTCTCAACATGGCGAGTTTGGATGGCCAAGGAAGATTTGATCGAGTTCTCGGGCACCGTGACCGAGCTGCTCCCCAACGCGATGTTTCGGGTGAAGCTCGACAACGACCACGAAGTTCTCGCGCACACCTCGGGCAAGATGCGCAAGAACCGCATCCGGGTGTTGGCGGGTGACCGGGTCAATGTCGAGATGACCCCCTACGACCTGACCAAGGGTCGCATCACCTTCCGCTTCAAGTAACTGCCGTGCCCGATCCGGAAAGGACGGGCGGGCCCCAGGTGATTGTTACTGGCCTGCTTGTGCTCGCCTCGGCTTCGCCGAGGCGTCTCGATTTGTTGCGCCAGATCGGCATCGTGCCGGATCAGGTGCTGCCCGCCGATCTCGACGAAACCCCGCTGAAGCGCGAGCTGCCCGGCCCGCATGCCCGGCGCTTGGCCCAGGCCAAGGCCGAGGCGATTCGGGCCCGGACGCCCGGCGCCTATATCCTGGCGGCCGACACCGTGGTCGGCTGCGGCCGGCGGATCCTGCCCAAGGCCGAGACCGATGCCGAGCTGCGTCAGTGCCTGGAGCTGCTGTCCGGCCGGCGCCACCGCGTCCATGGCGGCGTCTGCCTGATCGCGCCGGACGGCACCATGCGCCAGCGCCTGGTCCAGAGCAGCGTGATCTTCAAGCGCCTGACCCCAGACGAGATCGACGCCTATGTCGCCTCGGGCGAGGGCCGCGGCAAGGCCGGCGGCTACGCCATCCAGGGCCGGGCGGCGGCGCTGATCCGCGCCATCGAAGGCTCCTATTCCAACATCGTCGGCCTGCCGCTGTTCGAGACCTCGCAGCTGCTCGGCGGCGCCGGCTACCGTTGGTGAAGACGGTCGAGATCACCGAGTCGGACGGCGTGCTGCTGGCCGGCGTGGTGATCGACGGCCGCCTGACCGACCTCGCCGCCGAACGCCTGTCCCGGCCGAGCCTGTCCGGCGCCGTGGTGCTGGCCAGGGTCGAGAGGGTCGACCGCGTTTCGGCCGCCGCCTTCCTCGATATCGGCACCGGCCGCAGCGCCTTCCTGCCGCTGCGCGGGCCGGACGCGGACTCGCTGCGCGCCGGCGCGCCGGTGATCGTCCAGATCGTCGCTGACCCCCGGGCCGAGAAGGGAGCGGAAGCGACGCGGGACGTGGCGCTGCCCGGCGCCGGGCTGATCCATCTGCCGTTCTCGGGCGCCGTGGCGGTGTCCAGCCGGCTCGGCCCCGCGGCGAAGCGGGACTGGCAGCAGCGGCTCGAGGGCGGCTGGATCGTCCGCGCCGCCAGCGCCGGCATGGCGGTCGACGCGGTGCTGGACGAGGCGACGCGGCTGGCGCGGCGCTGGGAGGCGATCGCCGACCGGGCCGAGGACACCCGTGCCCCGGCGCTGCTGGAGCCGGCGCCCGGCGCCGCCCGCCGGCTGATCCTGGACCATCCAGACGCTGCTCGCATCGTCATCGACGGCGCCGCTTTGCTGCCGCCGCTGCAGCGCTGGGCGACAGCCGCGGTGGCCGAGCTGGCGCCCCGCATCGCCGCCGGCGCGGCGCCGCTGGGCGATGCCCTGGACACGCTGCTGAGCCCGACCGTGCCGCTGCCCTCCGGCGGCAGCATCACCATCGAGGCGACGCGCGCCATGACCGTGATCGATGTCGATGGCGGCCGCGCGCCGGACCACGTCCGCGCCAATCGCGAGGCGGCGGTGGAGATCGCCCGCCAGCTGCGGCTGCGCAACATCGGCGGCACGGTGGTGGTAGACTTCATCTCGCTGCGCCGCGGCAGCGACCGCGCGGCGTTGCTGAACAGCTTCCGCGGCGCCCTGGCCGACGACCCGCTGCGGGTGCAGCTGGGCGAGGCGCTGTCGCCGCTGGGCCTGGCCGAACTGGCGCGAGAGCGGCGCGGCCAGGCGCTGGCCGATGTCATTCATGGCTGAGCCTACGGGCTTGAAGCCGCAGCCCCGATCACCGATTCTGTAAGCATGACCACGACCCCCACAGAGACCCGCGGGCGCTGCCCGATCTGCCGCAAGCCGACGGTGCAGCAATACCGTCCGTTCTGCTCGCGCCGCTGCGCCGACATCGATCTCGGCCATTGGTTTTCAGAGAGTTACACGGTGCCGGTGAAGCCCGAGGACGAGGCCGAAGAAACATTGCAGCCGGATGAAGATGACCGCTAGACAGGCGGCGCCCGGTTTCCTATAAGCACGGCCTCCGCACTGCGGAGCCAACGGCGCCCAGGTAGCTCAGTTGGTAGAGCAGGTGACTGAAAATCACCGTGTCGGCGGTTCAATTCCGTCCCTGGGCACCATTCTCCTTCTTCAGGCTTTGCGGCTGTTGCGCTACGCCGCCGGCCCCGGCGTGAAGAAGCAGCGGATCGCGCCGGTCGATTTGCGGCAGAGCCAGTAGTCGCCATCCTCGCTGTCCTGGGCCTTGAAGCGCGGCACGAACTCGCCGGTCGAGCGGATGCGGTAGCCGTCCGCGCTCTCCTCGATGTCGGCGCGCGGCCAGGGCGTGCAGTCGTGGTCGCCGCAGCAATGGTTGACGGTGCCGTATTCAACGTAGCGGCCGCGATTGATCCAGCTGTCATGCGCCAGGGCCGCCGTGGGCCCGAGGCCGATCGCCGCCAGGATCACCCAGGCCGGCGCGCATCGCCGGTGCCATTGCCGCAGGTCCATCCGGACCCTCCATCCGCCGAATGGCGGACACCGGAAGCAAGATAGCGCGATCTGGTTGCAGGCACAGCCGCCGGCCGCGACCATTTCACAATCCTCGCCCGGCCGCGTCCTAGCCGACAGGGCCGGCATTCCCGCCGGCCGTCGGCAGCGAGGACGGCATGGCCATCAAGGACATCCTGACAGACCAATCGAAGTGGACCTGGGGCATCATGGCGGCCTCCGCCCAGCTCGGGGAGATGATCCGCGAGGACGCGATCACCTCGGTCAATCTCTCGACCATCGCGGGGCTCGCCGTGCAGCAGGGCATCGAACTGTCGATCACCAGCTTCCAGGGCGCGAAGCTGGAGCAGGAGTTCGGCGCCGACTGGATGTGGCGGCTGGGCCAGTCGGCCTATCTGGTCCAGGCCAAGCGCCTGGATGTGGTGCCGGGCAGCGGCGGGTTCTCCTACCTCATCGATATCGGCCAGCTGGAGACACTGGTCGATGCCGCCCAGGCGCTCTCGATCGGCCAGGGCATCGACAGCAAGCCGGCCTATGTCTTCTACAATTCCCTGCTGCCGGGGTCCGTCGATCCGGGACAGCTGGGCTGCACCTGGGTCAACGGCTATGTGCTGCACCATTATCTGGACCAGAAGGGCAAGCTCGGCCAGGCCAGCACGGTCCTGCCGCTGCAGACGGCGACGCAATTGCCCGGGGCAGGCCCCTGGTACCAGATGTTCGGGTCCTGACCCCCGCCCGCCCTACAGCTTCGCCTGTGCCCGCGAGATCAGCGCGGCGCCGTACTGGTCGAAGAACTTCT
>JAEKLZ010000140.1 GCA_019508225.1 Inquilinus limosus | reverse complement strand
CCGCAGCTACCTGGTGTTCTTCGACTTCGACAGCTCGCGTCTGACCCCGGAAGCCAAGCAGATCGTGGCCTCGGCCGCGGCTGACGCCCTCCAGGGCAAGACCACCCGCATCGACGTCACCGGCCACACCGACCGTTCGGGTTCGGACCGGTACAACCAGGCCCTGTCGGTGCGTCGCGCCGAGTCGGTCCGCCGCGAGCTGGTCGCGGACGGCGTTGCCGACAGCCTGATCGTCACCCGCGGCGTCGGCGAGTCCGATCCGCTGGTCCCGACCGCCGACGGTGTGCGCGAGCCGCAGAACCGCCGCGTCGAGATCGTCATCAACTAAGACGGTCTTTAAAGATCCCATCGGGAGATCGGGGCGTCCTTCGGGGCGCCCCTTTCTTCATCCGGGATCCGGCAAAGCCAAAAGCGAAGGGCCGTCCCACCGGGTGGGACGGCCCTTCGCTTTTGGCATCAGTGTCGGCCGCGAGGCGGCAGTGTCAGCCGGCCGCAGCCCCGCGCGCGGCGAAGCCGGCATTGAGGAAGCCCGGCTTGGCATAGGCCAGCGGATGGCCGGAGGATGCATCGTCGATGACGCCGCCGGCGGCGCGCAGCACCGCGTCGGCCGCCGCGGTGTCCCATTCCATGGTCGGGCCGAAGCGGAGATAGAGATCCGCCTCCCCCGCCGCGATCAGCACGATCTTCAGCGAGCTGCCCATGATCCGGCGCTCGGCGACGGACCGGCCCTCCAGCGCCGCGTCGAGCCGGGGATCGTCGCGATGGGACCGGCTGGTCAGCACCACCAGCCCCTCCGCCGGCGGCCGCCGCACGGCGATGCGCCGTGGCGCCTCATCCCCCTGCTGCTGCCAGGCCTCTCCGCCGGCGGCCCAGAAGCGGCGGTCGAACACCGGGGCCTCGACCACGCCCAGCACCGGCACGCCGCCGGACACCAGGGCGATGTTGACGGTGAACTCGCCGTTGCGGCGCAGGAACTCCTTGGTGCCGTCGACCGGGTCGACCAGCCAGAAGCGGTCGGCCGCGGCCGGGATGCCGTGGGCGGCGCACTGCTCCTCCGCCACCACCGGCACGCCCGGCAGCAGGGCCCGGAGGCCGGGCACGATCAGCGCCTCGGCCGCGTGGTCGGCGGCGGTGACCGGGCTGCCGTCCTCCTTGCGCAGGCTGGCGCCGTCGAAGCTGTTGTAGATCTCCATCACCACCCGGCCGGCGCGGCGGGCGAGGTCGACCACCGCTTCGACCGGGGGAAGGGCATCGGCCGCCATCATCCGGCCTCGCGCAGCGCCGACCAGGTCTCGTCCAGCGCCAGCTCGAAGCGCTGCAGCATCTCAGCCACCCCGGCCTCGTCGATGATCATCGGCGGGCAGAAGCCGATGACGTCGCCCGGCAGGGATCGGGTCAGCAGGCCATGCGCCTGGGCCCGGCGGACCAGGCCGGCGCCGACGCCGCGGGCCTTGTCGAAATTGGTCCCGGCCGCCTTGTCGGCGACCAGCTCGGCCCCGGCGATCAGGCCGAGACCACGCACCTCGCCGACCAGCGGGTGGCCGGCGTAACCGCGCAGCCCGTCCTGCAGCGCCGCGCCGACCCGCCGGACGCGGCCGACGATGTCCATCTCGCGGTAGATCTTCAGCGTCTCCAGCGCCACCGCCGCGGCCACCGGATGGCCGCCATAGGTGTTGCCATGGCCGAACATGCCGTGCTTGTCGCTGCCCGCCACCAGCGCCTCGTAGACCGGGCCGGAGACCAGCGTCGCCGCGATCGGCAGGAAGCCGGCCGACAGCTGCTTGGCCACGGTCATGATGTCCGGCCGGATGCCGAAGCTGTCGCAGCCGAACCAGTTGCCGGTGCGGGCGAAGCCGCAGATCACCTCGTCGGCGATGAACAGGATGTCGTGGCGGCGCAGCACCGCCTGCACCTTCTCGAAATAGCCGCGCGGCGGCACGATCACGCCGCCCGCGCCCATCACCGGCTCGGCGATGAAGGCGGCCACCGTCTCCGGCCCCTCGGCCTGGATCGTCGCCTCCAGCTGCGCCGCCAGGCGGGTGGCGTAGTCCTCCTCGCTCTCACCCGGCTCGGCACCATGATAATGGTGCGGCGTGTCGACATGCACCACCCGGCTGACCGGCAGGTCGAAGCCGTCCTGGGCATAGGCCAGGCCGGTCAGGCTGCCCGACATCACGGTGACGCCGTGATAGGCCTTGCGGCGGGCGATGATCTTCTTCTTCTCCGGCCGGCCCAGCGCGTTGTTGACGTACCAGGCGATCTTGACCGCCAGGTCGTTGGCCTCGGAACCGGAATTGACGAACAGCGCCCGTTCCAGCGACTTCGGCGCGATCGCCATCAGCGCCTCGGCCAGGTCGACCAGCACGTCCGGCACCTTGCCGCCGAAGGCATGGTAGAAGGGCAGCTGCCGCATCTGCCGCGTCGCCGCCTCGACCAGCCGCTCCTGATCGAAGCCGAGCCCGGCGCACCACAGCCCGGCCAGCCCCTCGATGTACTCCTTGCCCTCCTCGTCATAGACGTGGATGCCCTTGCCGCGGCTGATCACCAGCGGGCCGGTCTCGCGATGGGCGCTGAGATTGGTGTAGGGGTGCAGCAGATAGGCGACGTCCCGCGCGGCGGTGGAATTGGGGATCACGGGCGGCGTCCTCCGGCTGTTCGTTGGTGTCCGCCATCGTTACCGAAAGGCAGGGCGTCCGTCCCGGGCGTTTCGCGCATGGCAGGCCCAGAGACGGGTGCGCGAAGCGACGCAGGCCGAAAGTACTGTCGCGGCGTCACGCCGGTGGCCCGGCGGAAGTCGCGGATGAAGGCGCTGGCCGAGCCGAAGCCGAGATCATGCGCCACAGTGGTCACCAATGCCCCTTCGGCCAGCCGGACCAGGGCGGCCCGCAGCCGGACCTGGCGACGCCAGGCGGTGAAGCTCATCCGCGCCTCGCGCTGGAAGGCCCGGGCCAGAGACCGGGTGGTGGTGCCCAGCCGCGATGCCCATGCGGCCAGCGTCCCGACATGCCCGGGCTCCGCCGCCAAGGTCGCCTCGATCACCCGCAGTGTCGGCGAGGCCAGGGGCTGCAGGAACAGCCGGGGCGCCGGCTCCAGCCGCAGCGCGTCGGCGAAGACCAGGCACAGGCGATGCCGGGACCGGCCCGTCGCATCGCTGCCCTCCAGCGCCAGGATCACCTCGCGCAGCAGCGGGCTGACGGCGACGAGGCCGCAGCGCTCCGGCAGCCGGCGCAGCAGCGGGCCGCAGCAATAGGCGCTGAGCATCTCGAAGCCGGCCGAGGTCTCGACCCGATGGTCCTCGCCGGCCGGCAGCCAGCAGCCCTGCAGCGGCGGCACCACCCATTGCCCGTGGCGCGTGTGCAGCACCATGACGCCGCGGCCCGGATAGATCAGCTGCGCCCGGTGATGGCGGTGCCACTCGCCTGAGAACCCCGCCGGGAAAGGGTCGCGATCGACCTGAATCCAGCTTTCCACCACACGACCTGCCCTGTCCGATCCGGACTATAGTCTGTCAGATCATGAGCTATCGGACACCCATTGGCCTGCTTAGGCTCTCCACAACCGACGGAGAGACAGCATGACCCCGACCATGATGGTGCCGCGGCCGGAGCCCACGCCCCGCCCGTCCCGGGACGGCAAGCAGGAGCTTCTGGCCGAACTGCGCGGCCTCCACCCGGCCTCGGTGCTGGATGTGGGCTGCGGCGAGGGCACCCTGCTGCGGGCGGTCACTGCCGATGGCGCGGTCCACGGCGTCGGCCTCGAGCCGGAGGACGCCGCCGCCGAGCGGGCGCGGGCGGCGTGGCTGGAGGTCCGGACCGGCCGGGCCGAGGCGCTGCCCTTCGCCGATGACAGCTTCGACGTGGTGACACTCGAATACGTCGCCCATCATGTCGAGCACCTGCCTCGGGCCCTGCGCGAAGCGGCCCGGGTGGCGCGGCGCGCCGTCCTGGTCCTGGACGGCTGGTACGACGAGGCGCTGCCGTCGCAGCGGGTGATGCGCGATCTGGACGACTGGCGGAAGCGGATCGACCGCCGGCTGGGCATGGTGCACAACCCCTGCCCCCGGCCCCGCGACCTGATCGACCCGCTGCTCGCCTGCGGTCCGCTGGAGATCGACTATGCCTGCCGACTGGAGCTGAGTCCGCGATCGCTGGCCGAGCTGGAGGCGACAGCCCGGCGGCACCTGGACACCGTCGCCCCGGCACCCGACCTTGCGGCGGAGCTGGACCGCATCCTCGATGATGGCCGGCTGCACGGCTGCACCGACGCTGGCACCCTGCTGCTCTGCGCCCGCCTCCCGTAGGCGGATCAGCCTTCCTGCGCCTCGTACCGGCGGCCGAGCGCCACGGCGAGGGTCAGGGCCAGGCAGGGTGTGGCCGACAGCGAGCGGAAGGCGTCGATCTCACCCTCATGCACCACGAAGCAGGCATCGGCGATCGGGTAGACCGGGCTGAGGTCGCTGTCGGTGATGGCGACGATCGGCACGCCGGCGGCGCGGGCGCGGCGCGCCACCTCCTGCACATCCGGGGCGTAGCTGCGGAAGGTGACGACGAACAACGCGTCGCCGGGGCGGATCGCCCGCGACTGCTCCGCCAGCATGCCGCCGAAATTGTCGAGCAGATGCACCGGCCGGTCGAGCTGGGCCAGCAGGTAGGACAGGTAGACCGCGATCGGGAAGGACCGGCGCTGGGCCGCCAGATGGATGCAGTCGGCCCGCGCCAGGATGTCGACCGCCCGGGCGAACACCGCCGGGTCGATGTCGCCGCGCAGCCGCTCCAGCGCGCCGACCGAGATGTCGATGAAGGCGTTGAGCGGGCCGGACGGCGCCTCTGCCGCCCCGAAGCGGGCGTCGAGCGTGCGGATGCGCACGTCATAGCTGGGCATGCGCTCGACCAGCTGGGCGCGGAACAGGCGCTGCATCTCGGAGAAGCCGTCGAAGCCCAGCGCCTGGGCGAAGCGGACCAGGGCCGAGGGCTGGACCTCGGCCTTGGCGGCGATCACCGCCACCGTCTCCAGCGCGATCACGTCGGGATGGGCCAGGGCGAATTCGGCGATGGTCTTGAGCCGCTTGCTCAGCGCCGGGTAGCGGGCGGCGATGGCGCCTCGCAGCGCCTCGAAGCTGTCCGGCGCCGGCTCGACCGCCGCCGATTCCGTCCCTGCCATGCGTGTCGTTCCAAACGTTCCAAGTCTTGGAACAATAATCTCGAAATCGGCCACGAGGAAACGGCATTCGCTGTGGCCCGGCCACCGCACGGGTGGTATAGACCATCAAGCGCGATGACGCTGCCGGCCCGGCTTGCTAGCGTCCCGCGCCGACAGCATCCAGGACTTAGGGCATGGCGATCCGCATCCATATCGGCGTCGACGGCGGCGCGACCGGCACCAGGCTCCGCGCCGTCGATCCGGTGGGACGCGTGCTCGGCGAGGGCACGGCCGGCCCCTCCAGCCTGACCCTCGGCGTCGACGGCGCCTGGGCCCAGATCCGCATCGCCCTCGCCGCCGCCGGCATCGCCGAGGCGGAGTTCCCGGACGCCGTGATCGCCTGCGGCCTGGCCGGCACCGGCCGGCCGGACAAGCGCGCCGAGTTCCGCGCCAAGGCCCCCGGCTTCGCCCGGCTGCGCCTGTCCTCCGACGCCCATGCCACGACGCTGGGCGCCCATGGCGGCCAGCCCGGCGCCGCGATCGCACTGGGCACCGGCACGGTCGGCGGCGCCCTGTACGCCGACGGCACCACCCGCCAGGTCGGCGGCTGGGGCTTCCCGGTCGGCGACGAGGGCAGCGGCGCCTGGCTGGGCCTGAAGGCGCTGGGCGAGGCGCTGCAGCTGCTGGACGGCCGCGACATCGACCCGCCCGGCGGCTCGGCGCTGCACCGGGCGATGTTCGAGACCTGCGGCACCACCGGGCCGGAGCTGCTGTCCTGGACCTACCAGGCGCCATCGACCAAATATGCCACGCTGGCGCCGATCGTGGTCCGGCTGGCCGGCGAGGGCGACCTCGCCGCGGTGCGGCTGATGCGGGCGGCCGGGCGCGAGGTCGACCGGCTGGCCCGGTCCCTGGACCCCGACGGCACCCTGCCCTTCTGCGCCGGCGGCAGCCTGGCCGTGCCGCTGCGCCCCTATATGGACCCGACCATCGTGGCCCGGCTGCGCCCGCCGCAGGGCGATGCCCGCGACGGCGCCGTGCTGCTGGCCCGGTCCCTGGCCCCCGGCGAAGCCTGGAGCGACGCATGACCAAGACGCTGGAAGGCCGCATCCTGACGCCCGGCGGCTGGGTCGCCGGCCGGCTGCGCTTCGACAGCCATATCCGCGCGGTCGAGCCGGTCGAGGGCCTCGATGACGGCCCGATGATCCTGCCCGGCTTCATCGACCTGCACTGCCATGGCGGCGGCGGCGCCGATGCGATGGAGGGCGAGGCCTCGATCCGCACCCTGGCCCGCACCCATGCTCGGCACGGCACGACGTCGCTGCTGGCCACCACCATGACCTCGCCGGTCGAGGAGATCGAGACCGCGCTGGACGGCGCCGGCCGGGTGATCGCGGGGCGGCGGCCGGACGAGGCGCGGGTGCTGGGCGTGCATCTGGAAGGCCCGTTCATCAGCCCGGACCGGCTGGGCGCCCAGCCGCCCTACGCCATCCCGGCCGATCTCGCGCGCATGGCGGATTTCTGCGACCGCGCCGACATCCGCGTCGTCACCTGGGCGCCGGAGGCCGACCCCGACGGCAGCCTGCAGGCCTTCCTGGCCGCGCGCGACATCCGGGTGCAGCTGGGCCATTCCTCCTGCGACTACGAGACCGCGGCCGACGCCTTCTCGCGCGGGGTCGACGGCGTCACCCACATGTTCAACGCCATGACCGCGCTGCACCACCGCGCCCCCGGCATCGTCGGCGCCGCCCTGGCCCATGCCGAGCATGCCGAGCTGATCCCCGACCTGCTGCATGTCCATCCCGGCGCCATCCGGGCGGCGCTGCGGGCGATCCCGTCGCTCTACGCCGTCACCGACGCCACCGCCGCCTCCGGCATGCCGGATGGCGACTACCGGCTGGGCCGGCACACGGTGCGGAAATGCGGCAACGGCGTGCGGCTGGACGACGGCACTCTGGCCGGCAGCTGCCTGACCATGGACCGCGCCTTCGCCAATTTCGTCAGCATCGGCCTGGCGCCGGAGGAGGCGTCGCGCCGCACCTCGACCCTGGCCGCCGATTATCTCGGCTTGGCCGATCGCGGCCGCCTCGCGCCCGGCGCCTGGGCGGACATCGTCGTTCTCGACGCCGGCCTGCGGGTCACCAGCGTCCATGTCGAAGGAGAGTCGATTGACCTCGATCATGCTTGAGGAGGCGCGCGAGGCCCCGGCGCGCATCGCCGACCTGCTGGCCGCCGACGCGGATCTGGTCCGCGACCTGGCCGCCCGGCTGCGGGCCGACCGGCCGCGCTTCGCCGTGACCATCGCCCGCGGCAGCTCCGACCACGCCGCGACCTATGCCGCCTATCTGCTGGGCAGCCGGCTGGGCGTGGTCACCGCCTCGCTGCCGCCGTCGCTGGAGACGCTGGGCCATTCCGACCTGGACCTGAAGGGCAGCCTGGCCATCGCCGTGTCGCAGTCCGGCCGCAGCCCGGACCTGGTGACGCCGGTCCGCCGCGCCCGCGAGCGCGGGGCGCTGACCGTCGCCATCCTGAATTCGACCGACAGCCCGGCCGCCCAGGCGGCGGAAATCGTCCTGGACCAGCATGCCGGGCACGAGCGCGCCGTGGCCGCGACCAAATCCTATATCGCCAGCCTGGTGGTCCCCGCCCGGTTGGTCGCCGAATGGGCCGAGGATGCCGAGTTGAAGGCGGCGCTGCAGCGGCTGCCGGAGGCGCTGCAGGCTGCTGTGCGCAGCGACTGGTCGCCGGCGATCGAGGCGCTGGTGAAGGCCGACCGGATGATGGTGGCGGGGCGCGGCCTGAACCTGGCGATCGCCCAGGAGAGTGCGCTGAAGTTCAAGGAGACCTGCATCCTGCAGGCCGAGGCGATGAGCGCGGCCGAGATCATGCACGGGCCCAAGGCGCTGGTCGAAGCCGGCTACCCGGTGCTGGCCTACGCCCCGAACGACGGCGGGCGGGACAGCGTGCTGAAGATGGCGGCGGAGTTCCGGTCCTGCTGGCTGGCGCGCCGGGGGTCGAAGGCGCCACCCTGCCGCTGCCGCCGCCGCTGCATCCGGCGCTGGACCCGATCCTGGCGATCGGCGCCTTCTATCCCTTCGTCGCTGCCCTGTCCGAGGCCCGCGGCCTGTCGCCCGACGCGCCGCGCAACCTGAGCAAGGTGACCGAGACGGTCTGAGCCGATTCGGCACAAATCCGCGCCATTGGCTGCGGGCCGGCCGGCCGGGGATATTTTCCTGATGGAATGCCCCGGCCGGCCGATCGAAACGAAGCCGCGCCGGCGGAAACATCCGGTTCTGTAACAAACGAATTCACGCCGGCCCTGCAATCGCTTTACCCTCAGCCCAAAGTGCGGGCATCCGGCCCGCCGGATCATGAGGGGAGATTCGCATGAGCAGATTCCGCAGCGGGACGATGGCCTCGGCCCTGGCCCTGGCCACCGTCTTCGCCGGATCGGCCGCCTGGGCCGACGTCACCATCGGCGCCGCCTTCGTGCTGAGCGGCGGCAACGCCCCCTACGGGCTGCAGGAGCGGCGCGGCGTCGAAGCCGCGGTCGAGGCGATCAACGCCGCCGGCGGGGTCAATGGCGAGAAGATCGTGGTCGAGTTCGGCGACGACGCCGGCGATCCGCGCCAGGCCGTGCAGGTTGCCAACGACCTGGTCAACAAGAAGGTCGTCGCGGTCGTCGGCCACACCCTGTCGGGCGCCACGGTCGCCGCCGCCCCGATCTATGACGAGGAGGGGATCATCATGATCACCCCCTCGGCCACCGCGGTGGACCTGACCGAGAAGGGCTACAAGACCGTGTTCCGCACGGTCGTGCGCGACGACCAGCAGGGCAAGGTCGCCGGCGCCTACATCGCCACGAACTTCAAGGACAAGAAGATTGCCTTCGTCCAGGATTCGACCACCTACGGCAAGGGCCTGGCCGACGCCACCAAGGCGGTGGTCAACGCCGCCGGGGTGAAGGAGACGTCGTATGAGACGATCACGCCGGGCGAGCTCGACTACTCGGCCACGATCTCGAAGCTGAAGGCCCAGAACATCGACGTCGTCTATTACGGCGGCCTGTACAACGAGGCCGGCCTGCTGCTGCGGCAGATGCGCGACCAGGGGCTGAAGGCGCAGTTCATCTCCGGCGACGGCCTGTACGCCCAGGATTTCTGGTCGATCGTCGGCCCGGCCGGCGAGGGCGTGCTGCTGACCATCGACAACCCGCCCGAGACCAACCCGGCGGCCAAGGACGTGGTCGCGGCGCTGAAGGCCAAGAACATCGACCCGGCCGGCTACACCCTCTACGCCTATGCCGCGGTCCAGGCCTGGGCCGAGGCGGCGAAGAAGGCCGGCTCGACCGATCCGGCCAAGGTCGCGGCGGCGCTGCATGACGGCAGCGACTACAAGACCGTGATCGGCGACCTCGCCTATGACGCCAAGGGCGACCGCACCAAGTCGGGCTACGCCCTGTTCAAGCGTGTCGGCACGGCGTTCGAGCCGGCCAAGTAAGCGCTGGCCGATCGGACCAACGCGAAGGGGCCGGCCCGGCGCCGGCCCCTTTTTTATGGCCGCTTCTGCCGCAGCAGCCGCTCATCGACCAGGAAGTCGACGCCGCGCAGCCAGACCGCGTCGGTGTCGCCGCGGATCTGGCCTCCGACATGGACGACATACTGCCCGCTGCGCAGATCGGCGACCCAGAGATCCATGGTCGAGATCAGGGTCGAGACCTTGTGCACCGTGGCCAGGACCGCCAGCTCCGCACCGCTCTTCCGCGCCACATCCAGCCAGCAGCCGCCGCACTCGTAGCGCGGCGCGGTCGCCGCGACCTCGGCG
>JAEKLZ010000139.1 GCA_019508225.1 Inquilinus limosus | reverse complement strand
CATCCTGTCCTTCCCGCTGACCATGATCGGGTCGGACGGGCTGCCGCATGACAGCCACCCGCATCCGCGCCTGTGGGGCACCTTCCCGCGCGTGCTGGGCCATTACAGCCGCGACCTCGGCCTGTTCCCGCTGGAGACGGCGGTGCACAAGATGACCGGCCTGTCGGCGATGCGCTTCAACCTGCCCGACCGCGGCCTGGTGCGCGAAGGCCACGCCGCCGACCTGGTGGTGTTCGACCCCGCCCACATCGCCGACGCCGCCACCTTCGAAGCCCCGAAGACCCCGTCGAAGGGCCTCGACTTCGTCCTGGTCAACGGCCGTATGTCCTGGCGCGCGGGCGAGACCGAGGTGGATCGGGCGGGACGGCTGCTGGTGAGGGGGTAGCCCATTGTGTATTGACACCCTTCCTCGTCATGGCGAGGCGCGAAGCGCCGTGGCCATCCAGTGGGCGATGTCGCTGGATGGCCACGCCCCTTCGGGGCTCGCCATGACCGGTATAGTTTGGACATCGCCATTCGACAGGATGCCCGTCCAAGCCCACCGTCGAGACTCTCGAATTCCAGCGCAGGTTCGGCAAATACCAGCATCAGGCACAGCGTGAGCCGGTCGAGATCACCCGGCACGGCCGGCGAGAGTTCGTGCTGATGTCGGCCGAGCACTATGACTGGCTGAAGGCGGCTGCCCGGCGGACGCACCGCACGATTGATACAGCCGATGTGGTTCTCGCCGCCATGGAGCGGGCCGTGATGGACCCGGACCAAAGCACGCGAGATAAACTGCTGAAGTAAGAGACCGTTTGAGGCGGGGACAGCATTCGACCCAAATCTGTCGACGCTGCCTGCCAATTCTCGTGGGCGTTGAATTGGTAATGCCACTCCAACTGCCGAATCACCTCGTCGCTTACGAAGCAAACATCCCCTATACTGACTGGGCAGCTCGCGCCTTTGAGCAAGCCGCCCGATTGTCGACCGATGCATTTCAATGGAGCTATTTCAATGAGCCTGCGTGCGATTTTCGCCGCTCATGCCCGCGAGGCAACCTACCCAGCGCCAGTTGCGCCTAAAGGGACTCTCGTCACAGTTCCGTCTGAAGACGAGGCATTCGAGCCACGACTTCAGATTGCACCAATCGAGACCAGCGGCCGAATGCTAGTGATCGAGTATTCAGATTCGAAAGGAGCATTAAGTTGTAGACGCGTCACTTTTCGACGAATTGAGCATCTGCCCTCCACCAATGACGATGGTCGTTACTACCTCATCGGCTGGTGCCATGAGCGGCGCGCCCTGCGAAGCTTCCGTGTCGATCGGCTGCTATCACTGATGGACGGGCGGACGGGCGAGGTCTTCGAGCCGATCGAGTCTGGCATCGAACTCCTGTCAGAAGCGGGGCTTGTTTCTAGATCAGCACCAACGCGAGCGCCCGCGCGATCAGCCCGATCGCTGCTACGCGACGGCCTGAAGATCTTGACGTTCTTGGCGCGTTGCGACGGCGCCGCTCACCCGTCGGAGATGGAGATCATTGCCGACTATTGCCGCGAGCGTGCCGCCCAAGCCGGACTGGGTGTCGATGGATCGATCATCGAAGGCATCCTCGATGAAGCCGATCGCTTGTATCCGGATGCCGATACATTCCTCGACGCGGCAGAGCGGGCCTTCCGAGATCAAGCCCACGGTATTCTGCTTATCAGCAAAGCTCGGGCTTTGATCATTGCCGATGGCGCTCTGCACAAGCGGGAGGTCCAATTCCTACGCGAGTTAGATGCGTTGGCTGGCTGAGATCGAGAGAGTCGTGCTCTCTTCAGAATTCTTCATTTTTCTTGGCGTCATTCCCGCGAAAGCGGGAATCTCTTTCCGGTTAGAGCGTAGAGAGATCCCCGCTTTCGCGGGGATGACAGAGCCGTCGGCACTTTAACTTGCGTCAGGCCGCCAGCCCGGACCTCGGGTAGACGGCCGCAGCAAGCTGAGATCACTCCATCTTCGTCGTCGCCAGGATCGATGCCAAGCATGATCGCCATGCCCTTCGGCATCGGTGACATCTCGATGTCAATCCATTCGTCCAGCGAGCGCAACCGGCCGCCCCGGCCCGGACCTTCATCGGCTGCTCCCACCCCTCACGGCATCAGCTTGGCGAAATCTCCGTCGAGCCGGGCCAAAGCGGTGTCGATGACGCCGCGCCGCTCCTTGATCCAGGCATCCTGGTCGGCGAGCTCGCCTCTGGCCTTGGCGATCATGCGCTCCATCTCGGCCGGCTGCGGCCCGCCGGTCGTGCTGCGGGCCTTCACGATCGCCACCGGGTCGAGGGCGGCGCGGAACTCCGTCTCGGCCATCGGCAGCGCCTGCGGGTACTTCGTGCCGGCCACGGCCTCGGCATAGATGCGCTGCGCCTCGGCATAGGGAAAATCCAGCGGCTTGATGCCGTTCTGCTTGGCGTAATCCACCACCTCCGAGGCGAAGTGATGGCCCTCGCGGAAGGGCAGGCCGTATTTGCGCATCAGGATGTCGGCCAGCTCCTGCGAGGCCGTCCAGTCGCTGTTCAGCTCCTCCAGCGCCCGGTCGCGGTTGATCACCAGGGCCTTCAGCACGCGGTCGAGATCCTTCAGCGTCTTGATGCCGGCGTCGACCATCGCCGTGTTCTGGTCGACATCCTTCGGGTCGGGCATGCCCGGCGTGATGTTGTGGGTCTGGATCACCGGCCCGAGCGCCAGCGTGATCGCCGTCGAGGCATCGCTGCGGGTCGAGTTGAGCAGGCCCGGATTGCGCTTCTGCGGCATGGCGCTGGATACATAGGTGTTGCCGCCCCCCTCCTCCAGCAGGATCCAGGGCCGCGACCCCGCATATTGCGTCATGATGTCCTCGACGAAATTGCCGGTGTGCAGCGCGATCGCCGTGACCACCGCCCCGACCTCGACCGGCTCGTCCATCGAGGAGATCTGCGAGGCGTCGTAGGCGTTGTCGACCAGCTGGGCGAAGCCGAGATAATCGGCCATGCGCTGGCGGTTCAGCGGCCAGCCGGTGCCGTTGAGCACCGTCGTGCCCATGGCCGACCGGTCGATGCGCGCATAGGCCTGGCGGATGCGCTCGGCGTCACGGGCCAACCCGGCGGCATGGCCGAGCAGGTAATGGCCGAAGCTGTTCGGCTGCGCGGCGACGCCATTGGTGTAGTTGGGGACGACGGTGTCGGCATGCTCGGCCGCCAGGTCGACCAGCGTCGTGGCCGTGACGTTGAGCTGCGCGGCCAGGTCCAGCAGATCCTCGCGCAGGATCGCCGCGCGGTAGGTGGCGTGCATGTCCTGGCTGGAGCGCCCGGCGTGCAGCAGCGTGACATCCTTGCCGCCGGCCTCGATCAGCAGCGGCTCGAAGGTGATCACGCTGCTCGGCCGCCTGGCACCCTCCTTGTCTCCGTCCGCGATGACCTTGGCGATGGCCGCCGCGATTCCCGGCGTCAGCTGCCTGTCGAGCAGGCCCTCATCGGTGTTGATGACGGCGGTCGCCTTGTTGATCTCCCCAAGCCAGAAGAACTCGTCACGCTCGGCGGCACAGGCGCCGGCCTGCCACAGCGATGCCGCGGCGAGGGCGGACATCAGCAGGCCGCGACGGAGCGATGGTGTCGCGTTGGTCATTGGTGAGATCCCCCCTTTGTGGAGTTGGAGATTCTGTCTGACGGGTGCTGCAGGCAGCCACCGGTGGGAATTAAGATCGTCATGGCGAGCCCCGAAGGGGCGTGGCCATCCAGGGGCCACTGCGAGCGGCCCTGGATGGCCCCCTCGACTCAAATGGGACGGCTTCGCCTCCTCGCCATGACGAACAGGGCGAAAGCCCCGGGCCTACTCCATCTTCGCCGTCGCCAGGATGGTGGCCAGGCTGGTCGCCATGCCCTGCAGCATCGGCGCCTTCTCGATGTCCATCCATTCGTCCAGCGAATGCGACCGGCCGCCCTGCCCTGGGCCGTTCTTGCCCAGGGTCACCGCCGGGATGCCGAGGCTCCACGGGATGTTCGAATCGTTCGAGGCCTCGCGCGGGCCCTTGAACTCGTACCCCGCCGCCTGGATCGAGGCCTTGGCCAGCTGGAACAGCAGCTCGGTCTCGGCGATGGCGCCGGCCGGGCGGTCGCCGATCACCGTCTTCTCGACCGTGATCGCGCCCTCCTTGGTCGACCGGGCCGCGTTCTCGGTCGCAGCCGCCTGGTCGACGATGGCCAGCAGCCGCTGCTCCACCCGGCCCAGCCCCTCCTTGTCGCCGGAGCGCATGTCGACCTCCATCGAGGTCTCGACCGGGATCGAGTTGACCGAGGTGCCGCCCTTCACCACGCCGACATTGTAGGTCACCTTCGGGTCGGCCGGGACCTGGGTGCGGGCCAGCAGCGTGATCGCCTCGGCCATGGCGTAGGCGGGATTGACCAGGCCGAAGGCGCCGAAGCTGTGGCCGCCCGGGCCCTTGTAGGTGATGCGGTAGCGCTTCGACCCGACGCCGGAGCTGGTGAAGGTGTCGGCCGACCCGCTCTCGATCGAGAAGAAGGCGTCGATCCGGTCCTTGTACCCGCCCTTGGTGAACAGGTGGCGGACGCCGCGCAAGTCGCCCAGCCCCTCCTCGCCGACCGTGCCGACGAACAGGATGTTGGCCTTGTGCTTGATCCCGGCCGAATCCATGGCGCGGATATAGGCCAGGATCGCCGCCAGGCTGAAGCTGTCGTCGCCGACGCCGGGCGCCATCAGCCGGGTGCCCTCGCGCCGCACGGTGACGTCCGTGCCCTCGGGGAAGACGGTGTCGAGATGGGCCGACACCACGACCACGCGGTCATCGCCGCCGGTCCCTTTGCGCAGGCCGAGGACATTGCCCTCCGCGTCGATCTCGACCTCGGCCAGCCCGGCGCCGCGCAGCAGCTCGGCGAAGGCCTTGGCCCGCGCCTCCTCCTTGAACGGCGGCGCCGGGATCTCGACCAGCTTGATGCCTTCGGCGATGTAGCCGTCATAGCTCCGGTCGATATGCTGCACGGCCGCCTTGAAGCCGGCGCTGTCCCGCACCCGCTGGATCTCCGCCTTCGCCTGGGTCACGGTATCCTGGGCCAGGGCCGATCCCGACAAGCCCACCGCGATCGCCGCCGCGAAAATCGCGGCTCGACACACAAACGCCATCGTTTCCCCCTTCGATTGTCTATGGGCAACGCTAGCACCCGCCGGTTTTGCCGGACAATCTCCGATAGGCTTCAGATCCTCTTTAGAGTTTGATTCACCACAGCACATCCGGACGGGTCCGGAGGGGATCGCGGATGCTGGCGGCGAATTCTTTGAACGGCCTTCACAGCCGTGCATTTCCGGGGGAAATTTCGATGCTGATCCTGGCCTTCCTGATCGGGTGCGTCGCCGGGCTGCGGACCATGACCGCACCGGCGGCCGTCAGCTGGGCCGCCCATCTCGGCTGGCTGCCGCTCGACGGCACGGGGCTTGGCTTCCTCGGCGCCGCGGTCACGCCCTGGCTGCTCACCGCCGCCGCGATCGCCGAGCTGGTGGCCGACCAGCTGCCGCGGACGCCGAGCCGCAAGGTGCCGATGCAGTTCGGCGCCCGCATCGTCAGCGGCGCGGTCTGCGGCGGCGCCTTCGGCATCGTCGGCGGCCAGATGTGGGTCGGGCTCATCGCCGGCGTCATCGGCGCGGTGACCGGCACCCTCATGGGGTCCGAACTGCGCTCCCGCCTGGCCCGGGCCGCCGGCCGCGACCTGCCGGCCGCCCTGCTGGAGGACGCGGTGGCGATCGGCGGGGCGATCTGGATCGTCACGTCGGTGTAGCGCCAGGCCCTCCTTCCCAAACTGTCATCCTCGGGCTTGACCCGAGGATCCAGGGGCTTTCAGGACCGCTCTCGGTGGCCTCTGGATTGCCGGGTCAAGCCCGGCAATGACACTAAAAGGGAATGAGGACAGCCTCCAGCCTCACACCGGCTCCACCCCGACCAGCAGGATGCGCAAGGCGAAGATCACCCACATCGCCAGCAGCAGCACGAAGCCGGCGGCGTAGGTGCCGAAGCGCAGGCCCAGGCGGTTCGACCCGGTGTGCACCGCCACATGCAGGATCCGGGTGGCGACGAACAGCCAGGACATCGCCACGAACAGCAGGTCCGCCTTCCTGGTCATCATCGCCAGGATCACCAGCACGAAGAACAGCAGCGGCAGCTGCAGCTGGTTGTGGAAGCTGTTCGAGACCTGGGTGGCCCGGGCCGGCCAGGCCGGCTGGCCGAGAACGATGTCGCCGATGCGCACCTCGCCCCGCCGCAGCGCGCCGGCGCGCTCCCGCAGCATCCACAGCGCCAGGACGAAGATCAGCGCCACCTGCGCGAACACCGGGAGGAGGATGGCTTGCACGGTCATGGCCGGAGTCTCAGCGGTTGGGCGGCCCTCAGATCTGGGTCATCACCGCGAATCCGAGGGCGACCAGCACGAGGAATCCCCAGAAGGCCCAGTTCAGGTACTTCTCGAGATAATACCGCACTTGGTCGCCGTAGATCCGCATCAGCACCGCGATCAGGAAGAAGCGCAGGCCGCGCGAGACGATCGAGGACAGGATGAAGGGCACGATCGGGAACTGGGCGACGCCGCTGGTGATGGTCACCAGCTTGTAGGGGATCGGCGTCACCCCCTTGGCCAGGATGATCCAGCTGCCCCATTCCGCGTATTTCTGCTGGAACTCGTGGAACCCGGCCTGCAGCCCATAGAGGTTGATCAACCAGGAGCCGACCGTCTCGAACAGGAAATAGCCGATGGCGTAGCCGACCAGGCCGCCGATCACCGAGGCCACGGTGCACAGCCCCGCCAGCCACCACGCCCGCCGCGGATTGGCGAGCATCATCGGGATCAGCACGACGTCTGGCGGGATCGGGAAGAACGAGCTTTCGGCGAAGGCCACGCCGGCCAGCGTCCACTGCGCCCGCGGCCCGTGCGCCGCCCGGATCAGCCGGTCATATTGCCGCCGGATGAATCCCGGCCGCCCGGCCGCCGCCTGAACGCCCCCATCCTGCACCACGCGCTGATCCTCTCCCCGTCGCTCGGTGCGACGGTCATAGACGGCGGACGGTCCGGTGTCACGGGCGGGATTGGCGAGGCCTAGCCGTTCAGCGCCCGCCAGGCCTGGGCGAAGGCGGCGCCGGTGGCGGCGACCTCGGCGGCGGTCATGCCGGGCTTGTAGAGGGCGGAGCCGAGGCCGAAGCCGGTGGTGCCGGCGTCGCGATAGGCCGCCATTCGGTCCGGCGTGATGCCGCCGACCGCGATCAGCGGCACCGCAGCGGGAACCACCGCGCGCCAGGCCTTGACCACGGCGGGCGGGACCGCCTCGGCCGGGAAGATCTTCACCGCGTCGGCCCCGGCCTTCAGCGCCGCGAAGGCCTCGGTCGGGGTCGCCGCGCCGGGGGCGCAGACCAGGGTCAGCCGCTTCGCCTCGGCGATCACCTCGACATCGGCATGCGGCATCACGATCAGCTTGCCGCCCGAGGCCTGCACCCGGGCGACGTCCTCGCGCTTCAGCACCGTGCCGGCGCCGATCAGCGCCTGCTGGCCGAAGCGGTCGGCCAGGCGGCGGATGCTGTCGAAGGGCTGGGGGGAGTTCAGCGGCACCTCGATGCAGCGGAACCCGGCCTCGACCAGGGCGGCGCCGATGGCCTCGACCTCCTCCGGCTTGACGCCGCGCAGGATGGCGACCAGGGGCAGCCCGGCCAGGGCGTCGTGCAGGGAAACGCTCATGTCACACCAGCTCCGCATGCTGGGCCAGGCGCCACAGCGCCTTGACCGTGGTGTCGGCCGGGGCGATGCGGCTGCGCAGCCCCGCGGCCTCGATCGCCTCGGCGTAGCGGGCCGACAGCTCGGCGCCGCCGACGATGGTCACCTCGTCCGGCGCGGCGCCGGTGGCGGCCGCCACGGTCGAGCGGGCATCCGCCACCTCAGCCCCGATCAGGAGGCCGGAGAGATAGGATCCCGCCGCCTTCGGCTCCAGCTCGCCGAACAGGCCCAGGGTGCGGGCGCTGAACAGGCGGCGCAGCAGGCCGCCGCCGGCCGAGGCGCCGACCGCGAGGCCGCGGCGGAAGGCCGGCTGGTCATAGGCGCGGCCATCCATCAGCCGGCCCAGGATGCTGTGCTCGGCCAGCACGGCGAAGGCCTCGCCGGTCATCGAGGTCGCGAACCAGGCGATCCGGCCATCCTCGGCCAGGGCCCATTTGCTGTGCGTGCCGGGCAGGACGTAGAGGCGGCGGCCGGCCGCGGGCGCGTCGCCGAGGATCTGCACCTCCTCGCCGCGCATTACATCGGGGATGCCGTCGGCGTCGATTCGGCTGACGC
>JAEKLZ010000179.1 GCA_019508225.1 Inquilinus limosus | reverse complement strand
GCCCGGTCGAGGTCGCCGGCCTGCAGGGCAGCGAGGGCCTCGGCCTGGAACGCCCGGGCCATCGCCATGCTGAGCTCGACCAGGCCGGACAGGATCGCGTCCTCGTCCAGGTCCGGCGGGGCGGCAAGCGTAGTCTCGGTCCTGGTGTCGGCATCGGCCATGGACTAATAAGAACATAACAGGAACATATAAGTCAAGAAAAAGCGCCTCCGCCATTGCGAGGAGGCGAAGCCGACGAAGCAATCCAGGGGCCGCTGCGAGCGACCCTGGATTGCTTCCCCGGCTCAAGGCCGGGGTCGCAATGATGATGGTGGAGTGTTCCGTGAACACGTGTGCCAATCGTCATGAACACGTGTTCAAACCGTCATCCCGTCGTCTTGGAAGCCGCCTAGCCTCGTCGGCATGCCGGTCGGATCGGCCGGCCCGGACCATCAGACGAGGGGGGATCCGATGAGACGAGGTCTTGTGTTCGGGGCGGTCGCCATGGCCGCCCTGCTGCTGTCGGCCGTGGGGGCGCAGGCCCAGGGGACGATCGGCATCAAGCCGCCGCGGCCGATCGTCTTCAATCCGCCGCCGCCGCCGCCCGCGGTGCCGGACGCCCAGGCGCTGACGGGGTCGACGCCCTACAACGCCGCCTATTGGTCGCGGCCGCACAACACCTATGAGAAGACGAGCTTCGCCCGGCTGACCGACGTGCTGGACCGCGGCAACCAGGCGGTCGAGCTCGACCTCTATGACGACTACCTTCTGCCGGTGAAGCACAATCCCGGCGACTCGATCGATCTGAACAATTGCCGGGGCGGCGCCGGCGGCTTCCTGCGGGACTGCCTGGCCGACATCCGGGCCTGGAGCGACGCGCATCCCGGCCACCTGCCGATCACGCTCCAACTCGACCTCAAGCCCGGCGATCTCGTGTTCGGGGGCTGGGATTCGGCGGCCAAGGCCGCGCTCGATTCCACGGTCGCCCAGGAGCTCGGGGCCAGGGTCTACCAGCCGGAGGCGCTGCGGGCCTTCACCGGCTACGCCTCGCTGCGCGAGGGCGTCTACCGGGCCGGCTGGCCCAGCATCGATGCGCTGCGCGGCCGCGTCATCGTGCTGATGATGGGCGGGCCGATCGGCGACAAGAACGACACCCAGGAAGAATACGTCAACCAGTTCGGCGCCAACGCCCACATCTTCGTCTGCCCCGAGGCGCATGAGCCGCACGATTTCTACTGGAACGGCTACGCCGACGACTTCGACGACCCGAACACCAACAAATGGGTGATCTGCGGCAACCAGGCGGATGACAAGTACTGGTACAAGGACACGCTGACCGCCCAGCAGAACGGCCAGCTGGTCAACCTGTGGTCCGGCAACACGCAGCGGTTCGACATCTTCAACCACATGTATCTGGCGGCCGGCTGGGGCGCCTCGATGATCAGCCGCGAGACCCTGCAGACCTGGGGCGGCAAGCTGCCGCTGAACGGCGTCCGCCGCTCGGTGCCGACCGGCTTCACCCTCAGCAGCGAGCTGACCGGCTATTGCGTCGAGATCCAGAGCGGCGTCTACGGCAACGGCTCCGACCTCAACCAGTTCAACTGCACGGATTCGGTGCAGCAGCAGTGGCGCTACAGCGACGAGACCCAGCTGCGGGCCGTCGGCAACGACGAGTACTGCTTCGACATCAATGGCGGCGACGGCAACAACGGCGACCAGCTGCACATCTGGGATTGCGATGGCGGCGACAGCGAGAAGTGGCAATTGCAGCCGGACGGCCGGCTGATCGGCATGACCGGCCGCTGCGCCGATGTGGTCAACACCAATCTCGGCACCCGGCTGCAGATCCGCGACTGCAACGGCGGCGCCAGCCAGCGCTTCCGGCTGCGCGGCAACGCGAACGCCAACGACCCGCATTATTGAGGCCGCGGTCGCGGCGAGGGGCAGGGCCGTCGGCGGTCCTGCCCCTTCCGTTTGACCACAAGGGGCTGTTCGACCGTCATGAACACGTGTTCAAATCGTCACGGGACAGTCTTGGAAGCCGTCTAGCATCGCCGCCACACCGGCCCGGAAGGGCATCTGACGAAGGGGGAATCGATGGGACGAGGTCTTCTGTCCGGGATGGCGGTCGCGGCCGCCCTGCTGCTGTCGGCCGGGGCGTCGGCCGACGTGCCGGCGGGCCAGCCGCTGGCCGGGACCACCAGCTACAACGCCGCCTACTGGTCGCGGCCGCACAACACCTATGAGAAGGCGCATTTCGCCAAGCTGACCGACGTGCTGGACCGCGGCAACCAGGTGGTCGAGATCGACATTTACGACGAGAGCGGCTTCCCGGTGAAGCACAACCCGGGTGACTCGAACACCGGCAACAACTGCAAGGCCGGCGCCGGCGGCCTGCTGCAGGACTGCCTGCGCGACATCAAGGCATGGAGCGACGCGCATCCCGGCCACCTGCCGATCACGGTGCAGTTCGACCTCAAGCCCAGCCTGGGCCTGTGGGGCTGGGACGCCAGCTACATGTCGGCGTTGAACACGCTGGTGGCGACCGAACTCGGGGCCAAGGTCTACAAGCCGGAGACGCTGCGGGCCTTCACCGGCTACGCCTCGCTGCGCGAGGGCGTCTACCGCGCCGGCTGGCCGACGGTGGATGCGCTGCGCGGCCGCATCATCCTGCAGATGATGGGCGGCCCGATCGGCGACAAGAACGACACCCAGGAAGAGTATGTGAACCAGTTCGGCAGCGCGGCGCAGATCTTCGTCTGCCCCGAGGCGCATGAGCCGAACGACTTCTACTGGAACGGCAACGCCGACAGCTTCGACGACGCGAACACCAACAAATGGGTGGTCTGCGGCAACCACGAAGCGGTGCAGTACTGGTACAAGGACACGCTGACAGCGCAGCAGAACGGCCAGCTGGTCAACCTGTGGTCCAGCAACGAGACCCAGTTCGACGCCTTCCAGCAGATGTACCTGGCGGTGGCCTGGGGCGCCTCGATGATCAGCCATGAGAGCCTGGAGACCTGGGGCGGCAAGCTGCCGCTGAACGGCATCCGCCGCTCGGTGGCCGGCGGCTTCTCGCTGCGCAGCGTCTCCAGCGGCTATTGCGTCGAAATCCAGAGCGGCCTCTACGCCAACGGCTCGGACCTGAACCAGCGGCCGTGCACCGGCGGCGTGCCGCAGCAGTGGGTCTATAGCGACGAGACCCAGCTGCGCGCGGTCGGCAACGCCGAATACTGCTTCGACATCGACGGCGGCAACGGCAACAACGGCGACAAGCTGCACATCTGGGACTGCGACGGCGGTTCCAGCGAGAAGTGGCAGCTGCAGCCGGATGGCCGCCTGATCGGCATGAACGGCCGCTGCGCCGATGTGGTCGACACCACCAACGGCACCCGGCTGCAGATCCGCAACTGCACCGGCGGCGCCAGCCAGCGCTTCGACATCATCGGCAATTCGAACGCCAACAACCCGCATTACTGACCGGTTGGGGGGAGGCCGCGCCGTCGGGGGGCGGCGCGGCACGAGGGGCAGGGCCGATCGCGGTCCTGCCCCTTCCGTTTGGGGCCGTCCGGCTGCTATTGGCGGGGGATGACCGCCGCGACGCAGCCCGAGCCGAGTCTGACCGCCGATGGCTTGGCCTGCCTGCGCGGCGGGCGGCTGGTCTTCGCCGGGCTGTCCTTCCGGCTCGACCCCGGCGAGGCGCTGGTGCTGACCGGGCCGAACGGCAGCGGCAAATCCAGCCTGCTGCGCCTGGTCGCCGGGCTGGTCCCGGCCTTCGCCGGGACGCTCGACTGGACCGGCGCCCCCGGCTCGATCGCCTATCTCGGCCACCAGGACGCGGTGAAGCCGGCGCTGACCGTGCGCGAGGCGCTGCGGATCTGGGCCGCCATGGCCGGCGTTGCGGCGGGGGAGGGGGCAGTCGAGGCCGCCATCGCCGCGGTCGGGCTGGAGGGGCTGGACGATTTGCCGGGCCGCTACCTCTCCGCCGGCCAGCGCCGCCGCCTGGCCCTGGCGCGGCTGGAGCTCGGCCATGCCGCCTTGTGGCTGCTGGACGAGCCGACCCTCGGCCTCGACGCCGCCTCGGTGGCGCGGCTGGAGGGGCGCATCGCCCGGCACCGCGCCGCCGGCGGGCTGGTGATGCTGGCGACGCATGTGCCGCTGGCGCTTGACGGCGCCCGCGGCTTGGCGCTGCAGGATTACGCGGCGGAGGACCTGCCGCTGTGAGCGCCTTCCTCGCTTTGCTGTCGCGCGACCTGCGCCTGGCCCTGCGCTCCGGCGGCGACGTTGCCGCCGTGCTGGCCTTCTTCGTCATCACCGTGGTGCTGTTCCCGCTCGGCGTCGGGCCGGAGCTGGCGCTGCTCGGCCGCATCGCCGCCGGCGTAGTCTGGGTCGCGGCGCTGCTGGCGACCCTGCTGGCGCTCGACCGCCTGTTCGCCCAGGACTACGAGGACGGGTCGCTCGACCTGATGATGCTATCGCCGCTGCCGCTGGAGGCCGCGGTGCTGGCCAAGGCGCTGGCGCATTGGCTGCTGACCGGGCTGCCGCTGATCCTGCTGTCGCCGCTGATGGCGGCGATGCTGGGGCTGCAGGCGGCGGCCTGGCCGGTGCTGGCGCTGTCGCTGCTGCTCGGCACCCCATGCCTCAGCCTGATCGGCGCGGTCGGTTCCGCCCTGACCCTCGGCGCCCGGCGTGGCGGGGCCCTGCTGGCGCTCCTGATCCTGCCGCTCTTCGTCCCGGTGCTGATCTTCGGCGCCGCGGCGGTGGAGGCGGTGGCCACCGGCCTGACCGCCCGCCCGCACCTGCTGCTGCTCGGCGGCTGCCTCGCCGCCGCCCTGCCCCTGGCCCCGATCGCCGCCGCGGCGGCGCTGCGCCAGGCGCAGTCTTAGCAGTCCCAGGTCGGCGTCAAGCGGCGACCCGCGACAGGGTGTCGATTGCCCGTTGGCAATCTCAACCACGGTTCACCTCAACGAGACCAGACTCATCAATATCATCCGTTCGTATGAGGACAGGGTGAAGCGATCGTGTTGATAGTGGTGGAGATCGGATGTCTCAGAAATAGAGGGCAGATATTGAATTTTCGATCCCAAGCGGATGATGAATTATATTCAAATTCAATGAAGATTTAATCGTCATTGAATCTGACTTGCCGTGCAACTGCAAGGATGGGAAACCATGGTAGTTCCATTGGCGCCATCGGCCCATGGGCCGATTACACCCCTTTCCCCAATGGTCAGGGTGATAGGGGTTTTGCCCGGGGCCGAGGTGACGATCCTCCAGGATGGGCGACCTATCGGCCATGCCACGGCCACGGAACCGGGAGAACTCTGGGTTCCGCTTACGGTCCAGCCCGTGGTGGGCGGCACCGTGACGGCAAGCCAGAAGACTGACGGCGGCACGAGCTCCCCATCACTATCGTCGGTTTCGGTTGTTGACATACCTGACCCGTTGCCGACCCCCGTGATCGCCTCTGAACTCAACACCTGCATGGCGGATGTGCTTGTCGGCGCCTTGGTTCCGGGCGCCACGCTCAGGGCTCGGATTTCCGGCCTCGATGTCGCCACGACGAAGGTGACGGCCGATTTTTCGGGCCTCGGGCTCGATCCGATGCAGCCAATTCCGGCCAATACGGGTCTGGACGTGTGGCAGGAGGCGACGATCGGCGGCGTGCTCCGCAAGAGCGCCGAAGCGCACAGCGTCCCCATTGCCCAGTTTCGCCTTCCGGATGGAGAACAGAGCCTTCCTCCGCCTCAGATCGCGACGCCGTTGCAGGCCTGTCAGACATCGATTCTCTTCGCGGAGGTCGCCGGCGGCGCGACGACAAGAGTCGACAATGAGGGGCAATGGATTGAGTGGTTCAATCCAGCCTCGTCTTTCACCGGCTATGGCGGGCGGCCGTTACGGCCGGGGGAACTGACCGCCAGGCAGCAAATGCCGCGCTGCCGTCTGGAGAGTGGCGTGGCGATCTTCCGGGTCGATCCACCGGCGGATCCGCCCGCCCCGGTCGTGCAGCATGACCTTTGTCCGTCCGTCCTCCGTCTGAGCATCTCGAACCTGGTGCCCGGCGGCATTCTGCTGCTTTCGCGCGAGGTCAAGCAGGCCAATGGCAGCCACGTTTCGATCATCGGCGAGGCCGGTATCGCATACCCGCAGCAATCGATCGATCTGCCGTCGGACTTTCAGGGAACGGATCCCCGGGGCCCCGTTTCGGTCATCGTACAGCAGCAGCTGTGTGCTTCACCGCCAAGCCCGCCTTGCAGGGTCAGGCTTGCCGAGCCTGGAGGCCCATTTCCCGCTCCCGAAATCATCCCCGAGGTGTTCGACTGCGTCCGGGTCCTGCGCTTGCGTGGCGCGCATCCGGGATCGCTGATCCAGGCCAGTGACACGTCCAGCGGCGCCCCGATCTCGGAAGCGGTGGTGGTTGCGGCGCCCGACTTTCCCCTTTTCTTATGGTTCCCGGTTGTTGCCGGACAGCGCGTTCGTGTCACGCAAGCCGGGTGCAATGCCGATGGAGCATCCGACGCGACGGTGCTGCCCCTCCCGGATCCTCTGCCGTGGCTGGAGTTCTCGGCACCGGTCCGACCGGGCGCGAAGCATGTCCGGTTAAGAAGCGTACTGCCGGGCGCCCGGGTGCACCTCGTGATCGACAACACATTCGGGCCGGGCGTCGAATGCCTGTCCGAGGACCCTTGGGTGCCAGTTTGGGGAGCCCCTCTGAAGGAGCGCCAGCGGCTGATGGCCATCCAGGTTCTGTGCGACCGGTCCAGTTCCCCGCAGGGGGCGGTGGCCGAGGTCACGCGCGGACGGATGAAACTGTCCGTCGACCCGAACAAGGTGACGGGTGGCCAAACCACGCAGGTTACGGTCAAGGCGGTGGATGCGGAGACTGGCGATGACGTCGTCGGCCAAGTGTTCCTGAATGGAAACCATGCCGCCATCACGGGCACGCCGTTCGCGGTGTCGCCCGCAGTGGGGAGTGCCAGCCTGTCCGGCATGGTCAAGGAACCCACCGGCTATTTCGATGAACCTTTCTCTATCGCGGTGGCCGAATCGACTTGGACGCTGTTTTTGACGATCGCTCCGGCAACGCCGAAGCTTGATGTAATCCCCTATCTCCTTCGACAGGTGAGCTGGACCGTGACGCCGAGCTGGGCGCCGCAATTCGCCAAGACCGTTACCGGGGTCAATTCGGGAGCGAACATCAGCGGCACGGCATCGCTTCCCGTTCCCACGGGGCCCAACAAGACTGTCACGGTGACCTCGTCCGTAGAAGCCGAAACGCCGGGTGGCCAGACCGCCGGATGGACTGTTCAGCCAGGAGATGTGCCGGTTGTCGTCGGTCCCGTAACTGTTGCCTTCGATGGAAAGAACAAGAAGGTGGGATGGCTGGCGATGGTCGATTATGTGCACAACAACACCTTCCTGATATCCAAGATCAAACTGACGATGATGGGCATTCAGGATGCCTAGGAAGGAACTGCCGACAGGAAGGCCATCGTGCCGAGCGACAGGACCGGCTGCCGCGGCTTGCCCCGAATCCGGCCTCCCTGGATGGCGTTTCGCCCCATCCACCCTTCGTCCGGGGTGACGCGCGGGCCCGGCTCGCGTAATGCTTGAAAAAAAGGAACCCGGCCGATGCTTCTCGTCGCCACCACCGTCGGGCCCAGCCGGATCGAAGGGCTGGGCCTGCATGCCGCCGAACCGATCGCCGCCGGCACCGAGGTCTGGCGCTGGCATCCGGTGTTCGACGCCTTCATTCCCGACGCCGAGGTCGCCGCCCTGCCCGAGACCGCGCGCGACTTCCTCGAGCGCTACGCCTATCCGGCGCCGGAGCTGCCGGGCGGGCTGTCGCTCAATCTCGACGACGCCCGCTTCATGAACCACAGCGACGACCCGACGCTGGAGACGGTGGGCGAGGTCTGCGTCGCCCGGCGCGACATCGCGGCGGGGGAGGAGCTGACCTGCGACTACGGCGCCTTCCATCCGGGGCTGCGCGACGTCATCCGTGCCGGCGCTCCTGATGCGGGGCGCGGCAATTGAGCCGGCGGACACGCGGCCTAGCTTTGTCTATCGTACAACCCAACGACCGCCACGCCACGCCATGCACCGCTTCGCCAACCCGGCCCGCTTCCTGCGCCTGAGCGCCGCCCTGCGGCCCTGGGCCCTCGGCATCGCCCTGCTGACGCTCGGCGCCGGGCTGTGGCTCGCCCTGTTCGATTCGCCGCCGGACTACCAGCAGGGCGAGACGGTGCGGATCATGTACATCCATGTGCCGGCGGCCTGGATGGCGATGATGGTCTACACCACCATGGCCGTGGCCTCGGCCGTCGGCCTGGTGTGGAAGCACCCGGTGGCCGAGCTCTACACAAAGGCCGCGGCGCCGCTCGGCGCCGGCTTCACCGCGCTGTGCCTGCTCTCCGGCTCGCTCTGGGGCCAGCCGATGTGGGGCACCTGGTGGGTGTGGGATGCGCGGCTGACCAGCGTGCTGATCCTGTTCTTCATCTATCTCGGCTACATCGTGCTGGTCTCGGCCTTCGACGACCCGCAGCGCGGCCTCAAGGCCGGCGCGGTGCTGACCCTGGTCGGCGCCGTCAACGTGCCGATCATCAAGTTCTCGGTCGACTGGTGGAACACGCTGCACCAGCCGGCCTCGGTGATGAAGCTGGGCGGCTCCACCCTCGACTCCTCGATGCTGGTGCCGCTCCTGCTGATGGCGGTGGCCTTCACCGCGCTGTTCGCCTGGCTGGTGCTGCTGCGCACCGAGACCGAGATCGCCGAGCGCCGCATCCGCGCCCTGCGCCTGGCCACCGCCATGGCCGCGCGGCGGGGAGAGGCCCCCGGGCTGGAGCAGCCGATCGGATGACCGAGTTCCTCGCGATGGGCGGTTACGCCCTCTATGTCTGGACCGCCTATGGCGCGGCCGTTGTGGTGCTGGTCGGGCTGACCGTGGCCACCCTGGCGCGGCGGCGCAGCAGCCGGCGCAGCCTCGAGGCGCTGGAGCAGCTGCGCGGCCGCGGGAGACGGGCATGACCCGCAAGCGCCGCCGCCTGATGCTGCTGGGCCTCGCCGGCCTCGGCCTCTGCACCGCCTCGGCCCTGGCCCTGACCGCCTTCCAGGACAACCTGCTGTTCTTCTACAGCCCGACCGAACTGCATGACGGCAAGGTGGCGGAAGGCCAGCGCTTCCGCCTCGGCGGGCTGGTGGTCGACGGCTCGCTGCGGCGCCTGCCCGACGGGCAGACCATCACCTTCACCGTCACCGACACCGCCTATGACGTGCCGGTGCGCTACGGCGGCATCATCCCCGACCTGTTCCGCGAGGGGCAGGGGGTGGTGGCGCATGGCCGGGTCGGGGCCGACGGCACCTTTGTCGCCGACGAGCTGCTGGCCAAGCATGACGAGAAATACATGCCGCCCGAAGTTGCCAAGGCCCTGCGCGACGCCGGCCATCCGGGCGCGCCCGGCGGCTCCGGCAAGCCCGCCCTCCCGACCGGTACGGTGGCCGCGCAATGATCCCCGAGCTCGGCCACTACGCCCTGGTCCTGGCGCTGGTCCTCGCCCTGGTGCAGTCGACCCTGCCGTTGTGGGGCGCCGCCCGGCGCCATCCCGGGCTGATGGCGATCGCCGAGCCGGCGGCGACGCTGCAGCTGGCCGCCATCGGCATCGCCTTCGCGGCGCTGACCTGGGCCTATGTCGTCTCCGACTTCTCGGTGGCCCTGGTCGCGAACAACAGCCTCTCCACCAAGCCGATGCTCTACAAGGTCACCGGCGTCTGGGGGAACCATGAGGGCTCGATGCTGCTCTGGGTCCTCATCCTGGCCCTGTTCGGGGCCGCGGTGGCGCTGTTCGGCGGCAACCTGCCGGCGACACTGAAGGCCCGGGTGCTGGCGGTGCAGGGCATGATCGGGGTCGGCTTCCTGGCCTTCATCATCCTGACCTCGAACCCGTTCCTGCGGCTTGCTCCGGCGCCGATCGACGGCCGCGACATGAACCCGCTGCTGCAGGACCCCGGCCTGGCCTTCCACCCGCCCTTCCTCTATCTCGGCTATGTCGGCTTCTCGATGGCCTTCTCCTTCGCCGTCGCGGCGCTGATCGAGGGCCGGGTCGACCCCGCCTGGGCGCGCTGGGTGCGGCCCTGGACCCTGGCGGCCTGGTCGTTCCTGACCGTCGGCATCGCCCTCGGCTCCTACTGGGCCTATTACGAGCTCGGCTGGGGCGGCTGGTGGTTCTGGGACCCGGTCGAGAACGCCTCGCTGATGCCCTGGATGGCCGGCACCGCGCTGCTGCACTCGGCCCTCGTGGTCGAGAAGCGCGACGCGCTGAAGAGCTGGACCATCCTGCTCGCCATCCTCACCTTCGGCCTCAGCCTGGTCGGCACCTTCCTGGTGCGCTCCGGCATCATCACCTCGGTGCACGCCTTCGCGGTCGATCCGGAGCGCGGCGTCTTCATCCTGCTGCTGCTGGCGCTCACCGTCGGCGGCGCCTTCACCCTCTACGCCATCCGCGCGCCGCGGCTGAAGCTGGGCGGCGTCTTCGCCCCGATCAGCCGGGAAGGGGCGCTGGTGCTGAACAACCTCTTGATCTGCACCGCCACGGTGACGGTGTTCATCGGCACGCTGTACCCGCTGCTCGACAAGACGGTGTCGGTCGGCAAGCCCTTCTACCAGCTCACCTTCGTGCCGCTGATGACGCCGGTGATGGTGGTGATGGTGGTCGCGCCGCTGATGGCCTGGAAGCGCGGCGACCTGGCCGGCGTGCTCGGCCGGCTGAAATTCGCTGCCGCCGGCGCCGTGATCGCCACCCTGGCCGCGCTGTGGCTGCAGGGCGGCGGGCCGGTGCTGGCGCTGGTCGGCATCGCCTTCGGCGCCTGGGTCGTGCTCGGCGCCGCCACCGAGATCGCGGAGCGGGTGCGCCTGTTCCGGATCCCGCTGCGCGACAGCCTGTCCCGCGCCATCGGCCTGCCGCGCAGCGCCTGGGGCACCGCCTTCGCCCATGCCGGGATCGGCATCGCCCTGCTCGGCATGATCGCCACCAGCTACTGGTCGACCGAGAAACTGGTGCTGGCCAAGCCCGGCGACCGCATCGACATCGCCGCCGGCTACCAGGTCGTGTTCGACGGCGTGCAGCTGCGGCAGGGGCCGAATTACGAGACCCGCCTGGGCGACCTGCAGCTGCTGCATGACGGCGCCCTGGTCACCGACATGGCGCCCGAGAAGCGCTTCTATCCGGTGGCCCGGATGCCGACCAGCGAGGTGGCGATCCACACCACCCTGTCCGGCGACGTCTATGTCGCCCTCGGCGAGGAGCAGGTGGACGGGCGCTGGAGCCTGCGGCTGTACCACCACCCGCTGGTGCCGTGGATCTGGGGCGGCGCCCTGGTCATGGCCTTCGGCGGAGCCCTGTCGCTGAGCGATCGCCGGTTGCGCGTCGGCGCGCCGCGGCGGGCGGCGGCGCCGGCCGTCGGGTCGCCGGCCTGAGGATCGCGAAACCATGCGCCGATTGCTGTTCCTGCTGCCGCTGCTGCTGCTCGCCGCCCTCGCCGTCGGGGTCGGGACCAAGCTGCTGTCCGGCAGCGACCCGCAATCGCTGCCCTCGGCCCTGATCGACAAACCGCTGCCGGCCTTCGACCTGGCGGCGCTGCCGGGCAGGTCGGATGGGCTCGCCAATGCCGATTTCGGCAGCCAGCCGATGCTGCTGAACGTCTTCGCCAGCTGGTGCGTGCCGTGCCTGGCCGAGCATCCGGTGATCACCAAGCTCGGCCGCGAGGACGGCATCCCGGTCCTGGCCATCAACTACAAGGACAAGCCGGCGGACGCACTGGCCTGGCTGAAGCGCAACGGCGACCCGTACCGCCGGATCGGCGCCGACAGCGAGGGCCGCACCGCGATCGACCTCGGCGTCTACGGCGTGCCGGAGACCTTCGTGATCGACAAGGCCGGCCGCATCCGCTACCGCCACCCCGGCCCGCTGACCCCCGACATCGTCGACCGCGAGATCCGGCCGCTGCTGGCGGAGCTGGCGAAGTGAGGGCACCTGCCATCCTGGCGACTCTGCTGCTCGCCCTGACCTTCGCCGCCCCGGCCTTCGCGGTCGAGCCGCAGGAGCAGCTGGCCGACCCGGCGCTGGAGGCGCGGGCGCGGGAGCTGGGGCAGGAGCTGCGCTGCCTGGTCTGCCAGAACCAGTCGATCGACGATTCCAACGCCGACCTGGCCCGCGACCTGCGCACCATCGTGCGCGAACGGCTGACCGCCGGCGACAGCAATGCCCAGGTGCTGGACTTCGTCACCGCCCGCTATGGCGACTACGTGCTGCTGCGGCCGCCGCTGCGCGCCGGCACGCTGGCGCTGTGGTTCGGCCCGGTGGTGCTGCTGTTCGCCGCCATCGCCCTGCTGATCCTGCGCCGCCGGCGGCGCCCGGCCGAGGCGCCGCCGCTGTCGCCGGAGGAAAACCGCCGCCTGGCCCGGCTGATGGACGAGGAATCGGCGCCGTGACCGGCTGGACCTTCTGGATCGTCGCGGCGTTGCTGACCGCGGGCGCCGTCGCCCTGCTGCTGCGCCGCCTGTTCGCCACGGACGCCGCCGGCGCCGCCGGCTCCGACGCCGCGATCTACCGCGACCAGTTGAAGGAGCTGGAGCGCGAGCGCGCGGCCGGCGAGATCGGCGTGGCCGAGGCCGAGGCGGCGAAGGCCGAGATCGCGCGTCGCCTGCTGGCCGCGGCCGGCCAGGCGCAGCCGGCCGTCGACGCCCCCGCCATGCCGCCGCGCCGCATCGCGCTGGGCCTCGCCGTGCTGCTGCCGGTGGCGGCGCTGGCGGTCTATCTGGCCGAGGGCACGCCGGGCCTGCCGTCGCAGCCCTTCGCCAGCCGCGACCCGGGCGAGCGCCTGGCGGTCCAGTCCGCGAGCGCCGAGGCACAGGCGCTGGAGCAGCGCCTGGCTTCCAATCCCCAGGACCGCGCCGGCTGGATCGAGCTCGGCCAGCGCTGGGGCCAGCTCGGCGAGAGCGCCAAGGCCGCTGATGCCTATGGCCGTGCGATCGGTTTGTCGGGGGGCGGCCTGGGCAATGCCGATGCCGAGCTGACCGGCCGCTACGGCGAGGCCCTGGTCGGCGCCAATGGCGGCACCGTCACCGAGACCGCGCGCGCCGCCTTCGAGCAGGTGCTGACGCTGCGCCCCGCCGATGTGCGGGCCCGCTACTTCCTGGCCCTCGGCAATGCCCAGGCCGGCGACGACAAGGCGGCGCTGGAGCTGTGGCAGGCGCTGGCGCGGGAATCCCCGGCCGACGCGCCCTGGCTGCCCTCGGTGCGCCAGCATCTGGCCGAGGCGGCGCAGCGCCTGGGCCTCGACCCGGCCTCCGCGACGCCGCAGCCGCAGCCGGCCGCCCGGCCGGCCCCGCCGGCGAACGGCGGCGCCATCGCATCGCTGCCGCCGGACGAGCAGGCCAAGGCGATCCGCGGCATGGTCGACGGCCTGGCGGCGCGGCTGGAGCAGTCGCCCGACGATCTCGAAGGCTGGGTCCGCCTGGCCCGCGCCCGCGGCGTGCTGGGCGAGGCCGATGCCGCCGCCGACGCCTATGCCCGGGCGGCGGCGCTGGCGCCGGACAATAACGACCTGCTGCGCGCCTATGCCGATGCCCTGCTGACCGCCGGACGGGGCGAGGAGGTACCGCCGCTGCTGGAGACCGGGCTGCGCCGCATCCTGGCCTCGGAGCCGAACGACCTGCAGGCTCTCTGGTTTCTCGGCGTCGCCGCGCAGAAGGCGGGGCAGCCGGAGGAGGCGCGGCGGCTCTGGGGCCGGATGCGCGACCAGTTCCAGGAAGGCAGCCAGGAGCGCCGGGCGATCGAGGGCCGCATGTCCCAGCTGCCGGCCTCCGGCGCGGGGTGAGTGGAAAGCCGTTTCTATTTTTCGGTGATTTTTGCGTGTTGACTCAATTTTTGATTGAGATTGCCTCGATTCCGGCCTAGCCTGGTCGCAACCTTCATCTGCCGGGCATGCTGGCATGTCGCGATCGGGGATACGCTGGGGGCGAGCAGGGGCGGTGGCGCTGCTCGGCTTGTTGCTGGCCGCCTGCACCCACTCCCTCATCGTGGTGGATCCCCCCGGAGATCTGCGGCCGGCGCGGACATACGACCACCCGGTCGGAGAATACTTCGATCCGTCGGTCACCTGGATCGAAGGGACCGCCATGTTCATGTCGGCGGACTGCGCAGCGCACCAATTCCCCTATTCCGTGGGGTCGGGCATGGCAGACCTCCTGAAGAGGATCGATCGGGCGTCGTTCTCCCGGGTCGATCCCATGACCGGCCCGACGCAGGAGATTCCGGGGGTGCGGCGGGCCATCATTTTCGAGCGCGCCCTGATGCGGGTCACCTTCAGAAGCGAGCGCATCAGCTTTGGCACGGTGCGGCGGGCCGCCGAGGCCAGGCTGGAGATCCAGCTCCGGCTCTCGATCGATGGATTCAGCGTCCCTCTGGACATGGTGATCGGCCGCGGCGACGCGCAGGCGGACGGATCGGTCTTCGCCGGCTGCGGCGCGATCGGCGACCTGATCCCGATCGCGATCAGCCGCAGCCTGGAGGCGGCGGCGGCGGACTACATGACCCGGATCGGCGATCTGCGACGGTTCTGACGCCGCAGCGGCATAGACCTTCGTCGCTCGGCGTCCGCCTGGCCGCCCGCCCTTTATCGACCGCCCGGGACGATGTGGCCGGGATCGTCGGCGCCCCGCAACTTCTGCGATGAAAACCGGCGCTGGACCTTCGCTCTCGCGGTTGCAGCATCGCGGCGACGGGCCGCGGTTGACCGGCACCGGGAAACAATGCTTGTTTCGACTGCAACAAGAACTCGGGTGAGGCTTTTACATCGTGCTCTCTGTTGCTGACGCCACGGCGCCCTCGGGGGCGATCGTCGTCGAGGACATGCACAAGCGGTTCGGCAAGCTCGAAGTGCTGAAGGGCGTGTCGCTGCGGGCCAAGCAGGGCGATGTCATCTCGATCATCGGCTCTTCCGGCTCGGGCAAGAGCACGCTGCTCCGCTGCATCAACCTGCTCGAGATCCCCAATGACGGCCACGTCTGGGTCAATGGCGAGCTGATCCGGATGCGGAAGCTGCGCTCCGGCGAGGCCGAGCCCGAGGACAGCAAGCAGGTCGACCGGATCCGCGCCTCGCTCGGCATGGTGTTCCAGAGCTTCAACCTGTGGTCGCACATGACGGTGCTCGAGAACGTGATCGAGGCGCCGGTGCATGTGCTGAAGGTGCCGCGCAAGCTGGCGATCGAGCGCGGCCTGGCGCTGCTGAACAAGGTCGGCATCGCCGACAAGCGTGACCACTATCCCAGCCACCTGTCGGGCGGCCAGCAGCAGCGCGCCGCGATCGCGCGGGCGCTGGCGATGCAGCCCAAGGTGATGCTGTTCGACGAGCCGACCTCGGCCCTCGACCCCGAGCTGGTCGGCGAGGTGCTGCGGGTGATCCGCCAATTGGCGGAGGAGGGCAACACCATGCTGCTCGTCACCCATGAGATGCGCTTCGCCCGCGAGGTGTCGAGCAAGGTGATCTTCCTGCACCAGGGCCGCACCGAGGAGGAGGGGACGCCGGCCGAGGTGTTCGACAATCCGCGCTCGGAGAGGATCCGCCAGTTCCTCAAGGCACAGCATTGATGGGGGCCGCCTCGCCGCGGTGCTTGACCGCACCCGGCGGTTTCGCGGAAATCCACCCATCCAACCCGGGGCCACAGGGCCCCAGATCCGAACAGGAGACTTCATGATGAAGAGCTGGTTGTCGCTGGCCGCCGCCGCGGCCCTCATGCTGGCCGCCGGCACCGCCTCGGCTCAGGACACGCTGAAAGTCGGCACCGAGGGCGCCTATCCGCCCTACAACGCCACCGACGCGTCGGGCAAGCTGGTCGGCTTCGAGATCGACCTCGCCAACGCGCTGTGCGAACGCGTGCAGATGAAGTGCGAGATCGTGCAGCAGGATTGGGACGGCATGATCCCGGCCCTGATGAACAAGCGCTTCGACGCGATCATGGCCGGCATGTCGGTCACCGAGGAGCGGCTGAAGCAGATCAATTTCTCCAAGCCCTACAGCACCACCCCGGCCTGGTTCGTCGGGGCCAAGGACGGGCTGCTGAAGAACGCCAAGTCGCTGGACGACATCAAGGCCGCGCTCAAGGGCAAGTCGGTCGGCGTGCAGCGCTCGACCATCCACCAGAACTTCCTCGAGGCGAAGGTGCCGGGCGTCGACGTGCGGCTCTACGACACCCAGGACGACCTCAACCTCGACCTGCAGAACGGCCGCATCGATGCCGGCCTGGCCGACAGCCTGGGCTGGAAGGACTTCCTGGCCAGCGACGCCGGCAAGGGCTTCGACCATTTCGGCCCGGGCCTGAACGGCAAGGACGACCCGATCTTCGGCCTCGGCGTCGGCATCGGCCTGCGCAAGGAGGACACGGCGCTGAAGGACAAGCTGGACAAGGCCATCGACGCGATGAATGCCGACGGCTCGATGACCAAGCTGTCGGAGAAGTGGTTCGGCTTCGACACGTCGATCAAGTAAGCCGGGATCAAGCAAGAAGCGAAGGCGCGGGCGGCCACAGGAATGCGCCGCCGCCCGCGTCCAAACCGGGGCCAAGGGTCCCAGAACGGGAGAGGTTCATGGCGAAGATCTGGTTGTCCCTGGTCGGAGCGGCGGCGCTGGCGCTGGGTGCCGGTGCCGCATCCGCCGATACGGTGCGCATCTGCATGGAAGGCGCTTACCCGCCCTTCAACAACACGGACTCCACCGGCAAGATCGTCGGCTTCGAGGTCGATGTCGCGAATGCCCTGTGCAAGCAGGCCGGCCTGACCTGCGAGGTCGTGCAGCAGGATTGGGACGGTTTCATCCCGGCGCTGCTGAACAAGCGCTGCGGCGCCCTCATGGACGGCATGTCGATCACCGAGGAGCGGCTGAAGCAGATCGCCTTCTCGGTGCCCTATACCGACACGCCGGCCTGGTTCGTCGGCGCCAAGGACGGGCTCCTGAAGGACGCCAAGACGCTGGCCGACCTCCATGCCGCGCTGAAGGGCAAGACCATCGGCGTGCAGCGCTCGACCACCCACCAGAACTTCCTCGAGGCCGAGTTCAAGGACGCGAACGTCAAGCTCTACGACACGGTCGACGAGCTCAATTTCGACCTGGTCAATGGCCGCATCGATGCCGGGCTGGGCGACAGCACGTCCTGGGATTCGTTCCTGAAGAGCGACGCCGGCAAGGGCTTCGTCCATTACGGCCCGACCCTGACCGGCAAGGACAACCCGCTGTTCGGCCAGGGCATCGGCATCGGCCTGCGCCAGGAGGACAAGGAGCTCAAGGCCAAGCTCGACAAGGCCATCGACTCGATGAAGGCCGACGGCTCGCTGGCCAAGCTGGCGGTGCAGTGGTTCGGCTACGACCCGCTGGCTCCCAGCAACTAGGACGGAAGCGGGCGGCGTGACCCGCCGCCCGCCCCGATTCAGCCAGCGGCAAGGAAGCAAGGACTGATGGATTCGCTGCTCCACTGGACGGAGCTGTTCTCCTGGGGCGACCAGGGCTGGGGGGACGAGTTCGTCCGGGCCGCGGGCATGACCGTGCTGCTGTCCACCGCCAGCTACATCTTCGGGGTCACGGTCGGGCTGATCGCCGCCTGCCTCAAGGTCTGGGGCGGCTTCGTGCTGCGCGGGCTGATGGAGATCTACACCACCGTCATCCGCGGCGTGCCGGAGCTGCTGATCATCTACCTGCTGTTCTTCGGCAATGAACGGGCGATCAACGCCATCCTCGGCTTGATGGGCATCACCGAGCCGTTCCAGCTGAACGAGTTCGCGATCGGCGTCTTCGCCGTCGGGCTGATCTCCGGCGCCTATTCGACCGAGGTGCTGCGCGGCGCCATCCAGGCGGTCCCGCACGGCCAGATCGAGGCCGGCCGGGCCTTCGGCATGCACGGCTTCACGGTGTTCCGCCGCATCATCCTGCCGCAGACCATCCGCCTGGCGCTGCCCGGCCTCGGCAACATCTGGCAGCTGATCCTGAAGGACACGGCGCTGGTCTCGGTCGTCGGCGTGACCGAGCTGATGCGCATCAGCCAGGTGGCGGCGCGGTCGACGCGCGAGCCGTTCCCGTTCTTCATCACCGCGGCGATCCTGTTCCTGGTCATCACCACCTTCTCGACCAAGATGTTCCGCAGGGCCGAGGCGCATTACGACCGCGGCGTGCGGCGGGCGGGCTGAGCATGGATCCCGACCTGATCCTCGACACCTTCGACCGGCTGCTGGGCGGCGCCCTGGTGACGATCGAGCTGATCGTGCCGGCGCTTGCCCTCGGCGTCGTCATGGCCATGGTGCTGGCGGTGATGCGGGCGTCCGGCGACGGCATCCTGTCGCGGATCTCCCGCGCCTATGTCTTCGTGTTCCGCGGCACGCCGCTGCTGGTGCAGATCTTCCTGATCTATTTCGGCCTCGGCCAGTTCCGCCCGCTGTGGGAGGCGCTGGGCGTCTGGAATTGGCCGCTGCGCGAGGCCTTCCCCTGCGCCGTGATCGCCTTCGCCATGAACACGGCCGCCTATACCAGCGAGATCATCCGCGGCGGCCTGCAGGCCGTGCCGTTCGGCCAGATCGAGGCGGCGCGCGCCTGCGGCATGTCGCGGGCGCTGGTGTTCCGGCGGATCACCGTGCCGATCGCCATCCGCCAGGCGCTGCCGGCCTATGGCAACGAGATCATCCTGATGGTGAAGGCCAGCTCGCTGGCCTCGATCATCACCATCATGGAGATCACCGGCATCGCCAAGCAGATCAACTCCCGCACCTTCGCGCCGTTCGAGGTGTTCACCGCCGCCGGCATCCTCTACCTCGCCATGAACTTCGTGGTGGCGCAGGGCATCCGGGCGGTGGAGTGGAAGCTGACCCCGCATCTGCGCCGGCGAAAGCACTGAGCGCGCCGTCCTTGGGAGGTGAGCGCCATTCCCATCTGTCATTGCCGGGCTTGACCCGGCAATCCAGGGGCCACCGAGAACCGCTTTGAAAGCCCCTGGATCCTCGGGTCAAGCCCGAGGATGACAGCTAAATATGGGCTGCGGCTCTGCTAAGCTTCGGCCGATGTTCACCTTCACGCCGCTCCGCCCCGCCGACCTGCCGCGCCTGCGCCTGTGGCTCGCCGCGCCGCATGTCCGGGCCTGGTGGGGTGACCCCGATACCGGGATCCGCGAGATCCGCCGCCTGATGGCGTCGGACTGGGCCGAGCCGATGCTGGTGGCCTGGCAGGGCCGGCAGATCGGCTATCTGCAGGCCTATGACGCGCTCTCGGCCGTGCCCGGCGGCGAGGCGGAGCCGGGCAGTTTCGGCATCGACCTGTTCATCGGCGAGCCGAGCTATGTCGGCAAGGGCCTCAGCAGCGCCTTCCTCGGCGCCTACACCGACCGGCTGCTGAAGGGCGGGCGGGCCGCGCGCATCCTGGCCCGGCCGGCCCGCCTGAACCACCGCGCCGTCCGCTGCCTGGAAGGGGCGGGGTTCCATCCGCTGGGCGACGATGGCGGCCCGCTGCTGGCGATGGCGAAGGACCGGGCCGGCCTTTAGGACAAGTCGAGAAACTGCCGAGTCGCGGTCCGGCGCAGGCGTGTTATGCTTCCGCAAAACCAGAACAATCGGGGAATCGCCATGAACGTTGCCCGTATTCTGACCGTGAAGGGGAACAGCGTCATCCATGTCGCGCCGGATCTTCGGCTGGCCGACGTCGTGACGCTCCTGCGCGACAAGCGCATCGGCGCCGTGCTGGTCAGCGGTGACGGCCGCCACATCGACGGCATCCTGTCCGAGCGCGACGTCGTCCACCGCCTGGCCGACAGGGGACCAGCGCTGCTGGACGAGCCGGTGTCCACCATCATGGTGCGAAGCGTCATCACTTGCGGCCTCGACGACACGGTGGCCGAGCTGATGGGGATGATGACCCAGCGCCGCTTCCGCCACCTGCCGGTGGTGGATGGCGACGGGCTGATCTGCGGCATGATCAGCATCGGCGACGTGGTGAAGGCGCGGCTCGACGAGATCGAGAGCGAGGCCGAGAGCCTGCGCGAATACATCACGACCGGCTGATCTGGCGGGGTCGGCGCAGCGAAGCGGGAACTGCCGGGCGGCAAGCCCTGTTCTCGGGAGTGAAAGGTCCGTGCCGGCGTCGCCGGCCGGCCGGCTCACAAGAACGAGGTGCCCGACATGTTCGGCAGTCTGCTCCACTGGGCCGTGGTGTTCCTGATCGTCGCGCTGGTCGCGGCCCTGTTCGGCTTCGGCGGCGTCGCCGGCACGGCAATGGCCGGCGCCAAGCTGCTGTTCTGGGTCGCGATCGTGATCTTCGTGGTCATGCTCGTGGCCGGTCTGGTCAGGCGCGGCTAGCGCATCTGTCCGACCGGATACCGGCGACGGCTGGGCGGCTCTGGCAGGGGACGCCCGGCCGTTGTCGTGCCCAGGCTATGTCAGGAGAGAGATGGTGGAGCTGAGCGGGATCGAACCGCTGACCTTCTCATTGCGAACGAGACGCTCTCCCAACTGAGCTACAGCCCCACGAGTTCGGACCCGGGCGGTTGGGCATCCCGGCGAACGGCGCGGAATATCGTGCCCGCACCATGGCTTGTCAAGCGCCTGATCCGGACGCCGGTCGTTTTTCCGCAGCGTCGTTTGAAACCTCGGGCGGCTCGGATATAAGGGGGCCGGGCCGCAGCCAGGGCGGCCTGATCGGCGTGCAGGCGGGACCATGACGGACTTCATCGGCCAAAAGACGGTCACCCTTTTCGGCGGCACCGGATTCGTCGGCCGCTACGTGGCGCAGATGCTGGCCCAGCGCGGCTGGCGCATCATCGTCGCCGCGCGCAACCCCGACCGGGCCTTGCCGCTGAAGACGGCGGGCGCGGTTGGCCAGGTCGTTCCGGTCTTCGCCAACATCCGCGACGACGATTCGGTGGCGGCCGCGGTGGCCGGCGCCGATGCCGTGGTCAACCTGGTCGGCATCCTGTTCGAGCGCGGCCGGCAGCGCTTCGACGCCGTCCATGGCGAGGCGGCGGGCCGGGTCGCCCGCGCCGCCGCGGCCGCCGGCGCCAGCCGCTTCGTGCAGATCTCGGCGATCGGCGCCTCGGCCGACAGCCCGTCCGCCTATGCCCGCACCAAGGCGGCGGGCGAGGCGGCGGTGCGCGCGGCCTTCCCGGGCGCGTCGATCCTGCGGCCGAGCGTGATCTTCGGTCCCGAGGACGGCTTCTTCAACCTGTTCGCCACCCTGGCCCGCACGTCGCCGTTCCTGCCGCTGTTCGGCGGCGGCACCACCAAGTTCCAGCCGGTCTATGTCCAGGATGTCGCCGCCGCCATCGTCGCCTGCCTGGAGCAGGACGGCACCGCCGGCCAGACCTATGAGCTGGGCGGCCCGCGGGTCTACAGCTTCCGCGAGCTGATGCAGCTGACCCTGCAGCAGACCGGCCGCAAGAAGCGCCTGGTGTCGGTGTCCTGGGGCCTGGCGGCGTTCGAGGCGAAGCTGCTCGGCCTGCTGCCGAAGCCGCTTCTGACCTCGGACCAGGTGACGCAGCTCAAGATCGACAACGTGGTCGCTCCGGGCGCCAAATCGCTGGCCGATCTCGGCATCCAGCCGACCCCGGCCGAGCTGATCCTGCCGAGCTATCTCGACCGCTACCGCCCCGGCGGCCGCTTCGGCAACCGCAGGGTCGCCTGACCGGTCATCCCTCGGTCAGCGCCCGGCCGAGGAAGGGCAGGCTCTCATCCATCCGGTAGTCGACCGAGGAGTGGTTGTCCGGGAACTCCTCGTAGCGGTGCGTCACGCCCAGCCGCTCCAGCGACCGATGCAGCCGGCGGGCACCGTAGACCAAGTTGAACTGGTCGATGTCGCCGCAGTCGATATACAGCCCCTTCAGCGATTTCAGCGAGTCGGCATGCCGGTCGGCGAGCAGCGCCGGGTCCCATTCCAGCCAGTTGGCCCAGCGCTCCTCGATCAGCTCGCAAGTGTCGGGGTCGACCGGCAGCCGGATGCCGAGGAACTGCGACGGGTCCGGGTCGTAGGTGGCGGCCATCGCCAGCCACATCAGGATGTGCAGGTCGGCATCCTGGATCTTCTTCGCCGTCTCCAGCGAGGTGATGTAGCGCTCGATCGAGCCGTCATGCTTGGCCAGCGCCCGCAGCACGTTCGGCATCTCCAGCAGATAGGCCAGCTCGAACGCCATGTCGCCGGAATGGCAGGCGGCGGCGCTCCAGGTGTCGGCGCGGCGCATGGCGTGGATGATCGAGCCGTAGCCGCCGGAGCTCTTGCCGAACACGCCGCGCCGGCCGGGCCCGCCGCAGCCCAGCCGCGCCTCCACCGCCGGCAGCATCTCGTAGATCAGGAAGTCCTCCCACCGGCCCATGGCGGCGGAGTTGATGTACTGGTTGCCGCCGAGCCGGGTGAAGCAGTCCGGGAAGGCGATCACCACCGGCGGCAGCTTGCCCTCGGCGATCAGCCGGTCGGCCCGCTCCGGCACGTTCTCGCCGAAATTCTTCCAGTTGGTGTGGGCCGGCCCGCCGGCGGTGAAGCCGACCAGGTCGACCAGCAGCGGCAGGCCGCGCCCGTCATGCCCGGCCGGAATGTAGAGATCGACCCGGCGCTCATGCGGGTCGCCCAGCAGGTTGCCCCGCAGCACCTTGCTGTCGATGGTGAAGCTGTCGATCCGCCCGCGCGGGGCGGCCTGGTCCTTGCGCATGCGTTCGCTCCCCTTGGGATGTTGGTCCCACCCTAGACCGAGTCTCGGGCGGCCGCACCCTCGGGGTCAAAACGGGCGCAGGCGAACCGGTTCCAACGGCAGCGTCTGGCCCGGCCTGACGAAGACGACGACGAAGTCGAAGGGCCGCCCGGTCACGCCGCGCGCCCGCTTGGCGATGCCGAATTCGGTGCGCCAGGTGTCCAGCCCCTGATACTTCGCCGCCTCGG